>DASWRS010000371.1:0-39473 GCA_036403075.1 Kofleriaceae bacterium
GCGACCTTCGAGGCGGTCATCGGACAGCTGGCACCCCATGCGGCGGTGGTCCCCGACGTGGCCATCCTCGACCATGTCCGGCGGTTGGCAAGCGGCACTGCCAGCGAGCCGCTGGTGCTGGCGACGCCACCGCTGCTTCGAGCCAGCCTGCTGCTGGCGATCCGGCACGCCGTGCAAGCCGAGCCGTACTCCGCGTTCGAGCAAGCCTCGGGCGGCGCCTACCACGACTCGAGCTGGTGCACGTGGAGCGCGCGGCCGTGGGACGCGCGCTGGGTAGCCTCGACCATCGCGTCGCTGCGCGCGACGGGACGCAACACGAGCATCGCTTCGATCGCGCGGACCGTCGCGCTGCCGCCGCGGACCGTCGAGCGGACGCTGGCCACCCTCGACGCGACGCTCGCGCTGTCCGGGGGGGTGCCGATACCGATCGACGACCTCGCGGTGCCGGGGTACTCGCTCCGCGAGTTGCTCGGCCACGGCGCGCAGGGTTCGGTGTATCGCGCGACCCGCGAGCGCGATGGCACCGAGGTTGCGCTGAAGATCGTCCCGCTGCGGCCGGACACCGAGCGCGAACCCGAGGTCATGGCGCGGTTCCACAGCATCCGGATCCTCCAAGTCCACGCCCGCGGCGTGATTGCCAGTGCAGGCGCTGCATGGTTCGAGACCGAGCTGTGCACGGGAAGCATCGACGATGCACTGGCCGAGACCGGCGAACCGCTGGCGGTCGAACGGGCGTGCCGGTATGCGCTGCAAGCCCTCGAGGGTCTCGAGTACCTGCATGACCGGGACTTTGTGCATCGCGACATCAAGCCGGCGAATCTGCTGCGCCGCAAGAACGACAGCATCGTCATTGCCGATCTCGGGCTCACCGGGCAGTTCGAGGATCACTCCGACGTAATCGACGGCCGGGCCGGCGGCACGGCACGGTTCGCACCGCGCGAGCAGTTGCTCGACGCGCACGCGGCGTCACCGGCCTCGGATGTGTGGTCGCTGGCCGCGACGCTGTACTTCATGCTCACCCTCGAGCTGCCGCGCGACGAATTCGGCGGCCAGAGCGAGCTAGTGGCTGCACGCGACAATCCGATCGTCTCGATCGCGGAGCGCCGCGACGATCTGCCCGGCCCGCTCGTCGGGGTCATCGATCGTGCGCTGTCGATCGACATCGCGCAGCGCCCGAGGAACGGCCGGGAGTTTCGCCGAGCGCTGCAAGCCGTCGTCGAGCCCACCGAGGTCCGGCGCCGCCGCGCGCTGGTGATCGGGGTCGGCGGATCGGACGGTGAAGGGGGCGGCGATGCGGGCGGTACAGGCGACGGCCTCGACAGCGCGTCGTACAACGATGCTCGTCGGGTCGCGCAGGTGCTGCGCGCTCGCGGCTTCGAGGTTGACCTGCGACTCGCCGGGCAGGCGACCCGGGCCGAGATCCTCGATGGCCTCGATCACCTGATCGCAGCGTCGAGCGCAGAAGACGCCGCGGTGATCTACTACGCCGGCTTCGGATTCCTCGTCATGAGTGCGGCCGCGAGGGAGGTTGTCGTATCGGGGATCAAGACCGCCGGCTCATGGCAAGCCGGTGCCGCGTGGCACGGGATCACTGACCGGGAGCTCTCGCTCAAGCTGACACAGCTCACCGCGCGGACCCGCAACGCTACCCTTATCCTCGATTGCTGCTTGGCGCCCCAGATGTCGCGCGACGCGGCCATTCGCGACCTGCGCGTCCGCGCCCTGCGCCCGCGATCCCTCGAGCCTGCGCTCGCCCAGCACCTCGCCGATCTCCGCGCGCAGTACGGCGATGCGGTGGAAGAGACCGCCTGCGGAGGCAACCCCAACGTCGTCGTGATCGCGGCGTGCGGGCCCAACGAGTCCGCCTATTACCAGCGCGCCGGCGACGGCAGCTTCCATGGCGTGTTCACCATGGCGCTGCTCGAGGTTCTTGAAACCAGGGCCGATGCCACCACGAGCTGGAGGGCGCTGATCCCTCCTATCTCGGCACGGTGTCCGACGCAGCGGCCGCGCATCACCGGCCCAGCGCACAGAACGCCGTTCTCGCTGGTGGAGGTCGACGATGCATCGCGCGCTGGCGTTGCAGGCAACGGCGCAACCTCCCCGATCGCGATCGCCGGCGCTGGCTGGCCGGTCGCGCTCGACCTGCCGGCTGACGTGCGTCCGCTCCTCGTGCACCAGATAGCGGAGCACCCAGGCTTGCGGGTCGCGGAGCCAGGAGAGCTGGGTGTCCTGGCCACACTGCGACTGCGCGACGGTGCCCTGTCGCTCGAGGACGCCTGGGGCCCGCTGTACCCCGCAGCGAGAGTTCCCGACGACGTGGACACCGTGCTCGACCAGGTGGCGACGCTCGGCATCGCCCAGAGCCTGCGCGACCTGGAGCAAGGCGTGTTCGCCGACGAGCTCGACATCGAGCTCGGCATCGTGGCCCACGGGGAGGAGCTGCCGCTGCCCGGCCACGGCGCAGCGCTCGGGCTCGGTGACCGCGTCTACCTCAAGATCGCAAACCGGTCGCATCGCCGGCTGTTCGCGCACGTATTCAACATCGGCCTCCAGGGAACGATCGCCTTGCTCACGCGTGCCGCACCGTCCGGAGTCGAGCTCGCCCCGGGTGGTCCGCCGTTCGTGCTGGGGCAGCTTCCCGGCGGCAGGCTCGAAGGGCTCCACCTGTCATGGCCCGATGGCTTGCCCCGAACCAACTTCCCTCGCCTGGACGAGATCATCGTCATCATCACGCGCACGGCGCTCGACCTCACCGTATTCGAAATCCGGCCATCGATCGCACGACGTCCCGGCGACCCCCGGCTCCACGACCTGCTCTCCAGCCTTCACGATGGGCGAGATCGCGCGCGCGCCAACGACGAGCTCGGCGACCATAGCTTCTACCTGAAGCGACTGTCGTTCCTCCTGCATCCCCAGGATGCCGCACTGGGGCGTGTCCGCTTCCAAGTCGACGAGAATCCGAGCAGTCAGGCCGCCGCGAGCGATCCGGACGCGTGGATCTCGCGAGGGATCGACCGCGTCGCGCAGCGGCCCGCCGCGCCGAGCGATGCACCCGGCGCGATCGCGATCCGGCTCGCGGATCTGATCATCGAGGATGCCGGGGCACTGGAGTCCAGCGAGATCCGGCTCGACGCACTGATCTGCACCCGCGCCGAGGAGCCGCAGCTCGGCTTCGTCACTTGCACCGATCGGTGGTCCAGGATCGCAAACGGTGCTCGACTGTACGATCGCCTGCTGTATCGCGCCGCGGTCCGCGACTTCGTGGATCTGGTGCTGTTCGTGTCGCGCGACAGCAGGGGCAGCGCATCGCTCGCACAGCTGTTCGCGCAGCGATCCACTAGCGTCGCGTTTCAGGACGCCGTGAGCGCACTGCGGATCACCCGGGACGAGATCGCTGTGCCGTGGGTGACTGCGGTGGGCGCCAGTGCGGTGCTGACCCACATGGCCTTCGAGCTCTTGACCGGCGTGGCCGGCAAGACCCTCGGGCTGTACCGTACGTCGTTCGGGCAGCGCGACCGGTTCTCCGTCGGGCGTCATCCGTCGGACGGCATGTACCGCGCTCGAGGTTTCTCGTTCTCGCTGATCATCGAGCCGGCCGCGATCGACCCGGCGCGTCGCTGATCGAGCTCTTGCACGCTGCTCTTCGCTACCTTCCTGCGCGTCTACGCCGCCGGCCGCCGTCACCTCGGCCATCCACTCGACGGCCAAGATCCCGAGGTGCTCCGCGCAATCGTCGAGTAGCAACGCGAGAACGCGCGCGTTGTTCCTCGAAGCGATGCACGCCGCGTACGCGATGCCCGGCTCCGCCGAGGCGTTCGTGCGTGCGTTCCCCGCTATTCGCTCGACGACCTCCAGGAGGCCGAGCGCCGTATCCGCCCTCGCATGTCACCACCGGGCTTGATGGGGACCACATCCACCGCGATCACAGGGGACCAGGGGACCGGGGACCGGGGCACCAGGGCACCAGGGCACCAGGGAACGGACCGGGGGCAGCGGAGGCCCGAGTTCAAGAAGTGGCGGTGCGTGAGATCGGTTCCGATAATTCTGACCGTCGGATGGAAAGAGTGAGGGCTCAGATTCCCGCCTGAGCCCTCGATGTACAAGCGGTGGATGGACGTCGCCCGTACCCTCGTACTGTCGCTGTCCGTCAAGCAGTTATCCAGTTCTCGCCCGTCCGCGAGGGGTGGACGAGCTCGTTGTCTTCGAGTTGACCTGCAGCTACTGCGGGAAAAAGTTCGTGGTCTGTCGTCCTGACTACCGAGGCCAAAGCTACTGCAAGGACGTCTGTCGCAAGCTCGAGCAGCCCGCCCGGCGCCGCCTCACGAATGCCAAGCATCAGCGGAGCAAAGAAGGCCGAGAGGACCACGCCGAGCATCAGCGGGCGCTGGTGACGCGGAAGCGAGCGGAAGCACAGGCGGTGACGGATGCGAGTCGCCAGAAAGTTGCGCCTCGTGCTGAATGGTCGGCGCCCGGCGGCGATCGGCGCCGGATGCGCCGCGGCTCCCGAATCACCGGCATCGGGTGACGACGACGGCGCCGAAGCTGCCACGGCGGTCGCCGCGGGCGCCCCGAGCACGACGAGCACGACCGTGGCGCCGATCTCACCGGACGAGGTGATGGGGCTTGCTCGCGAGCGAAACATCACGGCAGCGGAGGCCCAGGTCCGCCTCCAGTGGCAGCAGCGCGCGCCAGCGCTCGTCGACGCCGCGAAGGCAAGCCTCGGAGAAGCGTTTGGCGGCGTGTGGATCGACCCGCTCGATGGCGATCGCGTCAAGATCGGCGTCACCGCGCTGACGAGCAGCAACACCAGGCTCACGGCCACCGCCAGCATCGCGGCCGCGACGGTGGGCCTCCAGGATGCCCATGACGTCGTTCCCGTGCGGCACGCGCTTCACGAGCTCGAGCAGGCGAATGCCTGGCTGAGCAGCGAGATCGCACGCGTCAACCAGGGCGCGCCCGAACACCTCAGCGCCGGATTGCGGGTCGACCACAACGCGGTCTACTTGCACGTCCCTGGTTCGGGCAACCTGAGCGCCGAGCAGCGTGCCCTGGTTGCGTCGGCGTCGGCCAGGTTGCGCGACGCGGTCGTGATCGACGCCCGCGCGAACAAGTACTCGGCCTACGCGTGTACGTATCCGTTCTGCGATCCCCCGCTTCGCGGCGGGATCCGGATCATGAACGCGGCGAAGAGCTGCACCGCGGGCTTCATCGCCCACAGCAACGTGGACAGCAAGCTCTACGTCATGACCGCCGGGCATTGCGGCGACGGTGCCCAGGGTGTCTGGTGGACCGATTTTCCAGACGGTTCCGCGCATAACATCGGCTCCACGTGGCACTGGGAATGGAACTCGGGTGGTGACATGTCGATCATCACCATCGACAACGTCGCCGGCTGGTCCCCGCGAGCATGGGTCGAGGTCACCTCGGGTCCGTTCACGAGCGCGAATTCGCAATACCCCATCACCTCCACCAACTGGAGCGTGACCGGCCAGCGAGTCTGCACGACCGGTCGTTCTCCGGCCGAAGCGACTGCGGCGTCGTCCAGGAGCTGGGCGTGACAGCGGCGCGCCGATCTATGCGAGCACGTTGCCTGCGGGATGCTGGTCGCAGGCACGCCCGGGGAATGCGACATCCTCTACCAGGGGATCCGCGGGGCCGAGGGCATCGTCAACGTGAAGCTCATCCTCAACTGACGTGGTCAATCTGACAGCAGATCGGCTCGGCCCGCGCACGCAAGCCTGTTCGCTGCGCTCGGGATTCCCGACCTTCGCGCGCATACGTCACCGCACCGGCGGAGCCAGCGGTACACGGTGGCTCCGGAGGCGCCAGGGTCGGTCAGGGTCGAACATCTCCGGATTGACACTGGCGAGGATCTCCTCCGAGGTCGGCAGCGACAGTACGTCGATGACGCTTTACATTTGTCCTTCAATCTTCTAGATTTTCGCGATGCTTGGGGGAGCGCAAACGCAGGTATTGCAAGTCGTCGACCTCGTCGTGGAGAGTATCTTGCTGATAAAGGATGAGACTGGCCTCACGGTTCCCCCACGACTACAAGCGGACACTGCGCTGTTCGGCAGCGAAGGGTTCCTCGACTCGATGGCGCTCGTGACGCTCGTCGTCGCACTCGAGCAAGGCATCGAAGAGAAATTCGGCGTCAGCGTCCAGCTCGCCGACGCCCGCGTGCTCTCGCAAGAGCACAGCCCGTACAGCACGATCTACGCGCTCGCGGAGTACGCACTTCTCCGGATACAAACCGACTAGCTGGCGCGTGATCTCGCCCAGGGTCTTTGATAAACATGTTCATCGACCACGTGCTCAGCGTCATCCGGACTCACCCGGATTGCCAGGCGATCATCTGGCACGATCACGTGTACACCTTCCAGTGGCTGGAAGAGAGCATCGGCAAGTGGAGCGACTTCCTCGAAGACAACGCCGTGGCGCGCGGTGGCGTGGTGAGCCTGGAGGCGGACTTTTCGCCCGACTCCATCGCGCTGCTTCTCGCGCTCATCGCGCGCGCGTGTGTCGTCGTGCCGCTGACGGCCTCGGTCGAGACGAAGAAGACGGAGTTCCGCGAGATCGCTCAGGTCGAGACGATCGTGCGCGCCGATGGCGAACACCCCGAGGTCTCCCACACCGGCGTCGAGGTCACGCACGCGCTGTTGCTCGAGGTTCGCGCGCGCAAGCACCCCGGCCTCGTGCTGTTCTCCTCCGGCTCCACCGGCAAGAGCAAGGGCGCGCTGCACGACCTCGTGCCGCTGCTCGAGAAGTTCACGTCCCCGCGCCCGGCGCTGCGCGCGATCTCGTTTCTCCTCTTCGATCACATCGGCGGATTCAACACGTTGTTCTACAGCCTTTCGAACGCGGGCTGCATCGTGACCGTCACCAGCCGACTCCCGGACGCGGTGTGCGCCGCGATCGCGAAGCATCGCGTGCAACTGCTGCCGACCTCGCCCACGTTCATCAACCTCCTTCTCGTGAGCGAAGCGTACCGGCGCCACGATCTTTCGAGCCTCGAGCTCGTGACGTATGGCACCGAACCGATGCACGAAAGCACGCTCAGGCGGTTCCACGAGCTCTATCCGCGCATTCGTCTTCAACAGACGTATGGGCTCTCCGAGCTCGGCATCCTGCGCTCCAGGTCACGCGCGAGTGACTCGCTCTGGGTGCGCATCGGCGGTGAAGGATACGAGACGCGCGTCGTTGACGACATGCTCGAGATCAAGGCGAAGTCCGCGATGCTCGGTTACCTGAACGCGCCCAGCCCGTTCACGGAGGACGGCTGGTTCAGGACGTACGACCTCGTCCAGGTCGATGGCGAAGACTTCCGCATCCTCGGGAGGAAGTCCGAGCTCATCAACGTCGGCGGGGAAAAGGTATACCCCGCGGAGGTCGAGAGCGTGCTCTGCACGATGCCCGGCGTGCAGAGCGTCACGGTGAGTGGCGAGCCCCACCCGATCACGGGCCAGATCGTGACGGCGCGCGTGAAGCTCGACAACGCCGAGCCACTGTCTGCGTTTCGCAAGCGCATGTTCGAACACTGCAAGAACGCGTTGCCGCGCTTCAAGATCCCGCAGAAGGTCGTCATCGTGTCCGAAGACATGCACGGCGAGCGCTTCAAGACGGTGAGATCGAGCTCCTCGTAGACGCCGAGCATCATCAGCAGTAGCAGTTCACAACGTCACAGCGCACCGGGAGAACGACTTTGGAGACCGCCGAGGATGCGTCGACCTTCGCTGCCAGGAACCGCTCGAGCGCACCGGCGCCCGCCACAGCTCGCGCCTTCTCGGCGAAGCGGTTCCTGCGCTATCTGATCATTCTTGTTGGCACCGGGCTCGCCGCGATCGCCATCGCGAACTATCTGCTCGACCCACTGCACTTCAGGAGGTCGGTCCTGCGTGAGATCGCCGCGGCGCATCAGTCAGGAAAGAATTACGCGGTCTACCAGGCGAACCTGGACTATCGCGCGCTGCGTCGCGAGGCTGTCGCGCTGATGACGAAGACGCCGCAGATCATCGTGTTCGGTGGCAGCCGCTTCGAGCTCGCGAGGGCGGACATGTTCCCCGGCAAGACGTTCTATAACGCGTTCGTTCACAACGACGTGTACGAAGACGCCCTTGCGTTCGCGGGCCTGCTCTACGAGCACCAGCGGCTTCCGAAGAACTTGATCCTCACGGCCCGTTTCAAGACGTTCCTGCCGATCGATCCGGAGCTGCGCGAGACCGAGGAGTTCAAGAACTTCTGGTCCGAGTACCGAGCGATGGCCGATCGCCTCGGCCTTGCCAAGGAACCGCTCTGGAACGTCCTTCCAGTCGGATACTGGTCGAACTTGTTCTCGATCAGCAATATCCGGCGCCAGCTCTCCTACCACTTGAAGGGGAGGCACGAAGGCCCGGTCGACGCCGACTCGATGGACGACATGGACGTGCTCCACGCCGACGGATCGATGGCATTCTCGAAGGAGCACAGCGCATCGTGGGGCGATCTGCTCCTCTCACGTGGCGTCAAGAACATGGTCTCGACCGCGGCGACCGTGGCAGAAGACGCGGAGCTGCGCGCCGCGAAGATGAGTGAGCGCAGCGAGTGGCCGATCGATCCCGAGCGCATCGAAGGCTTCGGGAAGTTGCTGGCCTTCCTCGCGCAGCAAGGCACACACGTGACGATCGCGATGACGCCGTTTCATCCCGCGTACCACCACCGCATGGCGGGCTCGCCGTACGGCAAGAGCCTCGCCGCCATGGAGGACAAGCTCCGTGCCGTGGCGGCGGCCAACGCTGCGAGCGTCGCAGGCAGCCTGGATCCCGACAAGGTCGGCTGCAAAGAATCGAATTTTCGCGACTTCATTCACCCCGATGCGGTCTGTCTGAAGATCGTGTTCGCCCAGATCGCGATCAAGGACTGACGGCACGACGACTTCCTCGCGCTGCTCTCGGCCGAGGTACCCAGTAGAGGCCCTTCGATGCTGTTCTCGTCGCTCGCGTTCATCTTCGCGTTCTTGCCGCTCACGCTCGGGAGCGTCGTCCTCGGCCGTCACCTCTTCGGACCAGCAGGTGCGCGCACGGCGCTCACGATCGCATCGCTCGTGTTCTACGGGCTGTGGGGCTGGAAGCTGCTGATCGTCCTCGTCGGCCTCGCCACGTTCAACTACGCGGTGTCGCGATCGCTGGTCGCGGCCCCGAAGGCGGCACGCGGTCGCACGCTGGTGCTCGGTGTCGTCACGAACCTGCTCGTGCTCGGAGTCTTCAAGTACGCCAACTTCTTCCTCGAGAACGTCAGCGCGGTCACGGGGCACTCGTTTTCACTGGCGCACATCGCGCTGCCGGTCGGCATCTCGTTCTTCACGTTCCAGCAGATCGGTTATCTGGTCGCCGTGGCCAACGGGATCAAGCCAGCCGAGAGCTTCCGGGACTACCTCCTCTTCGTCTCGTGCTTCCCGTACGTCACCGCGGGCCCGATCCTGGCGCCGCGCGAGCTGTTCTCGCAGCGCGACGAGGTGGGCAACGTGTCCGCGCAACGATTCGCCGTGGGCATCACCGTGTTCGCGATCGGCCTGTTCAAGAAGGGGATCATCGCCGAGGCCTTCGCGCCTTACGCGAATCAGCTGTTCGAGATGCCGCGCCACGGCCTCGTGCCGGGTGGGCTGGATGCATGGGCCGGATCGTGGGCGTACACGCTGCAGCTCTACTTCGATTTCTCCGGCTACTCGGACATCGCGCTAGGTCTCGGCGTGATGCTCGGGCTGCGGTTGCCAATCAACTTCAACTCGCCGCTCCGCGCCAGGAGCGCCATCGAGTTCTGGCAGCGCTGGCACATCACGCTCACGCGGTTTCTCACGAACTACTTGTTCATGCCGATCTCCGTGAACCAGAGGCGGAAGGTCGCGGCCAGGAAGAGCAGTCGGTTCGTCAGCTTCCTGCGCGCATATGGACTGCCGGTGATGGTGACGTTCGTGCTCGCCGGCCTGTGGCACGGCGCGAGCTGGACGTTCGTCGTGTTCGGCGCGTGGTGGGGCATCGCGCTGTCGATCAACCACGGCTGGCGCCAGGCGCACCTGCCGAAGCCACCGGTCGCGCTCGCGTGGCTGCTGACTGCGGCGGCCATCACGATCGGAATGGTGCTATTCCGCGCGCCCGATCTCCACACCGCCACGGCGATCCTGGGCTCGCTGGTCCGGTTCGATCTCACGCCGCAGCTCGCCATCTCCAGCATCGCCGCGCTGGCCATCCCGGTGACCGCGCTCTGCCTGTTCGCACCCAACACGTCACAGATCATGGACGGCTGGGAAGTCAGCGGCGATCCGAGTCCGAAATTTACCGGCCCGCGTATCTTTTCGTGGCGGTGGAGTCTACGCGGCCAGGGGCTCGCCTTCACCGTGTTCATCCTGTTCGCGCTCGTGATGGCAGGGGAGCAATCGAGCACGTTCCTCTACTACCAGTTCTGAAGGCGCCGGCGAGCTGTCATCGATGTGCACCATCGCCATCCTCCTCGACGTCGTGGCCGGCGCGCCGCTCGTGCTCGCCGCAAATCGCGACGAGACATACGCACGGCCGACGCGTCCGCCCGAGTCGCTGGGCGATGGCCTTGTCGGCGGCGTCGACGTCTTGTCGGGCGGAACGTGGCTCGCGATCCGGCGCGACGGTCGATTCGCAGCGGTCACCAACCAGCAGGCGCTGGTGCCGATGCCGCCGGGGCTGCGCTCGCGCGGGCTGGCGGTTCGAGAGCTTGCAGCTGCCGCGGATCAAGACGGCTATGTCGCGGCGCTCGATCCGACGATGTACGCGAGCATGAACCTCGTGTGGGGCGACGCGCGCGGCGTCTCGATCGCGTACGCACGTCGTGAGGGCGTGCTCGAGATCGAGCCGCTGCCGCGCGGGATCCACGTGTTGTGCAACGACCGACTCGGCTCCAAGGGCTTTCCGCGCGGGACCCGGTTGCACCAGGCGATCGCGAACGCGCCGCTGAGCTGGCCGGAGCTCTTGCCCGCGCTGCAAACCGCGCTCGCCGATCATACCCGCGAGGACGCGCCGCCCTCACGCCTGCCGGCCAAGGTGGCACGCGAGCTGACCGCCACGTGTATTCACATGCCGCTGTACGGCACGCACTCGTCGACGATCATCGCCGCTCGCCGCGGCCAGACGCTCGCGTACCTGCATGCGGACGGACCGCCGTGCACGGCGCCGTTCGTGGATCAGAGCGGGCTCTTGTGACCGAGCCGGGGAGCCTGCACGCTGGCTGAGCATCATCCAGCAGCGCCCTGGCGAGCAGGGCCCCAGGCTCCGACCGCGACGCGCAGGCGCAGGCACCGCATGCGGTGCGGACGGCGCGTTGCTCCTTCGCGGCAGATTCGCGCACTCCTGACCGGGCTCGTGATCGCCGTGTCACCGCATGCGTCCAGCCCGTCCGACGCTCACCGCCGCGCCTTGACACTGTACACTCGAATGTGTACAGTACATGTCAATGAAGCGCCGCGACCTGGTGCAGCGGCTGAACGCCCTCGGGTGGTTCCCGGTCCGCCAGGGCAAGCATGAGATCTTCGGCCGGGCCGATCGGGAGACTACAATCCCGGTCCCGCGTCACGCCGAGATCGCGGAGTTCACTGCGCGCGCAATCCTGAGCAAGGCCAAGGAGGTCTGAAATGCTGGTCGGTACCGTGACGAAGCAGGAGGGCATCTGGTGGAGCGCGCACTGTGACATCGCGGGCATCTTCACGCAGGGCAAGAGCAAGGCGGATGCGATGCGGGCCCTCGCGGACGCGTTCGAGGACGTGATCAACCGTCCTGGTTTCAGGGTGACGGTTGCCGCTCTCGATGGTGACGAGGTCCGTGTGGAGGCTTCCGACCCTGCGCTGTTACTCGGGGTGGTGCTGCGCTACCAGCGCGAGGCGCACGGCCTTTCATTGGCCGACGTGGCGAAGCGGATAGGCGCCAGTTCGCGCAACGCGTACGCTCGCTACGAACACGGAACAGCGATGCCCAAGCTGGACACGGTCCTCGAGATCTTGAAGGCCGTCGCGCCCGAGCTCGCCATCACCGTGGGCCTCCGCAAGGGCCCGCGGGCCGCAGCCCCCAGGCCAAAGGCCAAGCGGCGCGGGAACGTGGCCTGAGTGCCTGGTGCTTCGATGCCCGGTGTCGGCGGACGCCTGGGACGATCCGATCTGGAAGTCGCTCGATTATGCGAGCTACGATCCGAGCCTGTTCCAGTATTCCTATCAGTCCGATGGCAAGACCTTCACCGCCAAGGCGGTCGGCGATGCCGGCTGTCGCGGCGAGATCGTCACGTACGTGATGACGGGCACGACCATCCGCGGCAATCCGGTGGTCGAATTCACTGAGCCCCGGTGACGCCCTGCCCCAGGCGCTGTGCCATTCGCCGCCGCGCTGGCCGTGCCGTGGCCGGCAGGCCGTCCTGCTGGGTCGCGCAAGTCGATCCGCGTCAGCCGGCCGGTGCTTCGCCGAGCGCGTCGCGCACGGCCTTGGCCAGCCGGTCGAGGCAGTCCTTGTGGACATGGCCGGCGGCGCCGAGCCGGATGAGCCGGTCCGCGCATTCCGCCGGGACGTTGCCGGACACCAGCAGGAGCGGCGTGGCACGGCCGCTCTCGCGGATCATCTCGAGCGCCCGGAGCGGCGAGAACCTCGGCATCGAGAAGTCGCAGATCACGAGATCGGCGCCGGGGAGCTCGCGGGCAAACCCGGTCTCGTCGTCGACCTGCCGCCAGTCGACGGTGTAGCCGGCGCGCTTGACCCGGTACGCGACCAGCGTCGCGTCGTTGGGGTCGTCATCTGCGATCAGCAGCTTGAGTGCCATCAACTCACCTCGGTGCCGAGCGTGAACTCGAACTTGCTGCCGCGGCCGAGCTCCGAGATCGCGGCGACGCGGCCACCGTGGTGCTCGATGATCCGCCGGATGTTCGCCAGGCCGATCCCCGTGCCTTCGAAGTCGCCATCCGAGTGCAGGCGCTGGAACACGCCGAACAGGCGGTCGGCGTGTTCCATGTCGAACCCGACGCCATTGTCCTTCACGAAGTAGACGATCTCGTGATCGCGGACCTCGCGGCCGATCTCGATCACGATCCGCGCACGGTTCCTCGAGTACTTGAGCGCGTTGTCGATCAGGTTGGTCCACACCGTGCGCAGCAGCGACGCGTCGGCGCGGCAGACGCCGAGCGGCATCACGCGCAGCTCGAGCCTGGCGCCGAGCTCGCGGCCGACGAGTAGCTCGTCGAGCACCGAGCGGACCAGCGGATCGAGCTCGACGCAGCCGAGCCGCAGCCCGTCGCGGCCGAGCCGCGAGAACGCGAGCAGGTCCTCGACCAGCTTGCGCATCCGGGTCGCGCTGGCGTGGACCCTGCCGATGAGGCACGCCACCGGTTCGGGCAGCTCCGCCGCAAAGTCGTCGAGCAGGATCTCCGAGAACCCGTGGATCGCGCGGAGCGGCGCGCGGAGGTCGTGGGACACCGAGAAGCTGAACGCCTCGAGATCGCGATTGCTGGTCTCGAGCGCGTGGGTGCGCTCGAGCACGCGGCGCTCGAGCTCGGTGTTGAGCACGCGCACCGAGGCCTCGGCGCGCGTGCGCTCCACGAACAGGCCGAGCAGGCGGCCGACGGCGTCGAACAGCCCGCGCGCGGCGGTATCGAGCGAGGCGCTGCCGTCGCGCGCGCGCGCCACCATCGCGACCACGCCGAGCACCGCGTCGCCGCCGAGGATCGGAAACGCCACGGCGCGGCACGCAGTGTCGGCGAGCTCGAGCTCCTCGGCCGTGCGGGTCGCGATCACCCGGCCGACGAGCCCGCCCGGCGACGCGCCCAGGCCGCGCAGCGCGCTCGCGAGCTCGTCGGGGATCCCGCGGGGGCGCCACACGCCGCATGGCAGCGCGCTGTCACCGGCCGCCGCGCCCCCGGACAGCCAGGCGGCGCCGCAATCCCAGCCCTCGCCGCGGCACAGCGCCTCGAGGACCCCCGGAATCGCGGCCTCGGGGTCCCCGGCCGCGGCCAGGCGATGACCGACCACGTGCTGCGTCAGCAGCCGGCGCTCGAGCTGCTTGCGCCCGGTGATGTCGGTGAACACCGTGAGCCGGTGCGGTCGGTCGTGCAGCGTGACCCGCTCGGTCGACGCGAGCGTCGAGATCGGCGGGCCGGCCTTGCACGCGAGATCGACCTCGACACCGGCGAGCCGGCCCGATCGTGCGATCTCCGCGAACAGCTCCTCGCGCGGGGGGCGTGCGATCAGGGAGAGCTCGCGGGCCCGGCGGCCGACCAGGGCCTCGCGCCGGTCGCCGGTCATCTCGAGCAGGCGGTTGTTGACCGCGACCACGATGTCGGAGGCGTCGTCGACCAGGATCATGCCCGCGGGGCTCGCGCTGAACGCGACCGCGAACGCCTCCTCGGCGTGCTTGCGGTCCGTGATGTTGAGCAGCGTCGTCAGCGTGCACCGGCCCTCGGCGATCTCGATCGGCTGGGCGCTCGCGAGCACGGTCAGGTTCGCACCGGCGCGGGTGCGGAGCTCGAGCTCGACATCGTAGCCGTCGGTGAACTGGCGGTGCTCGGCGATCCTCGCGCTCGCCCGGATCTCGCTGATCAGCCCGAGCTCGACCGAGGTGCGGCCGATCACCTCGGCGCGGGTCGCCCCGAACATCTCGAGCCAGCGCGGATTGACGTCGAGGATGCGCAGGTCGCCCGGGTGAGCGATCACCATCGCGGCGGCGTTGCCGTGGAACGCCTGCTCGAAGCGGTCCTGGGACTGGCGCGAGCGCTGCTCGAGCTGCTCGCGCGTCGTCACGTCCTCGATCACCACCATCACCTCGTCATCGCCTGCGGGATACCCCGAGATCGACAGCAGCGCGCCGCCGCTGCGGAGCGACAGCGTCTCGGGCGCCCCCACGCGGCGGATCCGCGAGAACAGCTCGAGCAGCTGTGGCAGCGTGGCGCGCAGCGGCTCGAACGCGCGGTTGCTGTCGAGGATCTCGGCGCCGACGACCTGCTCGCGCTCGATGACGAGCCGGCAGCGCGCCGCGCCCGCCGACAGGTGCTGGAACAGCACGCGATACGGATCCACGGCGTCCCGGGGTGGGAGCTTGGCCGCCGTGGTGGTTGGACCGAACATTCGCGGTGCTTGAGGTGCATCGGCCGCCCGCGGGAATTATCGAGGTCTGGCCGGTCGAGCGTCGCCGCGCGGCGGGCACGGGCCGGCCATCGCGGCGGAGGCCGTCGCGAGCAACGCGGCGAGCGCCCACCGAGCGCCACGGCGTCGTCGCGGCGATTCCCATGTGCGCCGGCGCGCGTGGCGAGGCGCGCGCATCCGAGCTCGACGTTCACATTTGCCGGGATAGGCCCCGGTGACTATACCGCTTGTAAGGCCGGCCTAAAATGCATGGGATCCCTTCGATCGGACCAATGGCTGATCAGCGAGTCACGGAGAGCACGTCGGAGCAAGCAGGATCCGGGCATGCGGCTGACCGGGACGCTGCCGCTCGCTCGGCGGTCGCGACCGAGCAGACGGCGACGGAGCAGCTCGCGGCGCTGCGCCACGAGATCGAGCTGCGCGACGACTTCATCAGCGCCGTGGCCCACGAGCTCCGCAATCCGATCTCTCCCGTGTACATGCAGATCGAGCACCTCAAGGATATCGTGCGCGAATCGCCGGGCCCGATCGCACAGTCCTGGCTGCTGTCGCAGCTCGAGAGCTTCACCGCACGATTCGATCGCTTCCTCGAATCACTGAATCGCCTGCTCGATGCATCGCGGCTCGGCGCCGGGCACCTCGTCCTCGTACCCGAGCGCTGCGATCTGGTCGAGGTGACGCGTTCGGTGCTGGCGTCCGCGCAGCGCGAGATCGGCGCCTCGGGCTGCGCCCTGGCGCTCGATGCACCGGCGACCGTGACCGGCTGGTGGGATCGGCTTCGCCTCGAGCAGATCGTCGGGAACCTGGTCTCCAATGCGATCCGCTACGGCGCCGGGGCGCCGATCGAGATCGAGATCGGCGAGCAAGCCGAGGTGGCTCGCCTCAGCGTCCGCGATCACGGCATCGGCATCCTCGCCGAGGATCTCCCGCGGATCTTCCAGCGCTTCGCGCGCGCGCGGAACGTCGGCCGCAGCGCGGGGTTCGGCATCGGGCTGTGGGTCGTCGCCGAGCTCTGCCGCGCGATGGCGGGCCGGATCGACGTCGAGAGCGAGCCCGGCCGAGGCTCCACGTTCACGGTCACCCTGCCGCGAAAGAGATGATAGATGGCAATCAGCAATGCGTCGCGGATCACCACGGGCATCCCCGGGCTCGACCCTCTGCTGGAGGGCGGCCTGGTCGCGGGCGGCGTTTACATCGTGCAAGGCCCTCCCGGATCCGGCAAGACGATCCTGGCCAACCAGCTGTGCTGCCATCATGCGCGCGCCGGCCGCCGCGCGATCTACTTCACGCTGCTGTCCGAATCGCATACCGGCATGTTCCAGCACCTGAAGCGCATGGAGTTCTTCTGCTCCGAGCTCGCCGGCGGCGCGATCGTCTACTTCTCGGGTTCCAAGGTGCTCGAGGACGAAGGCCTCGACGGGCTTGCCCGACTCATCGGCCGGACCATGGCCGACCGCAACCCGACGGTCCTGGTGATCGACGGGTTCATGACCGCCAACGAGCTGGCGCCCAGGCCCACGAGCATCAAGCAGTTCATCCGGCAGGTCCAGGCGTTCTCGGCGAGCCTGGCCTGTACGACCGTCCTGCTCAGCAGCACGACCGCGGATGTCGGCTCGCAGCCGGAGCACACGCTGGCCGACGGCATCATCGAGCTGTCGGACGAGCTCAACGGCCTGCGGTCGCTGCGCCACCTGCAGATCCGCAAGATGCGCGGCACGCGCCAGGTCGGCGGCCAGCACACCGTGAAGATCGACGACAACGGCATGACGGTGCACGCGCGCTTCGAGGTCGGCCTGTCGCGGTCGTACGCCAGAGCCGCGGTCCGGTCCGAGCGCCGCGGCTTCGGCATCGGCGAGCTCGATGCCATGATGATGGGCGGCGTCCCGAGCGGATCGATCACGATGCTGCTCGGCCCGTCCGGCGTCGGCAAGACCTTGCTGGCGCTGCAGTTCCTCGCCGCGGGCGCGAGCGTCGGGGAGGTCGGGCTGTACTTCGGCATGTACGAGCGGCCGGACGACCTGCTCGCCAAGTGCAAGCGCATCCACCTGGGTCTGCAGGACGGGGTGGATGCGGGCAAGATCCACCTGGACTGGGAGCGGCCGATCGAAGGGGTGCTCGACGTGCTCGCCGATCGCATGATCTGCCGGCTCCGCGAGACCGGCGCCACGCGGCTGTGCATCGACGGCATGCACACCCTGTTTCGAACCGTCGACTTTCCCGAGCGCATGCGCGCGGTCACCGCCACGCTCGCCGAAGAGCTCTCCGGGCGCGGGGTGACGACGGTCTACACGCTCGAGACCAAGAACCTGGTCGAGGGCCACGGCGAGGAGATCCGGGTCCCGATCGATGATCTCTCGGCGATGTCGCACAACATCGTGGGGATCCGGCTGATCGAGCGCGGCGACCAGTTCGACCGGATGCTCTCGATCTTGAAGATGCGCGACAGCGACTATGACCGGAGCATTCGCGAGCTGACGATCACCGATCGCGGCATCGTGCTCGCGCCGCGCGAACGCGGTCTGCTCGGCCGGGTCGCGGTCTCGGCGCGCGACCTCGCGATGAGGATGAAGCGGTGACCCGTGACCGCCGGGCTTTCCATACTCGTGATCGATGACGAGCTCGATATCGCCGAGCTCCTGGCCGAGCTCCTGGCGCAGCGCGGTCATCGCGTCGCGACCGCGGTCAACGGGATCGCGGGGCGAACGCTGCTGATGCGCAATGACTACGATCTGGTGATCACGGACTACATGATGCCGATCGTCGACGGCGTCCAGCTGGTCGAGGGCATGCGCGCCGACCGCCGCCTGGCCCGGGTTCCGGTGATCATGATCTCGGCACAGCGGGACTTGCCGCGGGGCGTCGCCGAGCAGCTCGTCCAGGCCACGCTGCAGAAGCCATTCTCTCCGCAGGCGCTGTTCACGACGATCGCGCGGGTCACCGACGCCGCCGCCGGCGGTGGCAGCTGATCGCGGGCACGACATGGTCGCCGCCCACGATCCTGGTGACATTCACTCAGGGAAAGCTCACCACGTTGACCGGGACGGTGCCCGAAGGCGTGGTTGCGCCGGTGTTGTTGATGACGTGGGTGATGACGCCCTGGAAGTTGAGCGACACGGTCAAGACATCGTGGAAGCGCACGCCGGCGGCGCTGGGAACCTCGAATGCGTGCAAGGAGCTCACCGCCGGGTTGACGTTGAAGAAGCAATAGCTGCCCAGGCCCCAGCCCTCGTGACTGGTGACGTTGGCGCCCACCTTGTATGCCGCGAATCCGTTGACGCCGGCCGCGCTGTTCCACGCTGCCTGGTTCGGCACGTCGTACGGCATCTCGTTCTGGAAGAAGATGGTCCGTCCACCCTGGCCGTTCCACAGCACCTCGAACTTCTGGTAGTGCTCGACGAACAAGCCGGTCGCGAGGACGTTGTTGCCATTGACGAGCAAGCCGGTATCCGCCGTGTTGATCGTCCAGCCGACCGTGCCGGCGTTGCCGTGATCCGCGCGCCACGCCCAGATGTGATCGATGATGACATCGTTGCTGTTGACGGCGAGGCTCGTGGTCGCCTTGCCCACGCTCGCGCCGCCGATCCGGAAGAACACGTCCTGGATCGTCGTCGGGTTGGCGGCGTGGCTCGCGGCCGCGCCGGTCGGGCCGACGGTCAGTAGCGCGGCCGAGTTGGTCGTGCCGGCATCGAACAACAGGCCCTTGATCCGGACGCCGTCGACATCGGCGACCTGCATGGCGTTGACACCGTTGTCCGGGATCACGGTCGGGAAGCCGATACCGAGGATGACGGTGCTCGCCCTGGTCACGTTGAGCGTCTGGTTGACGTGGTAGATCCCCGGCGTGAAGAACAGGTTGCAACCGGAGGCCAGCGCGGTGTTGATGGTCGACGCGGTGTCGCTGGCCTTCACCACGTAGAACTGGCTCATCGGCAGCGACGTGCCGGGGGTGCTGCCGTTGGCCCAGCTCGGGCCGGAGGCGTTGCTGCGCAGCGCCGGGAGAAACACGCGATACTTCCCCGTGCTGTCGATGAACAGGTACGGCACGTCGCGCGAGATCGGCGTGGTTCCCAGCGTGGTCTCCGGCGGGCTCGGGAACGTGTTCGACGGAGCGCCGCCCGTCCCCGAGAACACCATGTTCCACACGCCGCCGGCCCAGCTGCCGAAACTGCTGTCTCGCGTGTACCACTGCTGCTGCGACACCGACGAGGCCTGGCCGGAGACCTTGGTATCGGCGATGTAGCCGCCGCTGGCGAAGCCGAAGCTCGCCGGGAACAGCAGCAGGTTGCCGCGCACGTCGATGCGACGGAACGGCGCGGCCTGCGCCACGGCCCAGCGGTTGGCGCCGCTGCTCGGGTTGATCGCCAGGTTCTCGGCGGATCGCCAGAAGTTTTGCAGCGCCACACCCTGGTCCGAGGCATTGAAGGCATCGACGGTCACATCGCCATTGATGATCACGTCGCCGGGGTTCTGCCCCAGGCCGGCGACCGAGGTGTAGAAGCCGACGTCGTCGTGGACGCTGTAGGAGCCCGGCTTGAACAGGTGCGCCACGCGCCCGGTGCCCATCTGGGCGGTCAGCGTGTCCTTCTGGGCATTGAAGTCCGCGTCGAGCTGCGCCTGGATCGTCGCGGTGGACATGGTCGGATCGAAGATCCGCACGTTGGGGCCAAAGCTCGGGATGTCGGGCTGGGCCGGGCATCCCGTGGCCGTGCCGATCGTGTAGCTCGCGCTGGCCACCGCGGAGTTCGCCAGCCCGCTCAGCACGCCGATCGCGTTGATCGTCCGCGACGACGTGACGCTGATCGGCCCGGTGAACAGCGGCGAGCTCGCCGTGGGCGTGGAGCCATCGATGGTGAACCGGATGCTCGCGCCGGGCGTCGCGGTGGTGATCGTCACGGTCTGCGCGGTCGAGAAGCTGCCGCCGGCCGGGCTGAACGTCGGGGTCGCAACGGTGCCGGTGCTGCCGCCCACGGTGAACGTGAAGTGCGGGCTGTCGAACGCCGGACCGTTCTTGTCGTAGGTGAACCAGTACTCCAGCACGAAGCCGCTCGTCAGCGAGCCGATCGTGAGCTGCCAGGTCCCCGCGTTGTTGGTCATCCGGACGTTCTGCTGGCCGATCGCCGGTGGCAGGTAATGGATGTCGACGAACGTCGCCGGCGTGGTCGGCGCGAACGAGACCTGCACCTGCGACGCGTTCAGCTGCGTGACGCTCTGCGTGAAGTCGGTCGCCGCCGTCGCCGACCCGCCGCGGGCGATGATGACGATGACCAGGGCCAGCGCTGCGGCGAACGCAAGCCTGGCGAGATCACGCGGCCGGCGCGAGCTGGGAGGTGCGGGGGGAGCGGGATGAAGAGACCGATCGGGGCGTGCTGTCACGGGATCGGGCGTAGCCCGCGACTACCGACCTTGGAAGACTGGGCGTATTAAATCGATATTGTCAATGCCCGCGCGCCGTCGATTCGTCGTATAAAACATCATCTCTCCGTAAGAACCATCATTCGCGGTAGGATCGGAGTCAGCTACTGACGATCTCGGCGATCGCCTTGGCGAGCGTGCCGATCGAGTACGGCTTGGACACGAAGTTGCGCACGCCGAGATCGAGGATCTCCTGGACGTGCTCGTTGAGCGTGTGGCCCGACATCAGCAGCACGGCGACGTCCGGATCGACGTCGCGCAGCGCGAGGTAGGTCGCGCGGCCGGTCATGCCCGGCATCACCATGTCGAGCACGACCGCGCGGATCTCGTCGTGGCGCTGGCGGTAGATCTCGACCGCCTCGTTGCCGCCGGTGGCCTCGACGGTCTCGTAGCCGAGCACGCCGAGCGAGCTGCTCACGACCTTGCGCACCATCGGGTCGTCGTCGACCACCAGGATCATGCCGCTACCTTTGGGGAGCTCGGCCACGGTAGGACGTGATTTCACCACAGTCGGCCGGCTGGCGGCGGGCAATACGACACGCATGGTGGTGCCGCGGCCATCCAGGCCGGCATCGATCTCGACCGAGCCGCCGTGGCTCTCGGCGATCCCGAACACGGTGGCCAGCCCCAGGCCGGTGCCGCGCTCGGGGCCGGTGATCTTGGTCGTGAAGTACGGCTCGAACACGCGGTCGCGGATCTCCGCCGCGATGCCCGGGCCGTCGTCCTTGACCTCGAGGACCACGAACCGCGCGGAATCCGGATCGCTTGGCGAGCCGAGGTCGCTGGTCCGGACCACGACCCGGCCGGCGGCCTGGACCGCGTCGCGGGCGTTGAGCACGAGGTTCATGATCACCTGCTCGATCTGCGACTGGTCGCCGACCACGGTGCCGCGGTCGCTGGCCTCGAGCTCGAACGTCAGCTCGACTCCCGCCAGGGTGCGGGTCAAGAGCTCGCTCATCGCGGTGACCACGTCGTTGACGCTGACCGGCATCGCGCGGTGCTTGCCGCGGCGCGCAAAGCCGAGCAGCGACCGGGTCAAGGTCGCCGAGCGCTCGGTGATGTCGTCGATCAGCTCCATCGCCTCGCGGCGCCTGGGGTCGGGCTCGGTCGCGGCGAGCTCGGCCGCGATCATCTTGATCCCGAAGATCAGGTTGTTGAAGTCGTGCGCGATGCCGCCGGCGAGCGTGCCGATCGCCTCGAGCCGCTGGGCGCGGCGCAGCCGCTGCTCGCTCTCGGCCCGGGCGCGCTCGGCCTCGACCTCGCGGCTGACATCGAATACCGCGGTGATGACGTGGGTGATCGGCTCGCCGACCGGGCGCGCCACGGCCCGGATATCGACCCGCTTGCCGTCGCGGCGGTGGATCGTGAGGTCGTCGGCCACGATCACGCGGCGCTCGGCCAGCGCCCGCACGAACGGCATCCGGTCTTCCGGATACGGCGCACCGTCGCGGGTGAAGATGCCGTACGCGTCGGCGTAGCCGCCGGCCCGGACGTCCGGCCGCGCGGCCGTGCCCATGATCTCCACGAACGTGCGGTTGGCGTACACCAGGTCACCGCCGGGCGCGCGCGCTACCCAGAGGCCGACGGGGAGGTCTTCGCCGAGCGCAAGGACGATGTCGTGATCGGAGGGAGTCGCCACAGGGTCCGGAGAGACCCCGAGCGTATCACTTGCTGACGCGCGATAGCAGCTTGGCCATGTCGTCCGCGTGCTCCTCCTCGGTCGCCAGGAGCTCCTCCATCATGCGGCGCGTGGTCGGATCGTCGTTCCCGAGCCAGCGCACGATCTCGGAGTAGGTGGCGATCGCGATCCGCTCGGCGACCAGGTCCTCCTTGATCATGTCCTCGAGTCCCTCGCCCGTGCCGTACTGGGCGTGGCTCCGCGTCGCGAGGCCCTCCGGGTTCAGGTTCGGCCGGCCGCCGAGCTCGGTGATGCGCTTGGCAACGCGATCGGCGTGTGCCTGCTCGTCGTTGGCGTGCTCGAGGAACTCGGCCTCCACTCCGGAGGCGTGAATGCCCTGGGCCATGAAGTAATGATTTCGGTAACGCAGCGTGCACACGGTCTCGGTCGCGAGCACCTCGTTCAGAACCTCGACCACCTTCTCGCGATCGGCCTTGTAGAACGCCGTGACCGCGCCGTCGTCCATCTTCTCGAGTGCACGGCGGCGGATCTCCTCGATATCTGCGCGGAACGTATCCATGGCTCCGGGATCATCGCAAGTCCGGGGCCATCGTAAGCCATTGAAGTCAAAGGTGGATCGTGGGCGTCGATGCCACATGTGCTCCGCCGCCTCCGCGCCGTGTGTCACTACCCGCACGCGTGCTGCGTGCCGGAAACCGGCTCCCGTCGCGTGGCTCTGGTCGCCCAGCGCGCGGCAGCCCGGCTGATGTACGGCATCCTACGATCCGCGTTCGCGGTGGTTGCGCGGGTCGCTACGCGGCGGCCGGCGGGCTGGCCTTGCGCTTGCGCCGCCGGCGGATCACCAACACGCCGGCGAGGATCCCCGGCACGCTGTTGCCGACGGTGGCGACCAGGCCGCAGTTGCGGTTCGCGCCGCCGCACGCGGCGCAGCCACCGGCGCACGGCCAGCGCGGGTTGCCGTGGCCGAGCACCGGCTCGGTGGCGGCCAGCGCCTGGGCGCGGACCTGGATCTTCTTGGCGTAGCCCACCGGGATCTGGAGGTGATAGATGTTCGCGCCGACCTTGTCCGCGCCGTCGATCTCGTAGTGGATCCCGCCCAGCGTGTCTTCGTGGCTGAGGAACAGCGAGAATGACGTCATCGGCTGGTATGCGCGGCCCTTCCCGAGCGGCGCGTAGTACGGATAGATCTCGAGGGTCGGAACGATCTCGGCTGCGGTCGATGACCCCACCGCCGCGACCGTGTTGCGAACCAGCGTCGCGCTCGGCGCGTTGTCCTTGCTGATCTCGGCGAACGCGACCCGGAGCAGCCCGTCGACCTTGCGAGCGTCCGCCGGCGACATGATCCGCCGGGCGCGCAGGATCTGCTGGACGCGCTCGTCGTTCTCGGGGAGCCTGACCGCGGCCGCCGAGGGCTGCGCCCGCGCGCCGAGCCGGTCGATCAGATCGGGCGGCGTGCGCTGTAGATCTTCGAGGTACGGCCGAGCGACCTGGAGCGCGACATTGAGCGCGGCGCTCTGGGCCAGCGACACGGTCGTCGTGTTCGCAGGGACGGTCCTGGGCATGTTGCGCGGCACGACGACCAGATAGATGTCCTGGACCTTCTGGTCCTTGGCAGTCGGCAGGGCGCGCGCGTCGATCAGCGCCTCGTGCGCGAGGGTCGACATCTGGCCGAACCGCATGTTGCTCCAGATGCTCTGGTGGACGAACGTCGCGCTGCCGTCGGGCGAGTTGAGCTCGACCAGCATGCACTGATCGTGCTGGTAGATCGAAGGCACGCAGGGCCAGAACCCACCGCCGGCCTTGGACGAACGCACCTGCCCCGCCGGACATCCGACACCCACGGCGGAGCAGGTCTCGCCGGAGGCCGCCGGCGGGTGCAGGCCGAACTGGCAGTATTCACTCGAGCCCATGCCGCCGGTATCGGCGCCGATCGTCCAGTCAAAGGTGATCAGCCCGTGCTTCTGCGGGTCGATGTCGGTCTGGCCGCAGATCGACGGCGGCGCCGGCGGCGGAGGCGGCGAGGTCGCGCAGACGCCACTCTCGGCACCCCGGATATCGTTCCACTTGCCGATGTCTCCGGGGACCGACCACGGCGCCGCGCCCCACTCGGCGAGCCGGAACCGGGCTTGGATCCGCGAGTGGATCGTGTTGGCCGCACCGCCGCTCGCGGCCTTGGTGTTGAACGGCAAGGCGACGATGTGGTTGGGCGTGGTGAGGTCGCGCGCGAAGAACTCCTTGCCGAGCGACGTGATGGTCTCGATCGCCGGGATCGGCGCGTTGAACACCACCCCGACGTGGTCGAAGTCGATGTCGAGGCCGGCGTCGCAGGCCGGCGCGCCGGGCGGCAGCGGCACGCCCTCGTCGGACAGCGCCGAGAGCTTGAGCGGATCGCAGTTGGTGCAGCCGCCGCCGGCATCGCTCATCTCCTCGGAGATCAGCGTGTTCGAGCCGGTGTTGGGGCAGATCGACCTGGTCATCGTCGGCGGGAACCAGCCGACCGTGGCGAACGGGCCGTTGTTCATCGGATCGCTCAGCCGCGCGGTCGCCTCGTAGAAGAACGACGAACCGTCCTCGACGCCGTCGGCGATCACCGCCGCCGCCGCGGCGTTCGCCGGGACGATCGGGATCCGGATCTGCACCGCCCAGCGGTTCTGCGCGAACGGCGACGGGTCCGACGCCGCGATCTTCCAGTAGCGGACCGCGTCCTGGCCCGGAGTGGCCGTGCTCGTGATCCAGTGGACCGTCGAGCTCGGCAGCGGATCGTATTGCCGCCCCTCGACCGAGGTGGCGCTGCAGCCCGACAGCGCGTGGTTGCCGCGATCGGCGAACACCCGCCAGTAGTCGTGCGGCGTCGTCGAGCCATCCTCGTCGCAGGTCGAGTAGTCGTCGCACGGCACCGGCGCGGCCTGCATGCCGCTCGGCGTACCACCTCCGCTGCCGGTGAGGTGGAGCTGGAGGATGTAGCCGTGGTCGCCCGCGGCGGACACCGACGGGCGATGAAAGCCAATGAACAGATCGCGCGCGGTCACGTTCGAGCCGCTGGTATAACCGTCGAGATCGACGATCACCGACAGGTACAGGAACTTGGTGACGCTGCCGCTGATGCCCTGGGTGCTGATCAGCGCGCGAGCCTGGAGCGGCGCCTTGGCGCTGCCCAGGGCGAACGTGTGCCCGGTCGAGCCGAGCCAGCGCGGATCGTCGAGGTGGTCGTCCGCCGGGATCGGCCCGGTCCCGGTCCAGTCGAGCCACTTCGGCGGGCCCTCCCGGGTCGGCACGCCGCTCGCCCGCGGCACGCACATGTTGTTCTGGGGTGCGGCGGACGCGTACGACGCCACCAGGAGTAACAGCCACGATAAGTGTTTCATTGGTGGTACGTTGTAATCCAGAAATTGAACAGGTTGTTGTTCGAGCAGTCCGCGGTGCCGAAAGTGACCGGCCAGACGTCGTCGAGGTTGGGAATGTTGAACTGGCGCGTACAGCGCAGCCCGGTCTGGCCGGCCGTGGGATCGCCGGTCGACAGCCCGGTCGTGGAGCCGACCCGCAGCGCGATCCAGTAATTGCCTGCCGTGAGGTTGATATCGGAGATGTCGGTGACGTTGGCGCCGTTGGCCAGCGTGCGGCGGGCGAACTGCGCGCCGCTGACCAGCGAGCCCGGCGTGCCGCCGGCGTCGGTGTAGAGCGCCATGCGGTAGTCGCCGGCAGCGGTCGGGACGAACACGCCGAACACATCGAGCGATGCGGTCGGCACGTTGACCCGGTACGCGACGACCTGGCCCTGGTTGACCGTGGAGCTGCCCAGGAACGGCGGCGGCGCCGGCCAGCCCCAGGTGTTGACGACGGTGGCGTCGGCCACGGTCGCCGTGAACGACGCGGTCGGGACCGCCGGCGACGTCGGCGAGGACGCGACCGAGATCGTCGCGGACTCGGACTGGTTGTTCTTGTCGACCGGCGCGGTGACCGTCACCGTCACCGGCATGTTCCAGGTCGCCGACGTGAAATCGGCGGACGCCGGCGAGACCTGCAGCGCCGGATCGGTGCTGGTGAACAGCGCCGTGACCGCGGTGGTGGGCTGGAACGCGAGCCGCGCGGTGAACGACTTGCTGCCGCCCTCGGGGACCGACAGCGCCGTGGTCTGGCTGACCGTGAACGCCTGGGTATCATCGTCGCGGACGTCGACGTTGACGTCGGTCTCGAGCGTGCCGGCGATCAGCTTGACGACGGTGGCGTTGGCGACGAGGTTATTGTCCTGCGTGCCGGTGACGATCACCTGGTGCATCGAGGCGTCGTTGTAGTCGGTCGGCGTGAACGTCAGGAAGTTGGCGCCGCCCGGCGCCGCCACGGTCGCAACCGCGGAATCCATCGACGACAGGTTGACGGTGAAGTTGCCGGTCGGAGCGAACCTGAGCGTCGCGTCGAACTGCGCCCCGGACCCCTCGGTGACGGTCAGCGAGTTGGTGACCGTGGTCTGGATCGCCTGGACGTCGTCGTCGTCGATCTGGACCGGGACGTTGACCGTGACCACCCCGGTCGGGCTCGACACCGACAGCTTGATCGTGTCGTTCTCGGGGGTGACATTGGCATCCTGCGGCGCCGTGATCGTGACCGGGTGGTTGGTCAGGTAGTCGTTGCCGGTGGGCTGGAACGTCACCGACGTGCTGCCGATCTGCGCCTGTCCGGTCGTGGTCGCGATGTTGACGGTCACGGCCGCGGCCGGCTGCTTGGTCAGGGTGAGGTTCAGCGTCACGCTGTCGCCCTCGCGCAGGTGCGCGATCGAGGTCGGCGAGGCGCTGATCGCCAGCGTGTCGCGATCGATGTCCTGGACCATGAAGATCTTCTGGTCGACGCCGGCGATCTCGAACGTGACGGTCTGCAGCTCGTTCGCGACGTTCGCGTCGATCGGCGCGCTGAGCGTGAATGTGACGTCCCTGGTGAAGTCGTCGGTCATGTGGATCACGCGCGCGGGCGGGCTGACCGTGACCGGGCCGTTCGACATCGTCGCCGTGATCGAGACATCGCCCGGCGGACGGTGCGTCAGGTGGACGTGGACGTCCGTCGAGGTCGCCTCGCCGACCGTGATCCCGTTGGCGTTGGCGTCCGACTGGATCACGACCTTGTCGTTGTCGTGGACCGTGGCCCCGACCGTGACGTCCGCGACGCCGGTGCCGGCGAGCTTGACCTCCGCGAGCTCGGTGGCGGTGTCGTCATCGAGCTGACCGGTCACCGTGATCGCCTGCTCCTTGGCGAAGTTGTTGGCGTCGAAGAACAGCTTCTGCATCGACAGGCCGAGCTTCTGCGACGTGCTCGACAGGTCGATCTCGAGCGGCGAGGTCGGGGCCTGGTTCAGCTTGACGGTGAAGTCTGCCGAGGCACCTTCGTCGAGCTCGACCGCCTGCCGGGACACCACGATCGCCAGCACGTTGGACATGCTGCCGCTGCCGCCGCCGTCGACCGAGGGCTGGAACGCGGTCTGGGGGATCGAGCAGGCAGCGAGGCCGAGCGCGAGGCCGAGGCCAAGACCGGCGGCGATGCCGGCGCGTGACAGGATGCGCACCATCAGAACCTCCCCATCACCGCGACGCCGCGGGTGTCGCCGAGCTGCGGCGCGACCGCGATCGCGGTGGCCGACTCCGGCTTGCCGAGGAACCACAGCACCGCCCCGGCGGCGACCGCCGCGCCGGCGACGCCGAACCCGACGTTGGCGTACAGTGCACGGCTGCGCGCGCTGTCGTTCTTGGCCTGCGCGTCGCGCGCGTTCTGCGGCGAGCACGCCGACGGCGGACAGGTCGACACCGCCTCGTTGCGCAGGTTGCCGGCCGAGATCCCCAGGCCGATCGCGACGCCCGCGGCGACGACGCCGCCGGCCGCGACGCCGATGCCGAGCTTGCGCCGGGGCGTGAACGGGCTCGGCTCGGGCGCCGCGGGCACCTGCGAGCCATCGGCGGCGGCGGTCTGGTCGTGCGCCGGCTTGTTGACGATCTCGGGGAGCGCCTTGAACCGGGGGACCTCGACGGACTGCTTGTCGGCCTCGGGCCTCAGCGTCACCGTGGTCGACCACGACTCGTGGCCCGGCGCCTTGCCGGCGATCACGTGGCTGCCGCCGTCGGCGGGGATCGAGCGGTTCCACTCGGCCTGATCGACCGCCGCGCCGTCGCGGGTGACCAGGAGCTCCGGGATCCGGCTCTCGTCGGGCACGTTGATCGTCAGGTAGGACAGCTTGGGCTCGAGCGACCGCGCCCGGTTCTTCGCCGTGGTGTTGAGCACGGCCTTCGACGGATCCGAGCGGGTCTGGCTGTCGGCCTGGAGGAACAGCGCCCAGGCCGAGGCGTACTGGTGGTTCTTCTCGCGGCAGTCCGCGAGCGAGAGCACGGTGGCGACGTTGTGCTCGGCGCGCTCGCTGCCCTCGAACGCGGCGCAGGCCTCGTCGAGCTTGCCGTCCTTCATCAGCCGCTTGCCGTCGCGAAACAGTGCCTCGGCCTGCGGGCTGGCCTGCCCCCACGCCGCGACCGGCAAGCTGATGCCGATCGCGAGCGCAAGCCTGGTGAGCTGCGAGATCCTGTGCCTCATGGTCCCCCTCAACGAACGTCTGGAATCCCGTCGCAGTCGGTGTCGACCGTGCGGTCGCACCCCGGCGGCGTGGTGGTGCTGGAGCCGGTATGCCCGGATTGCGGTGATGTGCCGTGCGGGCGGTGCGGCCGCTTGACCGGCGCGTCGGGCGGCAGGGCGGCGGCGTCCGCCGGCGCGACGACCTCGCGGGCAGCGGCGTCGGCCGCCGGCGCCGGCGTGGCCGCGTCGGGCGTGGTGGCGACCACCGCGCCGGCGTCGAGCGCGACGGTCGCCGGGCGCGCCGCGTCGGGCACCGCGGGTAGCGCGACGCCGCCGGCGTCGTGGGTCGGCGCCACCGCGTGGCTGCCGTCGCGGGTCACGACCACCGCGACCGCGATGCCGGCGGCGCCGAGCACCACCGCGGCGGCCATCACCCAGCCGAGCTTGCCGGAGCGTGCTCCGGGCGGCGCCGGTGCCACCGACGGCGCGCCGACCTGACCGTTGCTCGCGCCGAGCGTGGTCGGCGTGGGCGGCCGCAGGGACGGCGCCGGCGGCACCGGCGTGCCCGGCGGCGGCGGGGTCGGGGTCCCCGGGCGCGAGGCGTACGGCGGCATCACTGCCGGCGGCGGCGGCGTCCCGGGCCGCGCTCCGTAGGGCGGCGGGGCCGGCGTGGCTCCGCCCTGATAGGCGTAGACCCACTGGGTCGGCGCGACCGGCGAGGTGATGTACGGCAGGATCTGCCCGATCGCCGAGGCGAGCTCGAGCATGGTCTGGTAGCGCTCGGCCGGCGCCTTGGCCAGGCAGCGCAGCAGCAGCGCATCGACGGTGGGCGAGATCTCCGGTGCGCGCGACGACGGCACCGGCGCGGGCTCGCGGATGTGCGCGGCGATGATGTCGCCCATGCCCTCGCCCTCGAACGGCGGCCGGCCGGTCAACAGGTGAAACAGCACGCAGCCCAGCGAGTAGATGTCCGAGCGGTGATCGAGCTCGGCCAGGCCGCGGCACTGCTCGGGAGACATGTAGATCGGCGTGCCCATCAGCGCGCCGGTGTGGGTCTTGAGCTTGCCGGGGTTGTCGTCGGACAGCTTGGCGATCCCGAAGTCGAGGATCTTCGAGCGCTCGCCCGAGGCGACCTCGCCATCGTGGACCAGGTAGATGTTCTCGGGCTTGAGATCGCGGTGGATGATGTTCTGGGCGTGCGCCGCGGCCAGCGAGCTGGCGATCTGGCGGCACAGCCGCAGCGCCTCGGCCGCGGGCAGCTTGCCGAGGCGGGCCAGCCGGCGATCGAGCGGCTCGCCCTCAAGGTACTCCATCACGATGAAGGCGCTGCCGTCGACGTGGTAGCCGAAGTCGAAGACCTGGACGATCCCCGGATCGCTGATCGACGTCACCGCGCGCGCTTCGTTGAAGAACCGGTTGACGATGTCGGGGCGCGAGCTGAGCTCGGGCAAGAGGACCTTGATCGCCGCGGGGCGCCCGAGCAGCTGATGCTGGCCGAGATAGACCGCGCCCATCCCGCCCTCGCCGAGCTTGCGGAGGATCTGGTAGTTCCCTATGACGACGCCTATCAACGAAGCCCCTCTGTTCGGCCCGACGGTCGCGCCGGCCCTGTGCAATACGCACCGGATCCCCGATCTTCCGGATGCGTGCGGCAGCCTGAGCCCTAGCAACGTCGAGACCACGTGGCGCGCGGCCCGCAGCGCCGTCGGTTCGCGACGTTGCGAGCGTCCAGACCGTCGCGTGGCGACCCGTGTCGACCGCGTGCGAGGTGCAATCGGTGTGAGCGAGACTGCAAACAACCGTGCAATCCCCCGAGATCGATGCTCGGCCGCGGTTGCTCCACATGTGGTTCATCGCCGCGCGGTCGCCCGCCGAGATCGGATCGCGAGGTCCACCGCCCTGGACGCCCGCCGCACCACGCGTCCAGGGCGATGGACGGACGGCCGGCGTGCCCATGTAGGCCAATGCTCACCTCGAATCTGGACAGGCATTCAGTATCGCCGGCGAATGATCGCGCGCGAGCGCTCGCTGCGTGCGAGCTCGCCACGGCCCGCACGACAGCCCGGCGCTAAACGGCATGAATCGCCTGTGCGATCCGGCCTCATCGACGGAACGCGGAAGCATGGTTCCTGCAATTGCGGGCTCCGCTGTATGAGAGCGACGCTGTGAACCGGATGGATCTTCCGGCGCCACGATCGCGCGCGATCCTGCCGGTCTCGGCGCTGATCGCGCTGTCGGCGGCGCTCCTCGCGATCCTCGTCATCGCCGCGCTGTCCTATCGCGCGCTGTCGGCGCGCACCGAGGCGGCCGGCGCGGTCAACCACACCAACGACGTCGAGGACCACCTCCATCGCTTCCTGTCCGGCGTCAAGGATGCCGAGACCGGACAGCGCGGCTTCCTCCTGACCGGCGAGGAGCACTACCTGACGCCGTACCAGCTCGCGCTCGGGGCGATCTCGACCGAGCTCGCGACCCTGCGCCGGATGACCGCAGACAACCCGATGCAGCAGCAGCGGCTCGACGGGATCGCGCCGCTCTTGACCGCCAAGCTCGCCGAGCTCGCCGACACGATCGCGCGCAAGCGCAGCGGCGACGAGGCCGGCGCGCTGGCCGTGGTCCGCAGCGACCGCGGCAACGTCACGATGGAGCGGATCCGCCAGCTGGTCGATGTGATGCTCGACACCGAGCAGCGGCTGCTCGTCGAGCGCAACGCGGTCTGGGAGACCACGGTGCAGTGGTCGAGCTACGTCATGCTGGGCGGCGTCGCCGTGCTGATCGCCATGATCCTGATGATCGGCACGGTGGCCTCGCGCAGCTTCCGATCGGTCGAGAGCGACGCGTGGGCCCGCCGCGTCCAGCTCGCGCTCACCGCGGAGCTGCAGGGCGACCTCGGGCTCGAGTCGATTGGCGACAAGCTGCTGCGCGTGCTGGTCGACCACCTCGGTGCGCAGGTCGCCGCGATCTACGTCACCGAGGGCAAGACCGAGGGCAAGACCGAGGGCAAGACCGAGGGCAATGGCGTGCTGCGGCGGATCGCCGGCCACGCCCTGGCGCCGTCGATCGGCCGGGACCCCACGCTGCGATCGGGCGACGGCCTGACCGGCCAGGCGGCCAAGGAGGGCCGGCTCGTCCACCTCCGCGACGTCCCCGCGGACTACCTCGACGTCAGCTCCGCGGTGGGCAAGGCCCGGCCGCGCGAGCTGGTGATCGCGCCGGCGAGCAGCGATGGCGTGGTCCAGGCCGTCACCGAGCTCGGCTTCCTGCACCACGTCGACGCAGTCGAGCTCGCGGCGATCGAGCGGATGTCCGGATCGATCGCGGTGGCGATCCGCGCGGCGCGAGACCGCAGCCGCCTCGAGCAGCTGCTCGAGGAGATCCAGCGCCAGGCCGAGGAGCTGCAGGCGCAGCAGGAGGAGCTGCGGGTGACCAACGAGGAGCTCGAGGTCCAGACCCACGTGCTCGAACAGTCGCGGACCCGGCTCGAGAACCAGCAGACCGAGCTCGAGCAGATCAACACGCAGCTCGAGGACCAGGCCCAGTCGCTCGAGCTCCAGCGCGACGAGCTGACCCGCACCGGCGCCGCGCTCCAGCGCGCCAACGACCACAAGTCGCAGTTCCTGGCCAACATGTCGCACGAGCTGCGGACCCCGCTCAACAGCTCGCTGATCCTCGCCAAGCTGTTGTCGGACAACCGCGACGGCAACCTGACCGCCGAGCAGGTCCGCTACGCCCAGACGATCTACGCGGCCGGCAACGACCTGTTGATCCTGATCAACGACATCCTCGACATGTCCAAGATCGAGGCCGGCGCGCTCGACGTCCGCGCCGAGCCGATCGCGCTGGCGCGGATGATCGACGAGCTCGGCCACACGTTCCAGCCGATCGCCAAGCACCGGCAGCTCGCGCTCGAGCTCCGGATCGCGCCGTCGGCCCCCGAGGTGCTCGACAGCGATCCGACCCGGCTGCAGCAGGTGCTCAAGAATCTGTTGTCGAACGCGCTCAAGTTCACCGAGCGCGGCGGCGTGACGCTCGAGGTCGCGGCCGGCGACGGCGGCGTCCGGTTCACGGTCCGCGACACCGGCATCGGCATCCCCGCCGACCAGCACGAGGCGATCTTCGAGCCGTTCCGCCAGGTCGACGGTCAGGCCCAGCGCCGGTCCGGCGGCACCGGGCTCGGGCTGTCGATCTCGCGCGACCTGGCGCGCCTGCTCGGCGGCGAGCTCCGGGTCGCCAGCGCGCCGGGCCAGGGCAGCACGTTCACGCTCACGCTGCCGGGCCGGACCTCGGCCGCACGCGCGACGACCGGGCGCCACGACGCGGCGAACCCGCCGCCGGTGACCCCGCACGCCGCCGGACCGGCGCCGTTTCCCGACGATCGCGATCGCGCCGGCCCGGGCACGCGCACGCTGCTGATCGTCGAGGACGACGTCGCGTTCGCCCGCGTGCTGTACGATCTCGCGCACGAGCTCGAGTTCCTGGCGGTCGCCGCGACCACCGCGGAGGACGGCCTGGCGCTGGCGCGGAGCGCGTCGCCCAGCGCGATCGTGCTCGACGTCGGCCTGCCCGATCGCTCGGGGCTCGCGGTGCTCGACGTGCTCAAGCGCGACTCCCGGACCCGGCACATCCCGGTGCACGTGATCTCGGTCTCGGACCACCAGCGCACGGCGCTCGAGATGGGCGCCACCGGCTACGCGCTCAAGCCGGTCGACCGCGAGCGACTGGTCGAGGCGCTGCGCCAGCTCGAGGCCAAGTTCACCCAGCAGCTGCGCCGCGTGCTGATCGTCGAGGATGACCCGGTGCTGCGCGACAGCACGGCGCGGCTGCTCGCCGGCGACGACGTCGAGACCGTCACCGCCGGCACCGCCGCCGAGGCGCTCGACCAGCTCCGCGGCTCGACGTTCGATTGCATGGTGCTCGATCTCGCCCTGCCCGACCGCAGCGGCCTCGAGCTGCTCGCCGACATGGCGCGCGGCGAGCAGGCCGGCTTCCCGCCGGTGATCGTCTACACCGGACGCGCGCTGTCGCACGATGAGGTCCACGAGCTCGAGCGGTTCTCGCGCTCGATCATCATCAAGGGCGCGCGATCTCCCGAGCGGCTGCTCGACGAGGTCACGCTGTTCCTCCACCAGGTCGAGGCCCGGCTGTCGCCCGAGCGCCGGCGCATGCTGCGCGACGCGCGCGACCGCGAGGCGGCGTTCGAGGGCCGCCGGATCCTGGTCGTCGAGGACGACGTGCGCAACCTGTTCGCGCTGTCCAACGTGCTCGAGCCCCGCGGCGCGATCGTCGAGATCGCGCGCAACGGCCGCGAGGCGATCGATCACCTGCACGCCCGGCCGGGCGTCGACCTGGTGCTGATGGACATCATGATGCCCGAGATGGACGGGCTCGAGGCGATCCGCCGGCTGCGCGGCGACGACCGCTTCACCCGGACGCCGATCATCGCGCTGACCGCCAACGCGATGATCGACGACCGCGACCGCTGCATCGCGGCCGGGGCCAACGACTACATCGCCAAGCCGCTGGACGTCGACAAGCTGCTGTCGCTGGCGAGGGTATGGATCCGGCGATGACGGCGCGCATGCCCGGAGCCCCGGAGGCCGCGGAGGCCCCGGAGGCGATCGACCTCGAGCTCCCGGCCTTGCTCGACGCGATCTACCACGTCTACCACCACGACTTCCGGCGCTACGCCGCGCGCTCGATCGGCCGGCGGATCCAGACCGCGCTGATCCACTTCCGGTGCCGGACGATCGCGGCGCTGCGCGACCGCGTGCTGCGCGACCCGGCGGAGTTCGGCGTGCTGCTGCGGTATCTCACCGTGCAGGTCAGTGACATGTTCCGCGATCCGGACTACTTCCGCGCGATCCGCGAGCAGGTCATTCCGCACCTGCAGAGCTATGCCGCGCTCAAGATCTGGGTCGCCGGGTGCGCCACCGGCGAAGAGGCCTACTCGCTCGCGATCATGCTGCGCGAGGAGGGCCTGCTCGCGCGCACGCTGATCTACGCCACCGACATCCACCCCGAGAGCCTGCGGATCGCGCAGGCCGGGGTCTACGACCTCGCGCGGTTCGCCGGGTTCAGCGGCAGCTACCTGCAGAGCGGCGGCCGCGGCTCGCTGTCGGATCACTACGCCGCGGCCTACCGCGGCGCGGTGCTCGATCGCGGGTTGCGCCAGGCGATCGTGTTCGCCGATCATAGCCTGGCGACCGACAGCGCGTTCGCCGAGGTCCAGCTGGTGTCGTGCCGCAACGTGCTGATCTACTTCGACCGCCAGCTGCAGGATCGCGCGATCGGCGTCATGCGCGACGCGCTGTGCCGCAAGGGCTTCCTCGGCCTGGGCACTAACGAGACCCTGCGGTTCTCGGCCCAGGCTGCTGCGTTCTGCGACTTCGTTCCGGCCGTGCGGATCTATCAGAGGTCATGACATGAAGCTCGAACCACTCAAGGTGCTGATCGTCGACGACAACCCCGAGAACCTGGTCGCGCTCGAGGCGCTGATCCGCCGCGACGGCGTGCAGCTCCTGATCGCACGATCGGGCTCCGAGGCGCTCGAGCTGCTGCTGGTCCACGACGTGGCGCTCGCGCTGCTCGACGTCCAGATGCCCGACATGGACGGCTTCGAGCTCGCCGAGCTGATGCGCGGCGGCGCGCGCACCCGGCAGGTGCCGATCATGTTCATCACCGCGGGAGCGAGCGATCCGTGGCGCGTGTTCAAGGGCTACGAGACCGGCGCGGTCGACTTCCTGGTCAAGCCGCTCGATCCGCACGTCCTGCGCAGCAAGGTCGACGTGTTCCTCCAGCTCGCCGACCAGCGCGACCAGGTCACCCAGGCGCTGCGGCTCAACGAGCTGTTCGTCGGCATCCTGGGCCACGACCTGCGCAACCCGCTGGGCGCGATGGTGATCGGCGCCGAGCTGCTCGCGAGCCAGCTGACGGATGACCGGCAGCTGCGGACGCTGCAGCGGATGACCGCCGCCGGCCGCCGCATGGCGGCGATGATCGAGCAGCTGCTCGATCTGACGCGCGCCCGGCTCGGTGGCGGCGTCGGGTTTCTGCGCGCCAACCAGCCGCTCGATGTCCGCGAGCTGGTCCAGCGCACGCTCGACGAGCTGCGCACCAACCACCCCGGCCGCGAGCTCGCGTTCGAGGCGACGAGCGACTGCACCACGACCGGCGATCCCGAGCGCCTGCTCCAGCTGTTCTCGAACCTGGTCGGCAACGCGCTGACCCACGGCGACCCCGCCGGAGGCGTCGCGGTCGGCGTCACGGGGACCAGCCGCGATGTGGTGGTCGAGGTCCGCAACCAGGGCGTGATCCCGCCCGAGCGGGTCGCGAGCCTGTTCGAGCCGTTCCGCCGCAAGCCGCGCGACGGCTCGCGGTCAAGCGGCCTGGGCCTGGGGCTGTACATCTGCCAGCAGATCGCGCACGCCCACGGCGGCGACATCGCGGTCGAATCGAGCGACGACGCGGGCACGATCGTCACCGTCCGGCTGCCGCGCCCCGATCAGGTCGGCGCCGTCCCCCACGAGCCGTCCGCGGAACCGGCGATCGCCCCCGATACCGGCGCGCCGCCCCGCCGGCTCGCCGGCCGGCTCGATCCGCCGCTGTGAGCCGCCGCTGTGAGCCGCCGCTGTGAGCCGCCGCTGTGATCAGCCGCCGGCGATCAGCGCGTTGAGGTCGCGGTGGGTCAGCGCGCCCGGTGCCGGCGCGTCGCGGTGGCCGTCGCGCAGGAACGCGGTGGCCAGCGCCCGGGCGTGGCCCAGGACGGCCTGCGCGATCGACGAGCCGGCGCTGAGCCGGCGAACGCCGAGGCGCGCCAGCTCGGCGACCGGCGCCAGGCCGGGCCACGCCAGGACGTTGAGCGGCAGGGCAATCGCGCCGGCGATCGCGGCGATCGCGGCGGGCTCGACGACGCCCGGCACGAAGATGCCGCTGGCGCCGGCGTCGCGGTAGCGCGCGGCCCGCGCCAGGGTCTCGGCGAGCCGGTCGGGCTCGGGCACGAGGCCGCGCAGGTAGACGTCGGTCCGCGCGTTGATGAACAGATCGACGCCGAGCTCGCCGGCGACCCGGCGGATCCGCGCGATCTTGGCGCACAACAGCTCGGGCGGGTCGCCGCCGTCCTCGAGGTTGATGCCGACCGCGCCGGCGTCGATCAGCGCGGCGACGAACCCGGCGACGGCCTCGGGATCGTCGGAGTAGCCGGCCTCGGCGTCGACCGACACCGGCACGCGGACGAGGCGCGTGATCGCCGCAGTGGTGGCGATCGCGAGCGAGGTCGGCACGGCGTTGCCGTCGGGGTAGCCGTGGGTCCAGGCCATGCCCGCGCTGGTGGTCGCGATCGCGCGCGCGCCGAGGCTCTCGATCAGCCGGGCGCTGCCGGCGTCCCAGGCGTTGGCCAGAATCAGGAGGTCGGGCCCGCGGTGCAGGCCGTGAAACGCAGTCGCCAGGTCAGGGTGCTTGGTCATGGCTGTCTCCTCGCAATCGCTCGGGCTCGGGATCCGGGCGCGCCGGCGCCGGGCTCGGCGTCGGCGGCCCACAGGTGCTGCGCGGCGTAGGCGCGCCACGGCCGCCAGCGCTCGGCGCGGGCGGACAGCTCGGCCGGGCTCGGCCGGGCACCGCTGGGCGCGGCCGCACCGCGCAGAAGGCCGATGTCGCTGGCCGGGAACGCGTCGGGCTCGCGCGCAGCGCGCAGCGCGATGTAGTGCGCGGTCCACTCGCCGACGCCGCGGATCGCGCGCAGCCGCGCGACGGTGTCCTCGACGGTGGCGAGCGGCTCGAACAGCCGCGGCTCGGCGATCGCGGCCTCGGCCAGGGCGACCAGCGCCGCGCGCCGCGCGCCCGGCATGCCGAGCGCCGTGAGGTCGGCGGCGGCGAGCTCGGCCGGGCCCGGGAACACGCGCACCACGCCGGGCTCGGTCCGCTGACCGGCCGGCACCGCGGCGCCGCACAGCGCGACCAGCTGACCGGCCAGCCGCCGGGCGGCCTCGACCGTCACCTGCTGGCCCAGCACCGCGCGCACCGCGAGCTCGAAGCCATCCCAGCCTCCGGGCACCCGCAGCCCCGGCCGGCGCGCGACCAGCGGCGCGAGCATGCGATCGCGCGCGAGGTGCGCGGTGATGCTCGCGACGTCGGCGTCGAGATCGAACACCCGGCGGACCCGGGCGATCACCTGGGGCAGCGCGCGCACGCAGGGCAGCCGGATCGTCACCGCCAGGCTGTCGCGCTCGGGGACGTGCACGACCTCGATGATCCCGGCCGCGCCGGCCTCGGCGACGCTGCGCACGTAGCGCTCGCCGTCGACCCGCTCGACGCCGTCGATCGCGCGGGTACGCAGGAACCCCAGGATCGCCGGCCAGTCGTACGGCGGCCGGTAGCGCAGCCGCACGGTCACGCCGGTCGCCGCGACCGAGCCCTCGGGCAGCGCCACCACCGCGCGGCGCCGCAGCGCGCTCGGCGGCCGCCGGAACAGCCGCTGGAAGGTCTCGTTGAACCGCCGCACGCTGCCAAAGCCCGCCGCCGCGGCGATCTCGGCCATCGGCAGCCGGCTGTCGTGGATCAGCTGCTTGGCGAACAGCACGCGCCGGGTCTGCGCCACCGCGACCGGCGACACGCCGAGGTGCTGATCGAACAGCCGGCGCAGCTGGCGCTCGCCGATCCCGAGCCGCTCGGCCAAGGCCTCGACGCTGCCGTCGCCGTCGAGCGCGCCGGCGGCGATCAGCGCCAGCCCGCGGTGCACGGTGTTCGACGTGCCGCGCCAGGTCGCGAGCTCGGGCGCGGTCTCGGGCCGGCAGCGCAGGCACGGCCGGAACCCGGCCTCCTGGGCCGCGGCCGCCGACCTGAAGAACCGACAATTCTCGAGCTTGGCCGTCCGCGCCGGGCAGATCGGCCGGCAGTAGATCCCGGTCGAGGTCACGCCGACGAACAGCCGGCCATCGAACCGCGCGTCGCGGGTCCGCAGCGCGCGGTAGCAGACCTCGGGGTCCAGCGGCTCCACGGCTGCACCATGCCATCCAAACCCGGCGCGCGTTCGCGGTTTCCGGACCACGTCGCCTGCGCCGCCGCGGCCGGCGCGCGGCTGTACCGGTCGCGACGAGACGCGCTACCGTGGCGCGATGCTCCGGCCCCACCGGTCCGCCGTGCTCGCCACGGTGGTCTGTGCCGCCGGCGCGTCACGCGCGGCGCGCGGCAAACGCGCTACCGTGCGCGCGATGCTCCGGCCCCACCCGCCTGCTGCGCTCGCCCTGATCGCCTCCGTCCTGTGCGCGGCCTGCGGCACGCCTCCCGCGCCGGTCCCGATCGCGACCGCGCCGCGCGCCGCCCCGGCTGCCGCGGAGGCGTCGCCCGCGTTCGAGCTCGTCGAGACCGTCCCGGTCGAGACCACGCTCGATCACCCGGCGCTACGCGACGCCGCCGAGGTCTGGCCCGAGATGATCGCGGCCGCGCGCCGGTCGATCGATCTCGGCCAGTTCTACGCCTCGAACCACCTGCCCGGCCCCCTCGAGCCGGTGATCGCCGCGCTCGAGGCCGCGATCGCACGCGGCGTGCGGGTCCGGTTCCTCGCCGAGCAGGGCTTCGTCAAGACCTACCCCGAGACGCTCGACCGCCTCGCGGCGGCGGGCGCCACCGTCCGCCACCTCGATCTCAAGGCGACCACCGGCGGCATCCTGCACGCCAAGTACTTCATCGTCGACGATCGCGAGGCGTTCTTCGGCAGCCAGAACTTCGACTGGCGCGCGCTCCAGCACAACTACGAGCTCGGCGCCCGG
>DASWRS010000372.1:0-4791 GCA_036403075.1 Kofleriaceae bacterium
TGGCCAGCGTGCCCCAGAAGGACGGCATCAAGGCCGCGATCGCCGAGCTCGCTCGCCACGAGCCCTGAGCGCCACGCCGGGCCGGCGCGCCGTGGCGGGCACAAACGCGAAAGGCCGCGTTTCGGGGGCCTTTCGTACTGACGACACCTCGATAGCAGCGATTGCCTGTTGGCGGATGTAGGTCATCCGGCCGAGAAAATCATAGCAACGAATGCCATCGATCTGGAGCCGGACGCCGGCACCGAGCTTCTCGCACGCGAGGTGGTTGTCTTCGACGACATTGGCCACGCGTTGCAACTGATGCCGTCGATTCGCGCTCGTGCCTGACATCGATCACCGAAGCTCAGCTCAGATATACCGGTTCGAGCGTTGACGGGATTTTCCGCTCCGCATACCTTGAACCGTCCTAGCCGAAGGGGGATCATGCCAGTCAACCCGACCGCACCCGGCGTGTACGTCGCCGAGGTGGCCAGCGGTGTGCGTACTATTGTCGGCGTCTCGACGTCGATCGCTTGCTTCATCGGACGGACGCTGTTCGGTCCGATCGATCAGCCGCTCCGCGTCCAGAGCTACACCGACTTCGTGCGCGCATTCGGCGACGACAGCTCGATGTCGGACCTCGGCCGCTATGTCCGGCTGTTCTTCCTGAACGGAGGCAGCGATTGCTATGTCGTCCGGATCGCCGACGGCGCGACCTCGTCGGAGATCACGCTCCGCAGCGAGAACCTGCAGCCCGTGCTGCGGCTGATCGCGAAGAACGCCGGGGTCCTGGGCGACACGATCCGCGCCCAGGTCAGCTACAACACCGCGTTCCCCGAGGCGACATTCAATGTCGTACTGTTCCGGTCGGTGATCGACGCGCGCGGGCAGCGCACGCAGGCCGATCGCGAGGTCTGGAACAATCTCAGCATGGATCCGCTGGCGTCCAATGCGGCGGCGACGGTGCTGACCCAGAAATCCAAGCTGGTGTCCGCGGTCGACGTGTCCGCGGTCGCGCCGGTCAACGGCTCGTCGATCTCGGGGTATCCTATCGAGTTCCTCAGTACGGCTCCCGACGAGGCCGCGCTTCGCGCCAAGGTGGCCGGGCTGCTCGGCGCCGGCTCGACCGCGACCCCCAAGGCGAGGTCGTTCCGCATCGCGGTCGACGGCGCGCCGGCTGCCCTGGTCACGATCGGCGACGATCTGAGCGTCCCCGCGACGGTCGCCGGCACCACGATCGCGGCGTTCCGCACCAGCCTCGCCGCGTATCTCAAGGGCAAGATCGACGCGGTCCTCCGCCCCGGGCTCAAGGTCAACGTCGGCTTCGACGACGTGCCGCTGCCGTCTCCGGCGTCCGGGGACCCGGACCATGCGCTGTTCCTGCGCATCACGTCGGCCGCCGCGACCAACAACGGCAGCGTGTACATCACCCAGGCGTCCTCGGACGATGCGGCGCTGCCGCTGATGCTCGGCCAGGCCAACGGCGGCACCGAGATCGGGCCGTACGCGGCATCCCGGCCGGCGCCCAACGGGGTGACGCTGCAAAACCCGGTGCCGTTCAGCGCGCTGGCGCAGACCACCGAGATCACGAGCATCACGCTCGACCAGCTCGCGCCCGACGGTACGGTGGTCGCGCTGCCGCCGATCGCGCTGGCCGGCATCGCCAACACGCCGCCCAGCGGCCGCAACTACGTCGACGCCGGCGGCGGCATGCGCGGCGTCCGCGAGAAGCTGTCGCGGGTCCGCGAGGCGATCAACGCGTTCGAGGCGGTGAGTGCCACGACGGCCCGCTGGAAGGCCGAGCTGTGGGGCTCGCGGCTGGCGCTGATCCCGATCGGCGGCGACGACAACGCGATCCCGCCGTTCGCCACCGCGCCGGCGGGCAGTAACCTCGCGGCGCAGTCGACGATCAGCCCGCGCTACTACTCGCTCGGCACCTCGGGGGTCACCGGCGCCACGGCGTTCCAGGCCGGCGGCGTGGCCGGCAGCGACGGCGGTCCGCCGAAGGCCTCCGACTACGACGACGCCTACACCGCGATCGACAACAACGTCGATCTGTTCAACCTGCTGGTGCTGCCGCCGGATCGCGCCCCGGCCCCGGGCGCGACGCTGCCGCTGCTGTATGGCCCGGCCAGCGTGTTCTGTCTGCGTCGTCGCGCATTCCTGATCATGGATCCTCCGGATTCGTGGGGCGACGCGCAGGCCGCGGCGGCAGCGGTCGACGCCTTGCGCATCGGCCTGGTCAAGGACTACAGCGCGGTGTACTTCCCGCGGCTGCGGATCCCCGAGGATGGCCGCGAGGTCGTCGTCGGTCCCGCCGGTGCGATGGCGGGTCTGTACGCGCGGATCGACGCCAGCCGCGGGGTCTGGAAGGCCCCGGCCGGCACCGAGGCGGACATCCGAGGCGTGGTCGGCGTCGATCTCCGGCTCAGCGATGGCCAGGACGGCATCATCAACCCGGTCGGTATCAACGGCGTCCGGGTGTTCCCCGACGGCGTGGTGTCGTGGGGCGCGCGCACCAACGACGGCGCCGACGCGTTCGCCAGCGAGTACAAGTACATCCCGATCCGCCGGCTCGCGCTGTTGATCGAGGAGAGCCTGTATCGCGGTCTCAAGTGGGTCGTGTTCGAGCCCAACGATACGGCGCTGTGGGCCCAGATCCGGCTCAACGTCGGTTCGTTCATGCACAACCTGTTTCGCCAGGGCGCGTTCCAGGGCACCCGGCCGCAGGAGGCGTACTTCGTCAAGTGCGACGCTGAGACCACCACCCAGGCGGACCGCGATCTCGGCATCGTCAATGTCTGGGTCGGCTTCGCGCCGCTCAAGCCCGCCGAGTTCGTCATCCTTTACCTGCAGCAGATCGCAGGTCAACTCGCGACCTGAGGGGAACTGACATGGCCCGCTTCTCCGTCAATACCTACCGCACCGATCCGTACAAGAACTTCAAGTTCCGCGTGAAGTGGGACGGTCGCTATGTCCTGGGCATCAGCAAGTGCAGCGCGCTCAAGCGCACCACGGAGGTCGCGAAGCACCGCGAGTGCAACGATCCGAGCACCGCGCGCCACATGCCGACGACGACGACGTTCGAGGCGATCACCCTCGAGCGCGGCGTGACCCACGATCCGGAGTTCGAGGCCTGGGCCAACCTGATCTACAACCCGGGTCAGGGCGGCACGATCTCGCTCAAGAACTTCCGCAAGGACATCATCATCGAGCTGCTCAACGAGAACGGCGTGATCGCCAAGTCGTACAAGGTATTCCGCTGCTGGGTGTCGGAGTACCACGCGCTGCCCGATCTCGACGCCAACGCCAACGCGGTCGCGATCGAGATGCTCAAGCTCGAGAACGAGGGCTGGGAGCGCGACGAGGCCACGCCGGAGCCGACCGAGACCTGAGCCCCGCGACGTGATCACGGTGACCAGAAGATGACGGACCGGGTCGTTCTCGAGCACGCGGGCGAGCGCGTCGCGGTACAGCTCGGTGAGCTGTGCGGCGCCGACGAGGAATCGGTGGCGGCGCGCGATACCGCCGCGGCGCTGGCGCTGCTCGATCGGCTGACCGCCGAGGCCCCACCCGCCCGCTCGCTGGTCGCCGCCGACCGCGACCGGCTGCTCGCCGCGGTCTACCGCCGCAGCTACGGCACCAAGGTCCACACGTCGATCCCGTGCCCGGCGTGCGGCGAGTCGTTCGATCTCGAGTTCGATCTCGCCGAGATGGCGCGCGCGCTCGCCGCCGAGCCGGCCGTGGACACCGCCGCCGATCGTCCCGTGCAGGAGACACCCGGGGTATACCGCGCCGCGGATCTCCGGTTCCGGCTGCCGACCGGCGACGACGAGCTCGCGGTCGCCGACCTGCTCCCCGACGAGGCCGAGGCCATGCTCGCCGCCCGCTGCCTGCTCGAGGGCAGCGCGGACCCCGCGCGGCTCGGCGAGGCGATGCGCGCGGCCGCGCCGCTGCTCGAGACCGAGCTCGACGCGCCGTGCCCGGCGTGCGCCGCCACCGCCCACCTCACCTTCGATCTCCAGGACTACCTGCTCGACTCGATCCTGTCCGAGCGCCGCCGCCGCGGCGAGGACATCCATCGCCTCGCGCGCGCCTACGGCTGGAGCCTGACCGAGATCCTGACCCTGACGCGGCGACGCCGGCGCGAGCTGGTCGAGCTGATCGAGCGCGAAGGGGGCTGACATGGCGCGCGGCTACCTGCAGACGCTGCTCGCCCGTGCCGGCTCGGGTCCGACGCCCGATCTGCGGCCGACGCCGCCGGCCCAGCTGCCGCGCGGTGCAGCGGCGCTGGTCGATCCGTTCGAGGACCCGATCGTCCTGGGTCCCGAGGTCGCGCCCGCGCCGCTGCCGCGGCGTGCACCGGCCACCGCGGTGCCGTCGTCGCTCGAGCCGGCGCCCCTGGTGGCGCCTGCGCCGATCCGCCGCGCGCCGGTACCGCCGGCGGCGGTCGCAACCGCGCCGCCCGCTCGGCCGATCCCCTCGGGCGATCCACCGCCGCCGGCACCGCCGGTCAGCCAGCCTCTCGTACCCACGCCTCCGGTCGTGTTGCCCGTCGAGCGACCCGCCGTCGCCGCTTCGGCCGCACGTCCGGCGCCCGTCGAGCCGGTCGCGGTTCGGCCGCCGCCGGCCCCCCCGGTGCCGCCGCCCGCGGTCGCGGCTGCCGAGACGCCGCGGGCGCCGATCATGGCGCGATCCGCCGAACCGCCACCGCCGGCCGTCGAGCCGCGGACCGTCGCGCCGGCGGTCCTCGCGCGCGCCGCGCCGGCGGTCCCCACGGTCGCCGTCCGCCCCCGCGCCGCGCCGAACACC
>DASWRS010000373.1:0-17422 GCA_036403075.1 Kofleriaceae bacterium
TGCGGCGCTGCTCTGCAGTCATCACCACCGCCATGTCCACGAGTACGGCTACACCATCGAGCTCGACGCCGAGCGTCGTCCGCAGTTCCGCGACCCAAACGGCAGGCTCGTTGCAACAGCTCCGCCACGCCGTTGCGGCCCAAGCTTGGCTGGCCGCAGATCTACGCGGCCAATGCCTCGCTGGCGATCGACGCCCGGACGATCGCCTGTGAATGGGACGGAAAGCCGGTCCACTACGGCCGCGTGATCGACGACTTGGTCGCGGTCGACGGCCTCGCGTGAGCTGCCGAGTGGCTGGATCGCCTGCGGCGGGTGTCTATCTCCGGGCGCGGACGTGCCACGATGGCCGCGCATGCCGCCCGCGATCGCCGAGCTCATCGACGCCTTCACCGATGCCTTCAACCGCAACGACCTCGACGCGGTCATGGCCGCGTTCGCCGACGACGCCGAGTACCGGCCCGGCGACGGCAAGGTCCACCGCGGCCGCGCCGCGATCCGCGCCGCATTCACGCCACAGTTCACCGGCGCCTTCGGCGCGATGCGCTTCGATCCGGAGGACCGCCTGATCGACGAGGCCGCCCGCAAAGCCGCCCTGCGCTGGATCTGCCGTCACGACATGTCCGGCGCCCACGGCAAGCGGGTGTCGCCGCTGTTCCGGCTCGCGATCCGCCTCCGCCATGGCTCGCGCGTCGGCTGGCACGGCATCGACGTGTTCCACTTTGACCCCGCCGGCAAGATCACCGGCAAGTTCACCTACGCCAACTACGGCCGCCCCAGGCTCTCCCGCGACCTCGGCGTGCCGCTGTAGTGCGGCTCGCAGACGAGCGACCGCTGGGCTCGAGTGGCCCGAAGCCTGGGTAGATAGCCCACGGATCTGCCGCTCCATGCGGCGCATGTCAGCCCGGTCGGTTATGTTCACGGGATCTTGGTGATGAGCGCCGCGCACCCCGACGAATATGTTCCGCCGGACAGAAGCGACGTGGTCACGGTCGCCGCCGAGCGCGTCGGGGTCACCAACGGGCTCCTGCTCAAGTTTCCGCAGATCCACAGCGTCGGAGATCTCTCGCTGCTCGAGCGCCCCCGGATAGCGATCGTGGGGGCGAGGAAGGCGACTCAGGAGGGCCGGCGGCGGGCTGCGCAGCTCGCCCGGGACTGCGCACGCGCGGGCGTGGTCGTGATCTCCGGGCTCGCCGAGGGCATCGACCACGCAGCGCACACCGCCGCGATCGACCACGGCGGCAGCACGATCGCGGTCATCGGAACTCCGCTCGACAAGGTGTATCCCGCGAAGCATGGCGGGCTTCAACGCAAGATCTATCGCGAGCACCTCCTGCTGTCGCCATTCACCTGGGGCGACAAGTTCGTGCCGTCGAACTTCCCCGAGCGCAACCGGCTCATGGCTCGGCTTGCCCTGGCGACGGTGATCATCGAGGCCAGCGACACCAGCGGTTCGCTGCACCAGGCCGCGGAGAGTGTGCAGGTCGGCCATCCGGTCTTCATCGCCGCCGGGATGCTCGACGATCCGAAGTTGACCTGGCCGAAACGTTTCGTCGGCGACGACCACCCGCTCGGCCGGATCTTGCGCACAACGTCAGACGTGATCGACTACCTGCGCGCGCGGTGAGCCGAGCCGATGAGGTCGATCCGTGGCGTGGCGTTGGGGACGTACTATGCGGCCGGGGCCAACGCGGCGCCTGCAACGCCGAACGCGTCACAGATGCGCGGCTTGGTGTACGCGGTGAAGGACAACCGCGAGCCACCGAACCCCAGCAGCTCGTGGCGCATCCGTCGCATCCGTCACGGCGGCCGGTCGCAGTCGATCGGACGAACGCGATCGAGTACGTCACCGCGATCCTCGGGAAGAGCATCTCGAAGTTCACGAGCTTCCTCGGCGCCGAGGACCCACGCGCGATCACGCTCGTGCCGGTGCCGTCGTCGGAGGTCACCGCGACGACCATCGAGACGGCCCGGTTTCCGACATTGCGGCTATGCCGGGCGCTCGAAGGGGTCGGGCTCGGCAGAGTGGCGATCCTGCAGTACAGCGCGAACCTGTCGTCGCGAAGACCAGGGGAGCTCGACGCGCGGCCGAGGAGATCCTTCGCGGTTTTGTGCGAACCTCGACACCGGTACCGAAGTCCGAGATCGTCCTGCTGGTCGACGATAACGTGCAGAGCGGCAACAGCCTCGCCGCGCTCGACCGCCTGCTGGGCGCGGCACGCCGAACAGCGGCATTCGCCGTTGCGGTGACCGACGCGCACGCGTGCAAGGATGCGCTGAAGTCGCGCCGTTTCACGATCGCGTACGATGAGGACGGGAGCGAGCTTCACGTTACGCGGACGCTCGGGACCGTACGGTAGTTGCGCATACCCGGGTGCGTGGCGGGTCGGCTGCGAGTAGCGCGGAGACCGCGGTCGGCCGCAGCGTTTTGCGGTGCCCGCTGGGGTTAGGTGGCCGTGAGTTCAGCAACTTCGGCGTCTCAGAGTGTCCAGGTGAACGCCGCAGAGTCCAGGGGTCGCTTACCCAATTTTTTCCGTCGAAGACGTAACCGCCGGAGGTGCATCGTCCGACGGAACGATTTGTTGCGGGCACGCACGATGCACTGAGCCATCGACGATGAACACTACCGAGCATTGGCTCGCAGCGCGCGGCGCCGTGCATCGATCCGCGTTCGAGCTCACGCACCGGATCACCGATCACGACCCGACCGCGCACCGCCACACGGTCGACATCGCGGCCACCGTCCGCGTGTCCGGCGGCGAGTTGCACGTCGAGCCCTGCCGACTGGTCAGCCTGTCGCTGGGCGGCGCCCTGGTCGAGCTCGGCCGGCTGCCGGTCGGAACGCTGATCAACATCACGTTCGGGCTGCCGTCCGTCGACGAGCGGCTGTCGCTGGACGCGATCGTCCACTGGTGTTCGGAGGATGGCGTCAGCATCCTGTTCGATAGCCTGCGGGCCTGGGAGGTCTGGGTGCTGTGGCGCTACCTGGCGGCGCTCGACGATGACGCCGACATGGAGCCGACCGGCGAGATGCTGGCGGTTGAGCCGCACGCCGCGGCAGAGCCGTAGCGGATCGCTGCACGCCGCCGGTCGCGGCAACAGCCGGCGCTATTCAGCGGCAGTGTCGCGGTAGAGGGTCCAGCGCCGGACGCCGACCGGCTCCGGGAGGGCCTTGGAGGTGTAGGACAGGACCTCGAGCTCGGCGCGCTGGGCGGCGAGGTAGTCGGCGACCGCAGGCGAGCGGTAGGTCGCCTCGCTCATCGCGATCTGGTAGCCCTCGGCGAGGGCCTGGAGCTTGGCGGCGACGTTGACGGTGCCGCCGAAGAAGTCGGCGTTGGCGTTGAGCCGCACGGCGATGCACGGGCCGGTGTTGAGCGAGATCCGCAGGCGGATCGGAGTGTCGGTGCGGCCGGGGTGGAAGGCGCCGTGGATGTCGCGCGAGGCACGCACGGCGTCGAGCGGGCTGGTGAACGAGGCCATGACGGCGTCGCCGATGGTCTTGACCACGGCGCCGCGGTGGCGGGCGATGAGCGCGAACACCTCGTCGAAGTGCTTCTTGATGTCGACGAAGGCGGCCGGGTCGCCGCGCGAGGCGTAGAACGCGGTCGAGCCGACGACATCGGTGAAGAGGAGGGTCTGCTCGCCCACGCCGAGGCGGACGTCGGCGCCGATGTAGTCCTCGGAGAACAGGTCGCGGAACTCCTGGAAGCTGAGCAGCTGGCCGGCGCGCAGCGCGTGGTCGCTCCAGGTCGCGCGCTCGATCGTGTAGAGGCCGGGCTCGGCGGAATCGTTGACGAGCTCGATCGTCGCGTCGGGGCTCGCGGCGATCGCGGTGCCCTCGGGGTGCGGTGCCCACGCGACGCGGGCCGGGCCGTCGTCGCAGACGTCGAGGTACCAGCCGCCATCGTGCTCGCGCCACACGGTGTAGCGGCCGGGGGCGAGCCGGGGCCGGACCGCGACCTGGCCGCCGGGCGGGACGGTGTGCTGGACGCGGATGTGGTCCTTCTTGGCTGGCTCGGCGCTGCAGTAGACCTGATCGGGGACGTCGCGGACCGAGGAGTGGACGCGGAACGTGACCTCGACGGACTCGGGGGTGTCGGTGGTGAAGTCGACGCGGCAGGCTTCGCAGTGCGAGTGGGCGGCGAGCTGGGCGAGCGTGGGGTTCTCGTCGCGGACGCCGCGGCAGTGCGGGCACACGGTGTCCCACGACAAGGTGAGCAGGCCGGCGCGGGTGGCGTGGAGCGCGACGCGCAGCAGGTCCTGCTCGGGCAGGTTCCACACCCGCGCGCGCTCGCGGATCTGGATGCGGTGGAGGTCCGGATCGTCGCCGGTGCGCAGCCAGCCGACGAGCGCGTCGACGCAGGCCGCGGGCAGACCGGAGGCCACGAGGGCCTCGCGCCCGGCGCGCAGCCGCTGCTCGGCCGGCTCGCTCAGCGCCGGCGGCGGCAGCTGCAGGATGTCGGGGCGCGTGCGATCGAGCTGGTCGGCGAGGGCGGGGAGCACGCGGCGGTAGGCGCGCTCGAGCGACGGAAACCCCAGGCGCAGGGCGGCCGCGCCGAACGCGCCGCGCGGCACCGCGCCGAAGTAGAGGTAGACCCGGGTGCCGGTGGCGATCGGCTCGAGGCGGTGGATCGCGAACATGATGCGCATGAAGCCGCGCTCGTAGATCCGCAGGCAGGTGAGCCACTGGTTGGCGACCCAGTTCCACGGCGTCTCGAGCCAGTCGTGGCGCACGCCGCCGTTGCGCGCGGTGCCCCAGCGCTTGCCGTCGCGCTCCTCGAACCGCATCTCGGCGGTGCCGAGCACGCGGTTCATCCGCGAGGTGTCGGCGATGTGCGGCCACAGCGCCTCCGGCGTGCCCTTGACGTCGAACACCCAGAGCCGCTCGATCCGCCGCTCGTGCGCCCACGCCTCGGGGAATGGATGCCGCGCGAGGAGCTCGGGCACGGTCATCGGCGCACCGCCGGGGTTCCCTGCTAAGGTCGGAGCTGCCATGCCGACGACAGTCTATCGCAGCTGCCCGCTGTGCGAGGCGACCTGCGGGCTCGCGATCACGATCGACGGCGACCGCGTGGTGAGCGTCCGCGGCGACGACGAGGACCCGTTCTCGAAGGGCTACGTCTGCCCCAAGGGCGCGGCGCTCGCCGACCTGCACCACGATCCGGACCGGCTGCGGCGGCCGGTGGTGCGCGACGGCGCGACCTGGCGCGAGCTCGGCTGGGACGCGGCGCTCGACCTGGTGGCGCGGCGGCTCGGCGAGGTCCGCCGGGCGCACGGCAAGGACGCGATCGGCGTCTACCAGGGCAACCCCACGGTGCACAACCTCGGGCTCATGACGTACGGCCAGCTGCTGGTCGCGTCGCTTGGCACGCGCAACCGGTTCTCGGCGACGTCGCTCGATCAGCTGCCGCACATGCTGGCGGCGCTGTTGATGTTCGGTCACCAGCTGCTGATGGCCGTGCCCGACATCGATCGCAGCGACCTGTTCATCTGCCTGGGCGCCAACCCGCTGGCGTCCAACGGCAGCATCATGACCGCGCCCGACGTCCGCGGCCGGCTCAAGGCGATCCGGGATCGCGGCGGCCAGGTGATCGTGATCGATCCGCGGCGCACCGAGACCGCCGAGCGCGCCGACCGCCACCTGTTCCTGCGGCCGGGCAGCGATGCGGTGCTGCTGCTCGCGATGATCGACACGGTGTTCGGCGAGGGCCTGGCGCGGCTCGGGCGGGTGCCGGTGACCGGCGAGGCCGAGCTGCGCGCTGCGGCGGCGGCGTGGCCGGCGGAGCGCGCCGCCGCGATCACCGGCATCGCCGCCGCGGACATCCGCGAGCTCGCGCGCGCGCTGGCGACGACGCCGCGCGCGGTGCTGTACGGCCGGATCGGCGTGTGCACGCAGGAGTTCGGCGGGGTCGCCGCGTGGCTGTGCTACGCGATCAACGCGCTGACCGGGCACCTCGACGAGCCGGGCGGGCTGATGTTCACCACGCCGGCGGTCGATCCGCTGCCGCTCGGCAAGCTGATCGGCTACCAGGGCGGGTTCGCGCGCTGGACCAGCCGGGTCAGCGGCAAGCCCGAGTTCGGCGGCGAGCTGCCGATGTCCGTGCTCGCCGAGGAGATCGAGACACCGGGCGCGTCGCAGATCCGGGCGCTGATGACGATCGCCGGCAACCCGGTGCTGTCGGCGCCGGGCGGGCCGCGGATCGAGCGCGCGATGGCGGGCCTGGACTTCATGGTGTCGATCGATCCGTACATCAACGAGACCACGCGCCTGGCGCACGTGATCCTGCCGCCGACCTCGCCGCTCGAGCACTCGCACTACGACGCCGCGCTCAACGCGTTCGCGGTGCGCAACGTCGCCAAGTACGCACCGGCGACGTTCCCGCGGCCCGCCGACGCGCGCAGCGACTGGGAGATCTGCCTCGGGCTGTGGCGGCGGCTCGGCCCGGCGGCCCGGCTCGGCCCGGCATCACGCGTGATCGAGCGCGTGCTCGGCAAGCTCGGCCCCGAGCCGGTGATCGACCTGGCGCTGCGGCTCGGCCCGCACCGGCTGTCGCTGCGCCGGCTGCGCGACGCGCCGCACGGCCTCGACCTCGGGCCGCTCGAGCGTCGGCTGCCCGGCCGGCTCGCCACCGCCGATCGCAAGGTCCACCTGGCGCCCGCCGCGTACCTCGCCGACCTGGCGCGCCTCGCCGCGCACCACGCCGCGCCGCGCCGCGACGCCCTGGTGCTGATCGGCCGGCGCCAGCTGCGCAGCAACAACTCGTGGATGCACAACAGCGAGCGGCTGGTGAAGGGCCCCGCGCGCTGCACCTTGCTGATCCACCCCGACGACGCCGCGGCGCGTGGCCTCGCCGATGGCGGCGTCGCCCGGCTGTCGACCGGCTGCGGCGCGATCGAGCTGCCGGTCGAGGTCAGCGACGAGATGATGCGCGGCGTGGTCAGCGTCCCGCACGGCTGGGGCCACGGCAAGGCCGGCGTCCAGCTCCGGATCGCGACGGCGGTGCCGGGCCAGAGCATCAACGACATCCTCGATCCCGCGGTGGTCGACCGCCTGTCCGGCACCAGCGCGCTCACCGGCCAGACCGTCGACGTGGCGGCGACATGAAGCCGAGCACGCTGTTCGACCGGATCGGCGCCGACGCATTGCGCGCGGTGCTCACCGACTTCTACGGCCGCGTGTTCGGCGACGTGATGATCGGCTTCATGTTCCGCGGCAAGGATCGCCGGCACCTGATCGATCGCGAGTACGAGCTGACCGCCGCGCTGCTCGGCGCGCCGGACGTCCGCTACACCGGCCGGCCGATGCGCCCGGCGCACGCCCAGCACACGATCTTCGGCGGCCAGTTCGAGCGCCGGCTGCAGATCCTGCGCGAGACCCTGCGCGATCACGCCGTCGATCCCGAGGTCCAGCAGGCGTGGATCGATCACCAGCTCGCGCTGCGCGCCCAGATCACGCGCGACCGCGGCTCGGACTGCGATGATACGGCGGCCGCCCGCCCCCGGCTCGCGATCGCCCCCGGCGATCCGGACCGCCCGGTCAAGCTCGGCCGCAAGTGAGTCACGGCGGGGGCGTTGGTAGGCTGTAGGCGCCGTCGCCGACGTCCATGGCGCGCACGATGTCGCCGACGCGATCGTGCACCTCGATGCCGCCCGAGGCTTCCCGCAAAACGACGCAGAAATCGACAGCGGCGGGACGCCTGGCGTCACGGCCGCCTGATGGCGATCGCCGAGAGGTCGGTCGACGGATCGACCGGCACATTGGCAGCCTTGCGCTCCGAGTAACGGTCGACGAGCTGCGCGGCGTGCGGCTTCAGCAACGCCGTGATCCGTACCAGCTCCTCCATGACATCGACGATGCGCTCGTAGTAGCTCGACGGCTTCATGCGGCCCGCGTCGTCGAACTCCTTGTAGGCCGTCGCCACCGAGGACTGGTTCGGGATCGTGAACATCCGCATCCAGCGGCCGAGCACGCGCAGGGTGTTGACGGCATTGAACGACTGCGACCCGCCCGAGACCTGCATGACCGCAAGCGTCCGACCCTGCGTCGGGCGCATGCCCTTGATCTCCAGCGGTAGATGATCGATCTGCAGCTTCATCAGTCCCGTGATCTGCCCGTGGCGCTCGGGGCTGCACCACACGTGGCCGTCCGACCACATCGACAGCGCGCGCAACTCGTGAACCGCAGGATGATCGTCACCAGGAACGTGATCGGGCAGCGGCAGGTCGCGGGGGTTGAAGATGCGGGTCTCTGCGCCGAAGAACTGCAACAGGCGAGCCGCTTCCTCGACTGCGAACCGAGAGAACGATCGCTCGCGCAGCGAGCCGTAGAGCAAGAGGAACTTCGGTTTGGGCTCCGCGGCGGCCAGACCGCTCGCAGGCCGGCGATGAGCGAATGCGGTATCGAGGGCGGGCAGATGATCCGGATCTCGGAGCGTCACGAGTGGCATCAGAGGTCGCTCCAGGGCGTGTGAGTCTGCACCCGGCTCGGCTGGCTGCCGGCGCTCTGCACCCGCACCAGCTTCCCGAACAGCGTACGCGCCAGGCCCTCGGCCATCTGCGATCTCGCCGAGTTGGCGACGCACAGGAACAACAGGCTCGGATACATGCGGACATCGTGATATAGAGCTTTCATGTTGTCCAGCACGAACGCTCTCGATGTCCGACCACTGACGCGGCTGTTCCGCGCGCTCGGCGACGAGACCCGGCTGCGCATCGTTGCGCTGCTCTCGCACGGCGAGCTGTGCGTCTGCCATCTCGAGGCCGCGCTCGATCTCAACCAGTCGACCGCCTCCCGCCATCTCGGCATTCTCAAGGCGGCTGGAATCGTCGACAGCAGGCGCGAGGGGACGTGGGTGTTCTACGCGATCACCGAGCAGGAGCACGCCATGGTCGCCGAGGCGCTCGACGTGTTGACCAGGACGTTCGGTGCGGAGCGAGCACTGCGTGTGGATCATGCCAAGCTGCGCAAGTCGTGCGGCCCCACCGCGTGCGGGTCGTGACCGCGCTCGCGGTGTCACCAGTGAGCGCGCTGCGGTGCTCGCGCGCATCGCCGAGGTTCGAGATGTCATCGAGAGCCGGCTCGAAGCCTGGGTGCCAGCGCCGCCAGCGCTGCGGCGAGCACCCCCCCGCGATCGGCGCCGAGCTCTCGCAAGGTTCCGACGCAATCACGAACGCCGCGACATGAGCTCTGCGCGCGCCGATATCTTGAACGGGCGGCGGCGAATTGCCGCCGAGGCTCTCGGGACCGCACTCCTGGTCGCTGCGGTGATCGGCTCAGGCATCATGGCCCAGCGCCTCACCGGAGATCGCGCGGTCGCGCTGCTCGCGAACACCATCGCCACCGGCGGCGCGCTCATCGCGATCCTGCTCAGCTTCGGACCGATCTCGGGTGCACATCTCAATCCTGCGGTCACGCTGTGCATGGTCGCGCTGAAGCAGCAGACGCCGCGGAGCGCGGTCGGCTACATCGCCGCGCAGCTCGTGGGTGGCATCGCGGGCGCCATCCTTGCCAACGCGATGTTCGAGCTGGCGCCCATCGCCTGGTCGATGACGGCGCGCACCGGACTCGCGCAGTCGCTCAGCGAAGCGGTGGCGACCTTCGGCCTGGTCGGCGTCGTGATCGCCGTTGGGCGCACGCGTGCCGCGATCACCCCGTTCGCGGTGGCCGCCTACATCGTGGCGGCCTACTGGTTCACGGCTTCCACCTCGTTCGCCAACCCGGCGGTCACGATCGCTCGCGCATTCAGTAACACATTCGCTGGAATTCGCCCCGGCGACGTGGCCGGGTTCCTGATCGCGCAGGCGATCGGCGCATCGGCAGGCGCGCTGGTGTTTTCGTGGCTCGTGCCACTCGGCGATCTCACGTCCTCGCACGATCGAGACGGTGTCCAACCTCCGCGGCTTTGATCGACGCGGTCTCACCGGCAACCGGCAGCTGGGGCTCGTGATCGCCTCACAGCATCAGCCATCGGTGGCCCGCAGGTACTTCTCGAAAAACCTGCTCGCCACGATCGTCTCCGGCCGCATCGCGGCGTAGTGGCCGAACGCTGCGCAGCGCGAGAACCCGGCACGGGCGTAGACCCGCATGGCAGCGAGCTGGCGATCACCGGTCTCGAGGCACAAGCGCACCAGCCCGGCCGCGCGCACCGCCGCCTCGATGCGATCGAGCAGCGCTTCGGCGACGCCTTGGCCACGCGCGGCTGGACGCACGTACATGCGCTTTACCTCGGCGAGATCAGCAAACAGCGCGACACCGCCGCACCCCACTGCGCCGGTATCACCATGCGCGACAAAGAACTGGATATGGGGCTGGAAGATCGCGTCGAGCGACAGCCCGTGTCGTTGCTCGGGCGGGTACTCGGCCCCCAGCACGTGCTCGAGCTCCGAGATCAGGGCACGAACGTCGTCGGTCGGGACAGTCACACGCTCGATGTTGATCTGCACGGCTGTCGGCCAGCATACTGGATGCGCAGCACCCGGCGCCACGGCACGGGGCCGTCTCGAAGCTGCTGCCGGCTTGCGGAGAGAAGCACCCGTGTCATCCGTCGAGCGGCGGCGGCACGCGCATCCAGGCGCGCGCGGCAAAGATGATGACCTCGAGCGCGAGGGTCAGGGCGACATTGATCGCGGCGCAGGCGACCGCGACGAGCGCCGCGGGGATCAGCACGAGCCACACCGGGCCGGGCAGGGCGACGTAGGGCGGCGGGAAGAATGCCCAGATCAGGCCGGCGGGGACCATCGTGGACATGAGGCCGGTCCAGGCGATGCCGTTGGCGGCGGCGAGCCGCTCGCCGAGGGTGGGCTGGTTGCGCAGCGCCCACAGGCTCGCGCACAGCTGGACCAGCATGCTGATCAGGCCGTAGCGCACCATCTGGCCGGCGAGGTGGCCCTGCGCCGGTAACAGCGACGGCGAGAACCGCTGGCCGAGGGTGGCGAGCAGGCCGTAGTAGACGACGAAGAACGCCGGGATCGAGACCAGGAGCACGCGGCGATCGAGCCGGAGCACGCGGCGCCGGATCAGCAGCAGCGCGAGGCCGGCGGCGAGCAGGGCGCCGCCGGCGACCATGGCGATGCGCGCGGCGCGGTGGGCGAGCACGTCGGCGGCGGCGCTGGCCTCGGCGCCATCGACGATCGCGCGGGTCACGGCGAGCCGGAGCTGGTCGGCGGTGACCCGGCGGGCGCGGCCGGCATCGTCGAGGGTGAGCAGCTCGACCAGCGTGCGGCCCAGGCCGTGGCCCGGCGCCGGCAGCGCGAGCAGCGCGGCGACGGTCGGGGCGATGTCGATCAGCCGGGCGTCGTGCGGCGTGGCGCCCGGCCGGATCCCGGCGCCGGCGGCGACCAGCGGCACCGACGTCACCTCGGGCTCGACGCCGCCGTGGCCGCCGCGCCCGGTGTGGCCGTGGTCGGCGGTGACGATCACGGCATCCTGGGTCAGGTCGATGTGGGCGAGCACCCGGGCCACGGCGCGATCGGCGACCGCCGCGGCCTCGCGGTACTCGGGGCTGTCGCCGCCGCGCGCATGGCCGGCGGCATCGACCGCGCCGACCAGCAGGATGACCAGGTCGGCGCCGCCCGCGGCCAGGGCGCTGCCGGCCTCGCTGAACCCGCCGGGCCACGGCGCGTAGCGCGCATCGTCGAATGGCGAGGCGAGGTCGGCGTCCGGCGCGCGGACGCCGGGCTGCGCGGCCGGCTGCTCGAGGCTGTCGACGTCGAGCGCGGCCTCGGCCTCGAGGTCGACGGCGGTGTCCGGATCGAGCGGGGCCCCGGCGCCCAGCCCGGTGCCGAGCCCATCGCCGAGATCGAGACCGAGCTCGACGCCGAGCACGGCGGGGGGGGTGGGTGCGCTGGCGGCGCGCCGGCGCAGGAACAGCCGTGGCAGCACGTCGTAGTCGGTCGCGGTCGCGACATGGAGGCCGGCGGCTCGTGCGCGGTCCATCAGCGAATCGAGCTGCACCGGGGTGGCGTGGTGGTTGGTCCGCACCCCGCTGGCGTGCGGCGGCACGCCGGTCAAGATCGACACGTAGTTCGGCCGCGACCACGTCGGGTAGTGCGACGTCGCCTCGCCGTCGACGCCCCGCCGCCGCAGCTCGTCGAGGAACGGGAGCTCGTACGAGCGGTCGAGCCGCAGGCCGTCGATCACGACCAGGAACACGCGCCGGGCGAGCCGCGGGGTCTCGGCGTGCTCGATCGCCGGCGGCACGCGCGCGAGCGCCGGCTCGATCTGCTCGAGGTCGAACATGAACGACGCGCCGGCCATCCCGGCCTGCACGGCGCCAACTCCGCCGAGCACCAGCAAGGTGAGCGCCGCCGCCACCACCTGGCGGGTGGGCGCGGTCTCCGGAGGCCTGTGCCACGACCTCATCCCCCAGTGTAGCGCGGAACTCCGGGCGCACACGAGGCGGGCCGGATCGGGACCGGACCGGACCGGGCCGAAGCGCTGCGCTGCGCCGCAGCGCGAGGAATGCCGACGAGAAGGCGGCCCACCGGGTCGCTCGGCCCGGGTTTGACCGACCGCGAGACCCGACAACGCGCAGCGCAGCGACGCGGGCTGGGTCACAAAGCGAGATAGATTCCCAGGCCGGGTGGGTCCTCCGAGCGTGTGGCCCAGACCCGCGGTCGCCAGCGCGCGTGTCCGCGTTCTCGCCACCGCTGCAGACCGGTCCGATCATGGCCAATCGCGATTGACTGTCTCAGCGACGCGGTACGGAAACCGCGTCAGTTGCCGCCCCAGAGCTCGCCGCCGAGCGCGATCCCCCAGAGCTCGGCGCCGCCGAGGTTCCGGTACGTCACCGCGAGGAACGGCCCGGCCCCGGCGCGCACCGGGCGCCAGTACGCGACGTCGCGGCCGATGCGCAACCCGAGCAGCGCCGTGGCCTCGTCGGCGAGGCCGAGCGCGTCGCCGGCGTAGCTCGGGCCGCCGAGCCGCCAGCCCAGGCCGGCGCGGGCGACGAGGCGGGTCGGGCCGAGCGGCGCCTCGACGGCGAGCTCGACCGGCAGGTGGGCCGCGCCGTGGCCGCCCCGCCGCCCGATGCCGGCGCCGGCGGTGACCGAGACCGTGGCGCCGCCGCTGCGCAGGCCGAGGCCGACGAGGTGCGCATCGGCGTCGAGCTCGGCGCCGCCGAGGTAGCCGCCGCGCAGGTCGAGGCCGCCGGTGTAGCCGAGCACCGCGCCGGTGCCGAAGCGCAGCCGCAGCCCCGCGGTCGCGCCGGTGTCGCCGCCCTGCTCGCCGCGGACGTCGAGCTCGATCGCCATCGTGCGCGGCGGCCGGTCGCCGGCGAGCAATCCGGCGGGTGGCGGATCGGCGTGGACGGCCGGGCCGCCGGTGTGCGCGTCGAGCCACGCGAGGATGTCGCCGGCGACCCGGTCGCCTCCCGGATCGTGGAGCACGTCGTGGTGGAGGCCGTCGTAGAGCCGGAGCGTGCGGTCGGGGTTGCCGGCGCGCGCGACCAGATCGCGGCTGCCGCTCGGCGCGGTGACGCGGTCGGCGCGGCCGTGGACGATCAGCAGCGGCGCGGTGAGCGCCTCGGGATGTGCCCAGACCCGGGCGACGCCGTCGATCGCGGCACGCGCGGTGCGCGCCGGGCCGTTGCGCTGGGAGATCAGCGGATCGCGGTCCATCTCGGCGACCACGGCGGGGTCGCCCGAGAACTGGTCGTGCGGCACGGCGAGCACCGGCGCGTCCGGGGCGAGCGGCGCGACCAACCGGATCACGGCCGCCTGGATCGCAGGCGCATCGAACGCGATGCCGGGCGCCGCGAGCACCACGCCGGCGACGTCGGGGTGGCGCTCGATCGCGTACAGCGCCGTGGCCAGGCCGCCCACGCTGTGGCCGTACAGCACGATCGGCCGGCCGGGCTCGCGCGCGCGGACCAGCGCGACGAACGCGTCGAGATCGTCGAGCAGGTCGTCGATCCGATCGATCTGGACCCGCGCACCGGACGAGCGGCCGTGGCCGCGCATGTCGAGCGCCCAGACCGCGTAGCCGGCGCGCACCAGGCGCTCGGCGAAGCCGGCATAGCGGTCGGAGTGATCGGCGAGGCCGTGGTGGATCACGACCACGCCGCGCGGCTCGGTGCGCGGCCGCCAGCGCTGGGCGTAGAGCGCGATACCGCCGCCGCCGGTGAACGTGAGGTCGGCGCGATCGATGTCGGCGGGTGTGGCGGCGTGCGGAGGGTCGGCGGCGCGGACGCCGGAGCGGACGCCGAGGCGCGCGCCGAGGCCCGGACCGGTGCCGGCACAGCCGGCGAGGCAGGCGATCAAGCCAGGCAGGATTCGCATGGCGAGAGGATGCGGATCCGGTCCGGCCCCGGCCATGGGTCGTTTGACCGATTCGCGCGGCGTGGCGCGCCGATCGACGTTGGCCGCCGCCGCGCGGCGTGTTATCGATGGACCACGATGTGGTATCTGGGTTCCGTCCCGCATCAACCAGACGTCGCCGGCGGTCGCTGACCTTCGGGCGCCGGACCGCGCCCGTCCCTCCCCACGGCGTGGCCACGCGCTGCCCACCTGCTCTCGACGTTTCTTGCGAGGACCCTCATGGATACCCAGCTCAAGCTGCTCGGCCGCGACCATCCGACCGAGCTCCCGCCGATCAAGCACCTCAAGCCGTCGATCGATCCATCGACGCTGTTCCACCGCCAGCTGCTCGACGGCGCGTTCTGGCAGAAGATCCCGGCCTACCGCCTGATCGACGAGGCCACGTTCCTCGACCACACCTGGCAGGCCAAGAACACGATCACCAACCCGCAGCGGCTGCTCCAGGCGGTGCAGGATCTGGTGCCGCAGGCGTTCTACGACGACGTGTCGAAGGGCTTCAAGCTCGCGCCGATGTCGATCCGCGTGTCGCCGTACCTGCTGTCGCTGATCGACTGGGCCGACGCGTACAACGATCCGCTGCGCCGGCAGTTCGTGCCGCTCGCGTCGCGGCTCTTGCCCGATCACCCCAAGCTGACGCTCGACTCGCTGCACGAGCAGGCCGACGCGCCGGTGCCCGGACTGACCCACCGCTATCCCGACAAGGCGCTGTTCCTGGCGCTCGACACCTGCCCGGTGTACTGCCGGTTCTGCACCCGGAGCTACGCCGTCGGGGTCGACACCGACGAGGTCGAGAAGGTCTCGCTCAAGGCCACCGAGGAGCGCTGGGAGCTCGTGTTTCGCTACATCTCGGAGCGGCCCGAGCTCGAGGACATCGTGGTCTCGGGCGGCGACAGCTACCAGCTCAAGGCCCGGCAGATCACGCTGATCGGCAACCGCCTGCTCGAGCTGCCGAACATCCGCCGGATCCGGTTCGCGACCAAGGGGCCGGCGGTGATGCCGATGAAGCTGATCACCGACCACGAGTGGCTCGACGCGCTGACCGCGGTGGTCGAGCGCGGCCGCAAGCTGCACAAGGAGGTCGTGCTCCACACCCACTTCAACCACCCCAACGAGATCACCGCGATCACCAAGCGCGCGCTCGACAACGTGTTCGAGCGCGGGATCATCGTGCGCAACCAGTGCGTGCTGCAGCGCGGGGTCAACGACTCGGTCGCGACGATGCAGCTCCTGGTCAAGCGGCTCGGTCACTGCCAGGTCCAGCCGTACTACGTCTACGTCCACGATCTGGTCAAGGGCGTCGAGGATCTGCGGACCACGCTGCAGACCGCGCTCGACATCGAGAAGGCGGTGCGCGGCGTGACGGCGGGGTTCCAGACGCCGACGTTCGTGGTCGATGCACCGGGCGGCGGCGGCAAGCGCGTCGCGCACAGCTTCGAGCACTACGATCGCGACACCGGGATCTCGGTGTTCTCGGCGCCGTCGGTCAAGCCCGGCTACTTCGTGTACTTCGATCCGATCGACATGCTCGCGCCCGAGGTCCAGGCGCGCTGGAAGAGCGTCGCCGAGCAGGATCGAATGATCGAAGACGCGATTGCACGCGCGCGTGCCAACCAGCAGGCGAGCCAGCACGCGTCGAGCGTCCGCTGACGTTCCGGCGCGTTGTCGGCGCGGGCCGAAGCTGCGCACGCAACGTACAGCGCACCGACGACGAAATCTGCGACCGGCCGCGCGTGGGCGCCCACCTGTATCGCCAGGAGGACTCATGCGAACGGAGAACCTGGTAGTCACGGCGATCATTCTCGCGGGTGCCGCGGCCTGTAGCTCGAGCGGTGCCGTCACGGGGATGCGTGCCGACGGCGTCAAGGTCGAGTGCACGCCTCAGTCCGAGGACGTCAGCGCCTGCAAGCCCCTCGATCCCGCCCAGTGCGATACCGCGGCCTCGGTGCTGTGGCCGCCCAATCACAAGATGGTCCAGTTCACGCTGGCCGACTGCATCGCAGTCCAGACCGGCTGTGGGGATGACGGCGGCGGTGGCGATGGCAGTGGGAGCGGCAGCGGGAGTGGCAGTGGGAGTGGCAGCGGCAGTGGCAGTGGGGGCGGTGGGGTGATCCTGCGCACGATCTCCTCGGCGGCCCCGACCGGCGCCGTGCACCTGACATCGATCACCGCCGATGAGGCGGTCGAGGCCGGCGCGGGTGGCGACGGTCACACGACCAAGTTCGACATCCACATCACGGATGCGACCACGTTCGAGCTGCGCTCCGAGCGCCAGGGCGGCGGTGATGGCCGGGTGTACCGCGCCAACTTCGTCGACGAGGCCAACGTCGCCGGCGCGTGCGAGTTCCACGTGCCGCACGATCAGGGCCCGGCCCACGGCGCGGTCGACAGCGGCACCGTCGTCACCGTCACGCCGTAGCCGCCGTCGGGTGGTGCCGGTGCGAGAACCGGCGCCGTGGCGAGCGCCTGCGTCACGTCGCAATCCCGCCGGCGCGCCGGCCCACCCGGTGGGCTGTTCGGCACCGCGGCGCGGCTACATGCAGGCGTCGCAGGCGCCGCGCAGCTGGACCTCGACGCGCTTGAGCCGGATCGCGCGCGGCGTCTTGGCGCGCGTGATCACGTACTCGAGATCGGGCAGGCACTCGATGGCGCCGCACTCGGTGCACACGAAGTGGGGATGCGCCGCGCCCTGGTGGCTCGCGGTGATCGCCTCGAACCGCCAGACGTGGTCGCCGACGTCGGTGCGTCGGGCCAGCCCGACATCGGCGAGGTCGGTCAGGTTGCGGTAGATCGTCGCGGGGTCCCATGCCTGCGACGACAGCTTGGCGACCACGTCGCCGTGCGAGACCGGCGAGCCCGCCGAGCGCAGCACGTGCAGCACCGCGATCCGCGATGGCGTGGCGCGCAGCCCGGCGTTGCGAACCGCGCCCCGCAGGGTCTCGAGATCGTCCCGCCGAAGTGCCATGATGCGGCACTCTACGCGACCCCGCCCCGGCGCGCAAGTACATGCAACTGCGTTGCGTTTGCCGCCGGGCTGCGTCTGGCAACCGGCCCGGCCCCGGCAGGTGCGCGGCGGCCGGCGCTCTGGCATCGTGGGCGCGTGTCGGGCGAT
>DASWRS010000374.1:0-39448 GCA_036403075.1 Kofleriaceae bacterium
GCCTGGTCGGCGACCAGCGTCGACCTGATGTCGGGGCGGGACCTGGCCGAGGTGTACGTCGTCGCCCCCATGGTGAGCTTCGCGATGGACCAGCCGGCCCAGCTCACGACGCGGCTGGAGCGGCGCTGGCGCGCGCGGGTCACCCGGCGGTGCCTGCACGAGGTGGCGATGGTGCACCGCGACGGCGCCGAGGTCACCGTGGTCGGGCCAGGTCCGCGCGACCTGGAGAGCATCGGCGGCAACCTGATGGACGTCGGACGCCGGGAGCTCGTCCTGCGGACGGCTCTGGACACGACGGCCGCGGCCCTCCACGACGCGGCCGTGCTGGGCGATCCGCATCCTGACTCGGAGGCCGGATGACCCGGGTCTACTTCCCCGCGACGCTCGACGAGCTCGCCGAGCTGCGTGCGCTGGGCGAGATCCCGGCTGGGCGCCGGGCCCACGCCGTGACGCCGGCGCTGCGCGAGTGGTACGCCGGCAGTGACACCGACGAACTGGAGAACGCCGCGTTCCTCGATGCCGAACGACGCTCGCTGCGCCGGCTCGCCGCCCAGCCGCAGTCCCGCCGGCTGCGCGTCGTCCTGTCGGCCGACGTGCCGGACAGCGCGGTCCGCCCCGACGGGGGCCAGCAGGACGAGGACCGCGCGGTCGTGCTGGTCCAGGTGAGCGTCCCGCTCGCCGCCGTGGCCAGCATCCACGCCGACGAGCCCGACGCCGAGCCGGACGTGGTGGCGGCCCTGGAGGCGCTGGCCCGGCTCGACGCGGGGGACGACGACGCGCAGTTCGTCGTGGACGGCGCGGAGGGCCACGACCTGCTGTGGTTCGACGTGACCGAGCTGGACGACGTGCTCGCCCTGCGCGGCAGCGACTGACCCCGCGGAGCGTGACAGGGTAAGCGCATGGACGCTCGCACCACCGTTCCCACTCCCAGCAACGAACCCGTCCTGGACTACGCACCGGGCAGCGCCGAACGCAGTGCGCTGGAGGTGCGCCTGGCCGAGCTGCAGTCCGAACGGCTGGACCTGACGATGACCGTCGGTGGCCAGCAGCGGATGGGCCGGGGCGGCCGGATCGCCGTCCGCCAGCCGCACGCCCACCGACGGATCCTCGGCACGTTGCGCGATGCGACCAGGACGGACGCGGCCGACGCCGCAGCGGCGGCGAAGGCGGCCGCGCCGGGCTGGCGGGAGCTGCCGTTCGACGAGCGGGCGGCGGTGTTCCTCAAGGCGGCCGAGCTGCTCTCCGGCCCCTGGCGCTCGACCCTGAACGCCGCCACGATGCTCGGGCAGTCCAAGACGGCCTACCAGGCCGAGATCGACTCGGCGTGCGAGCTGATCGACTTCTGGCGGTTCAACGTCCAGTTCGCCCAGGACCTGTACCGGATCCAGCCGGCGTCGTCGCCCGGGGTCTGGAACATGACCGAGCTGCGGCCGCTCGAGGGCTTCACGTTCGCGCTGACCCCGTTCAACTTCACCGCGATCGCCGGCAACCTGCCGATGGCGCCGGCGCTGATGGGCAACACCGTGGTGTGGAAGCCGGCGGAGACCCAGCTGCTCGCGGCCTGGCAGATCTACCAGCTGCTCGAGGAGGCCGGCCTGCCGCCCGGCGTCGTCAACTTCATCCCCGGGCTGCCCCACGCCAGCACCAACGTCGTGCTCGACCACCCGGCCCTCGCCGGCATCCACTTCACCGGCTCGACCGACGTGTTCCGCATGATGTGGAAGCGGGTCGCCGACAACATCGATCGCTACCGGAGCTACCCGCGGCTGGTCGGCGAGACCGGCGGCAAGGACTTCGTGCTCGCCCACCCGTCGGCCGATCCGCTCGCGCTCGCCACCGCGATCGTGCGCGGCGGCTACGAGTACCAGGGCCAGAAGTGCTCGGCCGCGTCGCGGATCTACGTCGCGAAGTCGGTGTGGGACCGGATGCGCGAGCCGCTGATCGATACGATCAAGTCGCTCAAGGTCGGCGACGTCGCCAACTTCGGCAACTTCATGGGCGCGGTGATCAAGCGCGGCGCGTTCGACAAGCACCAGGCCGCGATCGCCGAGGCCCGCGAGACCCCCGGCATGAAGGTCGTCGCCGGCGGCACCTGCGACGACCGCGAGGGCTGGTTCGTCCAGCCGACGCTGATCACCACCGAGAACCCCGGCGTGCGCCACATGCGCGAGGAGTTCTTCGGGCCGATCGTCACGCTCCACGTCTATCCGGATGCCGCGTGGCGCGACACGCTGCAGCTGGTCGACCGGACCTCGCCGTACGCGCTCACCGGCGCGATCTTCGCCCGCGACCGCGCCGCGATCGTCGAGGCCACGGCCGCGCTGCGCGACGCCGCCGGCAACTTCTACATCAACGACAAGCCGACCGGCGCCGTCGTCGGCCAGCAGCCGTTCGGCGGCGCGCGCGCGTCGGGCACCGACGACAAGGCCGGCTCGGCGGCGAACTTGATGAGGTTCGTCGCCGCGCGCACGATCAAGGAGACGTTCGCGCCGCCGACCGACTGGCGCTACTCGTTCCTCGATCCGTCCGACCGGCCCTGAGCGAGGCGACGTCGCGTGACGTGACCCGCGCGCATCGTCGCCCGGGCGCGCTACTTCGCCGCGACCGCGCCGGCGCCCAGGCCGATCGGACACGACACGCCCGTGCCGCCGAGCCCGCAGTAGCCGCCCGGGTTCTTGCCCAGGTACTGCTGGTGGTAGTCCTCGGCGTAGTAGAACGCCGGCGCGTCGACGATCTCGGTCGTGATCGGGCCGTAACCGGCCGACGCCAAGCGCTGGCCGTAGCTCGCCTTCGACGCCTCGGCCGCGGCGCGCTGCGCGGCGTCGAACGCGTAGATCCCGCTCCTGTACTGCGTGCCGGCATCGTTGCCCTGCCGCATGCCCTGGGTCGGATCGTGGCTCTCCCAGAACACCGCGAGCAGCTGGTCGTAGCTGACCTCGCGCGGGTCGTAGATCACGAGCACCACCTCGTTGTGCCCGGTCTGCCCGGAGCACACCTCCTCGTACGTCGGGTTCGGGGTCAGGCCCCCGGCGTAGCCGACCGCGGTCGCGTGGACCCCCGGGGTCTGCCAGAACTTGCGCTCGGCGCCCCAGAAGCAGCCCATGCCGAACATGGCGCGCTGCATCCCGTCCGGGAACGGCGGGGTGATCCGGTGGCCGTTGACGAAGTGCGTATCACCGACGCGCATCGCGGCACTGCGGCCGGGCAGCGCGTCGCCGGGTTCGGGCATCCGGAGCTTCTTCGAGCTGAAGAACATCCCCATGCGTACCATACGCCGAGCGGCGCGAAAGTAACCGGCCACGCGGCCCGCTCGTATCGATGCTAGGTTCGCCGAGATGGTCGCGCTCCTCGGGATCTGCGGCAGCTTGCGCAAGGCCTCGCTCAACCGCGCACTGCTCGCCGCCGTCCGCGACGCATTGCCGGCGAGCGCGCGGATGGCGCTGTACGACGACCTCGACCTGCCGATCTTCAACAGCGATCTCGAGGAGCCGCCCGGCGTGGCCCGGCTCAAGGCGGCGATCGCCGCGGCCGACGGCGTGGTGTTCAGCGTGCCCGAGTACAACTACAGCGTCCCCGGCGGGCTCAAGAACGCACTCGACTGGGTGTCGCGGCCGCCGCAGCAGTCGCCGATGCGCGGCAAGCCGGTCGGCATGGTCGGCGCCGCCACCGGGATGAGCGGAACGATCCGCGCCCAGACCCACCTGCGCCAGATGCTGCTGTACAGCGACACGCCGTGCCTGAGCCAGCCCGAGGTCCTGATCCCGCGCGCGCAGGACCGGTTCGACGCCGAGGGCCGGTTGACCGATGCCTCGACCGGCGCGCTGCTCGCCAGCTTCGGCCGCGCGATGGTCGCGTTCGTCGAGCGCCACCGCGGCTGAGCGCCACGCATCATCCGGCCGGGCATCCGGCGGGGCATCCGGCCGCGCTGCCCGCGCTCAGGCCGCCGGGCACAGCGGCTGGGCCGCGGCGTACTCCGAGCACTGCCGGAGCATCGACGAGTAGAAGAACCGCGAGTGGCCGATCTGGTCGACGACGACCGGGCGCTCCTGGTCGGGCAGCGCCGCCAGCGCCTTCTCGGCCTCCGCCATGTGCCCGACGTCCTCGGCCGCGTGGACCTTGACGAAGCTCGCCGCCTTCTCGCCGTGGTGCCGCCGGATCTCCTCGAACAACCATGGGCCCTTGGTCAGCGCCAGGCCCTCGAGCATCAGGATGTAGCCCCAGAAGCTCCACGGGCTGACGTGCTCGATCATGTAGTACTGCGTCTGGTAGAACGCCCGGGTCGATGGGAACTCGGGGTACTGCTCGAGCGACAGGTCGAGGTGCTTCAGATCGCGCAGCGCGAGCCCCTCGTGGCTCATCTCCTCGGTCGCGTGCTTGACGAAGCGGCGGTGGATCTTCTCCTCGGAGAATCGGAACCGGCTCGCGGCGAGCGCCAGGAGCCGCGTCGAATGACACACGTAGTGATAGGTCTGTGCGAGGAACGCGCCGTAGACGGTCCTGTCCCACCACGGCGTGGCTCGAACGACCTTATCCAGCTCGTCCAAATGAGTCTGAAGCTCGCGCAACACTTTGGCCTCCGTTCAGATGACTGCCCTCGAATAGACGATCGCGCTCGAAGTAGCTCACGGCGAACCGGGGGCAGGTTCGACCGATCGAGCGCACGACCTCGTGATAGATCGGATCGATCGTGATCGGCACCTGTTTGGGAAACAGCGCGATCAGATCGACCGGGATATGATACCAGCTCACGTTGGGGTGAAGCGAGACAGCACCGCTATCATGAAATATCTTGTGAATGCCTCTGTCGATGCGCGTCATCCCGATCACGACGTCCGGCTGCGTACCGTCGACGTGGGTCAGCGATAGCGCACAGACGATGTTCTTGATCGGCAGCCCCGAGCTCCGCTTCCGGAACTCCGGAGCAATGAAGATGTGACTGCCGAGCATGCAGGACTGGCCGAGGCTGGGGACCCGCTGCCGCACGCTCTCCGGCCAGATCGTGGACGTGAAGTACGAATCGTGGATTGCACAGCGGTGCCGGAGATCGATGTAGCGGTGGCAGCACGTCGCGATCGGCCGGCCGCCGGAGTACAGGACCAGGATCTCGCTCTGTCGCGAGAAGCTGTCCGACGGCGTCGCCAGGGTCGCGTCGACTTCCTTCCGGGTCTCGAGCCAGATCTCGTTCCAGAACGCGAACGCTTCGTTGTAGTCCGCGATCTCGTCGTGACCGACCGCGTCCGGGTAGAAGATCTTCAGGCTCAGCGAGGGCTCCATGACTTCTGGCGTGCCTTTCTCGAACGTGTCCATCGGACCGGCCGCGGCGCGGGTCGCCCTGCGGCCGGGTGGCTGCGGTACTGGCGGCGGGTCACAGCACGGGGCGCGTGTCGCGCGGCGCGGGACCGCAAGCACCGACGTCCGAAATCACCGAGCCCTTTCGGTCCGTCCCGGATACGAATCTGGCCGTCTCGGATACGAAGCAGGCTCGACGGTCTCGAGGTGAATTTACAGCCAGAGCGTAGTCGTACAGGTTCGACTCACCAGTGGCAGGAGATACGCGTATTACGTTCATACAGCCCGACCAGCATATCCGAAGACTTCGGAGGCTGAACCCAACTTTTCGGAACAGGCTGTAATATTTTCTGTAGGACCGTATGTGCAGCGCGAATCGTCAGCATCAGATCGTCCAAGCGGCAGTTAGTCTGGCGATTCTGTCGCAGAAGCAGCCAGTTGGATCGATGGAGCGCGAGGCGGCGCATCGCCTTGCTCCAATCCTGCAGCGCACCGTCTCGCGCACTGATATGCAGCAGAGTGCTGCATTTGTGACGCAAGTAACGTCTGAGGTTGCTACAGCATGGCTGGAATTATCGGTTGAACCACTGCGGATCTTTTCCGGCGACCGGACGACCGGCGGGCTCCCCTCAGACGAAGGAGTCCTGGTAGCCCGGATCCTCGACCGACACCGCCGCGGCCGTCACCCGCAGCGGCGCGAACGTGTCGGCCATGACCGCGAGCTCGTCGGTGCGGGTCGCGCCGATCGACTTCTCGTAGCTGCCGGGGTGCGGACCGTGCGGCACGCCCATCGGATGGTGCGAGATGCTGCCCGGCCCGACGCCGCGGCGCGAGGTGAAGTTGCCGTCGCAGTAGAACAGGATCTCGTCGCAGTGGGTCGAGCTGTGGGGATACGGGCACGGGATCGCTTCGGGGTGGAAGTCGACCGGCCTGGGCACGAAGCTGCAGATCAGCGCGCCGCGCGCGGCGAACGTGCCGTGCCACGTCGGCGGCAGGTGAACCGAGCTGACCCGCGGCTGGAACGCGAGGATCGGAAACGCCCACGGGTACACCGTGCCGTCCCAGCCGACGGTGTCGAGCGGCGAGTGATCGAGCGCGAAGCCGTGCCAGACGCCGGCGCGCCGCACCACCAGCTCGCGGATGCCCTCGTCGCGCGGCGGCGACAGCTCGGGGCGCTTGAAGTCGCGGTGAGAGTACGGCGCGTCCATGCGCAGCTGGCCGACGGCATTGCGCCACTGCGCGGGCAGGTGGAGCCCGCCGGTCAGCGAGAACCAGAACCACTGCTGCGGCCCGACGGGCAGGAAGCGATGCAGCAGGCCGCGCGGCACGAACACGTAGTCGCCCTGGGCGAACCGGAGCTCGCCGAGCAGGCTGCGCAGCACGCCGCCGCCGCGGTGGATGTAGACCAGCTGATCGGCGTCGCCGTCGGCGATGTAGACCGGATCGTCGGCGGTGGGGAACGCGACCCCGGCGATCAGGTCATCGTTGAACAGCAGCGGCACGCGCGCGTCGATCTGCGCCCCGCCCTGCGCCCCGGCCTGCGCCCCGCCCTGCGCAGTGAGCTCGCCGGTGCGGTAGTGGCGCTTGGCGAGCGCGCGCTCGGCCACCGCGACCGGCGCGGCCCAGCCATGCCCCGCCGGCATGACGCGGTGGGTATGCGGCCGGCGCAGGTGGTAGAGGATCGTGTACGGGCCGTCGAAGCCGTCGCGCGTCAGGCACTCCTCGAACCGGAGCTCGCCGTCGGGGCCGCGCAGCTGTATGTGGTGCTTGCGCGGGACGTCACCGAGCTGCATGCGATCGAGCATCAGGCATTGTCCTCGGCCGCGGCGCCCGCCGCCGGTGCGGATGGCCCCGCGGCGCGCTGCTCGCGCTCGATGCTCTCGAACAGCGCACGGAAGTTGCCGGCGCCGAACCCGCGGTCGCCCTTGCGCTGGATGATCTCGTAGAAGAACGGGCCGGCGCTGGGATCGCCGTACAGCCCCGCCGACTCCTTGAGGAAGATCTGCAGCATGTACGCGTGGTGGTGGTCGCCGTCGACCAGGATCTGGAGCTCGCGCAGGATCGCGAGGTCCTCGTCGACCTTGCCGATGCCGGTGCCGGCGATCCGCCCCGGCAAGAGGTCGTAGTAGCTGCCCGGCGTCGGCATGAACGTGACGCCGGCGCCGCGCAGGCCGCGGACCGCGCCGACGATGTCGGCCACCGTCAGCGCCACGTGCTGCACGCCATCGCCGCGCAGCTCCTCGTTGAAGATGTTGATCTGCGAGCTCTTGAAGAACGGCCGCGCCGGCTCGTTGTTCGCGAACTTGACCTGCGACGCCGGCTCCCACATCACGATCGACTTGAGCCCCGACCCCGTGGTGCGCGCCGGGTCGACGTCCGAGGTGTGGAACGCGACCTCCCACATCTGCTCGAAGCCGAGCACGTGCTCGAGCCAGAGCAGCATCGGCTTCATGGTCTGGAAGTTCGAGGTCACGTGGTCGATCTGCTGGAACCCGAAGCGGTTGCCGCCGCCGCCGCGGTGCGGGATCGCGCCCGGATACAGGCTGCGGTAGCCGCGGTGCTCGCGGAACCGGAACGTGCAGTCGCCGAACGGCGTGGTGATCGAGAACTGGCGCAGCGTGCCGCCGTCGTCCTGAAACGTCGCGATATCGTCGATCGCCGTGCCGCCGCGCTCCTCGATCAGCGCGAACGCCCGCGCCGCGTCCTCGACCTCGAACACCAGCGTGCCGACCCCGTCGGGGTGCTTGGCGAGGAACCGCGCCGCGCGGCCGCCCGCCTGCCCGGGAGCGCCGGTCGGCGCGCTGCACACGACCTGGACGTCGCCGGCCGCGAAGCAGGCCGAGCGCTGGCCGGCGCGCTGCTCGAGCTCGGGCGACGATCGCCAGGTCTCGGCGAAGTCGAGCTTGCCGGTGTAGAACTGGCGCGAGCGCTCGAGGTCGTGGACGTAGTAGTGGATGCCTTCGAGGCGCTTGATACCGATCGGAGCGGGCTTGGTCATGACTTCACGGCGTCGGGTTGGTGGTGCGGGATCGCGTCGGCGAACGCCGGCAGCACGAGGCAGCGGGCCTCGATCGCGAGCAGGCGCTCGTAGGGCTCGAGGTCGACCTGGAAGCGCCGGGCGCCGAGCAGCTGCGGCACGAGGCAGCAGTCGGCGATCGTCGGCGCGTCGCCGACGCAGAACGTGCCGGCGACCTCGGACGCGATCTGGGCGAACGCGGTCAGGCCGTGGATCAAGAACGGCCGCAGCCACGCCGCGTCGTCGCCGCCGAGCGCCTTGATCCGCTTGAGCGTGGTCAGGTTCTGCAGCGGCTGGATCCCGGCGTTGATGATCTCGGCGAGCGCGCGCGCCCGCGCCCGCAGGTACGGGTCGCGCGGCAGGAGCGGCGGATCGGGCCAGCGCTCGTCGAGGTACTCGAGGATCGCCAGCGACTGGGTCAGCGCGACCCGCGTGCCGTCGTCCTCGGTGACCTCGAGCGTCGGGACCTGCGAGATCGGGTTCTTGGCGCGGTAGTCGTCGGCGAACTGGTCGCCGGCGACGATGTTGACCGCGACGTAGTCGTAGGGCAGCTGCTTGAGGCCGAGCCCGATCCGGACGCGGTGGCTCGCCGAGCTGCGCCAGTAGCTGTGGAGGACGAGCTTCATGGCTGCACTCCTGGACCTGGGGGACCTGCGGGACCTGCGGGACCTGGGGGACCTGGGGGACCTGACGAAGGCGACGCGCCGGCCGCGACCACGCGCTGATCGATCGCACCGAACGGGCTCGTGCCGGCGACCTCGGCCTCGATCCGGATCCGGTCGCCGACCGCCATGAACGGGGTCGCCGGCGCCCCGGAATCGATGATCTCGATCATCCGGCGCTCGGCGAGGCACGACACCCCGCGGCTGCGGTCGGCGTTGGACACCGTGCCGCTGCCGAGGACCGTGCCGGCGACGAACCGCCGGGTCCGGGCGATGTGGCGGATCAGGTCGTAGAACGAGAAGTGCATCTCGGCGGCGTCGCAGTCGCCGATCAGCTGCTCGTTGTAGGTCGAGCGCACGCGGCCGTGCAGCCGGCCGTCGCGCCAGCTGCCGGTGGCCTCGAGCTCGTCGGGCGTGACCGCGAACGGCGAGAACGCGGTCGCCGGCTTGCTCTGGAAGAACCCGAAGCCCTTGGCGAGCTCGTCCGGCACGAGGTTACGCAGAGTGCAATCGTTGGCGAGCACGACCAGCCGGACGTGGCGCGCCGCATCGCCGGCGGACACGCCGATCGGGGTGTCGCCGAGGATCACGCAGACCTCGGACTCGTAGTCGAGCCCCCACGCCGGATCGTGGAGCTCGATCGCATCGCGCGGGCCGAGCATGTCGCCCGAGCCGCCCTGGTAGATAAGCGGATCGGTCTCGAGCGTCGCCGGCGGCTGCGCCCCGCGCGCGCGGCGCACCAGGATCACGTGGTTGAGGAACGCCGAGCCATCGACCCACTCGTAGGCCCGAGGCAGCGGCGCGCCCAGGCGGACCGGATCGATCGACAGGCCGTCGTGGGCGCCGCGATCGAGCTCGTCGGCCAGGGCGCGCAGCGCCGGCTCGGCGCGCGCCCAGTCGTCGAGCGCGCGCTGCAGCGTGGGCCAGGCATCGGGCGCCGGCGCGCCGGCCTCCCCGTCGCGGCGCACCACCAGCAGGCGGCCGTCTCGAGAGCCATCACGCAGCGTCGCGAGCTTCATGGTTCGAGGCCACCATAACTCCCAAGTCCCCCCGAGTCGACCCGCCTCACCTCGGGGTGGCGGCGCCTCAGCCCCCGCCCATCCGGCGCTGCAGGCTGCCGGCGAGCCGCTCGGCCGCCCGCGGCGACAGCCTCGTCAGCTGGTGAAACACCCAGGCGTCGCGGCCGACCGTGCGGACCGCCGGGTTGGTCTGCACGGCCTCGAGCACGACCTCCGCCACGCGCGACGGGGGCAGGCCTTGCTTGAACCGTTCCATCACCGCCGCCTTGCGCTCGCGGAGATTTCCGGCCATCCGGCCGTCCGCCACGATCGACGTGTTGATCATGCCGGGGCAGATCGCGGTGACGCCGACGCCGTGCGGCGCGAGCTCGGTGCGCAGCGACTGCGAGAACCCGAGCACGGCGAACTTGCTCGCGACGTAGGCGGTGACGTTGGGCGCCGGAAAGATCCCGAAGACGCTCGCGATGTTGACGATGTGGCCGGCGCGGCGCGCGACCATGGGATGGACGAAGTAGTGGCAGCCGTGGACCACGCCGCCCAGGTTGACGCCGAGCAGCCAGTCCCAGTCGTCGAGCGTGATGTCGACGAAGTTGCCGCCGAGCGAGACCCCGGCGTTGTTGACCACGACGTCGGCGGCCGGGGCCGCGGCGTGGACCGCGTCGGCGAACGCCGCCATCTGCGCCCGGTCGGAGACGTCGGCCTTGCGGACGACCAGCGCGCGGTCGCCCAGCTCGGCCGACAGCGCGTCGAGCCGGGACTGATCGACGTCGCACGCGGCGATCCGCGCGCCCTGCCGGGCGAACGCGAGCGCGGTGGCGCGGCCGATTCCGCTGCCTGCGCCGGTGACGACCACGGTGCTGTCTGCAAGCTTCATGCGGCCTCGGGGTTGGCTCCGGGCAGCGACATACCACGCGCCGCCATCCAGTCGCTCGCGATTTGCTCGGTCCGGTTGTGGCCCGGGTGGAAATCCCGCGCGGTACGGGCGGATGCCGCGCGGGAACACGCGGCGCACGACCGGATCGCGCGCCGGCATCCAGCCGCGCTGAGGCGGCCGTCCGCCCGCCGAGTCACGAGCGCTCGAACACCAGCGGCAGCGTCACCCGGCTGGTCGAGCGCTGCGCGGCGAACCGCCACGCCGCGATCGCGCCGCGGATCCGGCGGACCAGCGCGGCGCGAGCGCGCTCGTCGCCGCGCGGCACGCGCGTGGTGTCGGACAGCACGCGCGGCGCGCGCACCCGGCCGGCCAGATCGACGTCGAACGCCAGGCTGAGCAGGCCCGCGATCGGCACGCCGTCGAGCCAGCCCCCGAGCTGCTCGGTCAGCTCGGCGATCCGCCCGGCGAGCGCCCGCACCGGCAGCGCGCCGCGCACGAACGGCCGGGGCTGGACGAACCAGCCGTGGATCACGAGCCGGCCGTCGCGCGGATCGTGCGTGCCGGTCACCGTGCGGACGCCATGCGGGATCCGCGGGTCGAACACGGTGAGCCGCCCGAGCTCGGGCGCAACCCGCCGGATCAGCTCGCCGTGCTCGACCGCGCGGACCGAGGCGAAGTCGTGCCAGAAGTCGAGCACCTCGTCGCGCACCAGCATGGTCTCGCCGCCGCGGAACCGCCGGCCCTGCCAGCGGGTCAGCGAGAACACGAACGCCCACGGGCCGTGCGGCAGGTCGCCGTGCAGCTCCTGGCGACAGCCCTCGACGTACAGCGACAGCCACGGCGGCGAGATGTCGTGACAGCCGAGCTGCGCCCGGCCCCAGGCGACCAGCCGGTTGTGAAACTGCGCGTAGAGCCGGCGCGGGAAGTACGTCCACGCCGGGGTGCGCAGGGCCGTGTACTGGTCCGGCACGTGCCAGTAGTCCCACACGAACCGGTCGGCGCGGGCCTCGCGGGGCTCGGCAAACCGGGCGTCGAACACCCCGCGCAGCTCCCGGGCCTCGGGGGCGAACCGGTCGACGACGATCACGCTGCGCGACACCGCCGAGTGATAGCCCAAAAATCCGCCCCGAAAACGCCGACACCGCCGTTGCCGGCGGTGCTGACTGCGATCAGGAGCGAGTTACTTCGCGGCGGGCGCCTTGGCGTCCTTCTTGGCCTTCGCGTCCTTCTTGGCATCGGCCTTCGGGGCGTCCTTGGCATCGGCCTTGGGCGCGTCCTTCATGTCGCCGGCCTTGGCATCCGCCTTGGGGGCGTCCTTGGCGGCCGGGGCATCCTTCTTGGCGGGGGCGTCTGCCATCGAGATCATCGGGGTGGCGAGGGTTCCGATGATGAGGGCAGTGCGGATCATGTTGCGCATGGGATCTCCTGAGAGTTGGTTGCTGGAAGTCAGCGAGCCCTCGTTGTGCACCGGGTGTGCCGCCATGCCTCTGGTGATTTCAGCGAGTTAAGAGCTGTAGCAACGGGGCACGCTGCCCCCGCGGGGCAAAGGGCCTCGGGGCCAAAAGCCGGATGAATCGTGACCTAGCTTGGTGCGTCGACCGGGATCGCCCCGCATCATCGACCTCGGGTGCACCGTCGGCTTGTCTGCCTGCTGATCAGCGGCGTCGGCGTCGCCGGGCTCGTCGTGGCCCGGCTCGCGGTCGCACACCCGCACCTGCGGCACGCGACCGGCACGCTGTCGATCGAGATCCGCGACGAGAACAACGGCCGGATCCCCGCCCGCCTGACGTTCCGCCCCGTCGGAGACACGCCCACGCTGTACTTCACGACGATCGACATCGCGCGCGAGGAGGCCGGGGCGATCACCGCGTTCGACCGAGCGTTCGTGCTGCGCGGCGACGCCGACATCCGCGTACCGGCCGGCACCTACGACGTCTGGGTCAGCCATGGTCCGGAGTGGGACACCGCGCGGGAGCGGGTCACGATCTCCGCAGGCGCCGAGGTCGAGGTCCACACCCGGCTGCGCCACGTGATCGACACGCCGGGCTGGATCTCCGCCGACCTCCACGTCCACTCCGCCGCGTCGCTCGACTCGCGCGTCCCGCTGCGCGACCGCGTGATGCAGTTCGTCGCCGACGGCGTCGACCTGATCGTCGCGACCGATCACAACGTGATCGCCGACTACGCGCCGGTGATCGCCGAGCTCGGCGTGTCCGACCTGCTGGCGTCGGCGACCGGCGACGAGATCACGACCAAGCAGTGGGGCCACTTCGGCGCGTTCCCGCTGCCGGCCGACGACGGCGAGCTCGGCCACGGCGCGATCGAGACCGGCAAGCGCACCGCCCAGCAGATCTTCGCCGACGTCCGGGCCAAGGCGCCCGGCGCGCTGATCGACGTCCACCACCCGCGCCTCTTGCACGGCTCGATGGGCTACTTCGTGCTCTCCGACTTCGACCTCGCGACCGGCAAGGTCCACACGCCGGGGTTCTCGTTCGACTTCGACGCGATCGAGGTCCTGAACGGCTACCAGGACGCCGATCGCAAGACCGTCGGCAAGGTGATCGGCGACTGGATCGGCCTGCTCGACGGCGGCAAGCGCGTCAGCTGCACCGGCAACTCCGACTCGCACCACCTGACCTTCAACCTCGGCGGCTATCCCCGCAACTACGTCGCCGCCGGTGACGTCCCGCTCGCCCGGCTCGATCCGGCCGCGGTCGCCGCCGCCGTCAAGGCCGGCCACAGCTTCTTCACCACCGGCCCGATCGTCGATGCCGCGATCGCCGGCAAGAGCTTCGGCCACACCGCGAGCGTCGCGCGCGGCAGGGTGCCACTCCACGTCACGGTGCGCGCCGCCAACTGGATCTCGGTCAACCAGATCACCGTGCTCGGCCCGGGCAACACGGTGCTCGCGACCCGCGCGGTGCCGTCGTCGACCGCCGTCGTCCGGTTCGACGACACGATCGAGCTCGACGTCCAGCGCGACGGCTACGCGATCGTCCGCGTCGACGGCGACCGGCCGATGGCACCCAACGTCGGCGACGTCCGCAACTTCCTCGTCTACCCGATGGCGGTCGCCAACCCGATCTGGATCGACGTCGACGGCGACGGCAAGGTCACCCCGGCCGCGCCGTACCGGCCGTGATCGGGCGCGTGCAGCTCGTTCGCGCAGCGCGTCGAACGTGTACGCCTGCCGCCGCCGGGCTGGTGCCGCCCGCGGTCACCCGCCCCAGTCCACCGCTATCGGGCACTGCTTGTCCCCGGACTGCGGGACGATGTTGGTTTCGTTCGGGCCGCCTCCGACGGCGCGCGCGAGCTCCCTTCCGGAGAGCGCCCGAACAGTTTCCTTGCGCAACACAAGCTTCAGCAACGGTGATCTCTTCATAGTGCCTCGCTATCGCAATGAGCCTGGCGAGTGCACGCGTCGAGCACATGCTCGGACTTCGGCAGCCGCCATCGTGACATCTCTCCCGTGAATCCCCGCGTCACGATGTCCCCGTCTTCGACGTGGACTCCGATCACGGCCGACCGGTGTGCCTGCAGGGTCCAGAGCTTGGCGCCGCTCGCCGCATCCCAGAACCGCAGCGCGCCGTCGGCGTCGCCGGCGATCACGAGCCCGTCGGGCGCGAGCGTCGCATCGGCGAGAAACCGCGGGCTCCCCCGGTAGGTCTGAAGCAGCCGCCCGGTCGCGCCATCCCACAAGCGGGCGGTCCCGTCGGCACCCGCGGTGATGACGCGGCCTTCCGCCGCCCAGCGCGCCGAGAACACCTGGCCGACGTGGCCCTCGAGCTGCGCGACCACGCGATGGCGCTCGAGATCGATCAGGAGCGGCGGCGCCGCGTTGCCGGCATAGCTCGACAGCGCGATGACGCGCGCCCCGTCGCGCCGGAGCGACATGATGCGCGCGCGCATTTCCAGGTCCGCCAGGACCGCGCCGCTCGGGGCGTAGACGCGCAGCCGTCGTTCGGCGTCGGACACGATGACCCTGCCGTCGGGAAGGAGCTCCACCGCGTCGACGCCTGCCGACGCCTGCAGCGCGAGCTGGGTGCCGTCATCGTGTGTGACCAGCACGGCGCCGTGGACCGATCCGCTGACGAGGTCTCGCCCGGTGCCCGCGAACGCCACCGCGCTGACCGGCGCGCCGTGCTCGATCGTGCGCACCAGCCGGCTGCCTGGAAGCTCGTAGACCTCCACCGCGTTGCCGCGGGCGATCGCGGCGCGGTCACCGCCGGTGGAGACCGCCGGAAACGCGGATGTGTAGCCGCCGGCGGCGACCGGAGTGACGCTGGGCAGCTCGGCGACGACCTCGTCGCGCGCCGTATCCCAGATGCGCGTCGGGTGGTTACCGCAGCCGACCGCGACGAACCGTCCGTCCGGCGCGGCGGCCATGAGGATCCCGCAGCCATCGCTCACCGGCTCCGAGCTCGAGCGACGATACGGAGAGGCCGCGTCCCAGACCCGGGCGGTGCCGTCCCACGACGCGCCGACGACCTGCGAGCTCGGACCGAAGCGGGCCGTGCGCACGATGTTCTGCGGGCCTTCGAGCAGCGCGACCGGCACGCCCTGCGCGGCATCCGCGACCACGACGGTGCCGTCGGCGTTCGCGGCCAGCAGCAGCCGGGAGGCCGGATCGAACTCGACGCCCAGGATCTTGCTGTGACGCAGGTTGAGCTGCGTGCGCAGCGTGCCGGAGTCCGTGTGCCACACCTGCATCGCGCCGTCGCGGCTGCCCGCGGCGACGAGCTGCCCGTCGGGCGAGAACGCCACGGCATCGACGCTCTCGCCGAACTGACGCAGGTAGCGGAGCCTCGCGCCGCTCGGGATCGTCCAGAGTGCCACGTCGCCGGTCGCCGCCCCGGTGACGAGACGGCCGCGCGCATCGAACGCCAGGCTGTGAATCGGTCCGGGGATCATGACGACGGGCCGCCACGTCCGGGCGTCGAACACGCGCGCCTCGTCGCCTCCCGTGGTCGCCAGCCAGCCACCATCGGGGCTGAACGCGAGGCGAGGGAACTCCGCGGCGCGGTTGCGCAGCTCCGCGACCTGGGCGCCGCCGATCGCGTCCCAGACATGCACGACCGAGCCGGTCGCGTTGATCGCGGCGACGAGCCGGCCGTCGGGAGAGATCGCGGCGCGGTAGTGATCCGAGGGGGTCGCGCCGCCGGGCCGCGCCTTCAGCTCGCGGATCAGCGCGCCGCTCGCCGTGTCCCAGATCCTCACCATGGTCGCGGCGGCGGTGACCAGCCGCTTGCCGTCCGGGCTGTACACGGCCTGGTAGACCTCGCATCCGTGCGGCAACGTGAACCGCAGCTCGTGGCTGTGGCCGTCCCAGATCCGCGCGGCTCGGTCGTCGGTCGTGGCGATCTGGCGGCCATCGGGCGAGAACGTCGCCCACCACATGCGGCCGTAGGTGCTGTCGAACCGCACCCGCTCGGCCAGGCGGGGCTGGATCGAGCGCGCCAGCATGAACGCGGTGGTGGGCGACGGATCGCGCTTGTACGCCTCGGTGAGGTGATACAGCGCCTCGGGCTCGCCGTGCAGAAGCGCCGCTCGGCCTTGCTCGAGCTCGGAGTCCGTGACCCGTGCCTCCGCGAGCTCGCGCGCCGCGCGGGTCTTCTGGTCGGCGAGCCGCGCCTGCTGCTCGGCGAGCCGCGCCTGCTGTTCCGCGAGCCGGGCCTGCGTCGCCGATCGATCCTGGAACGCGGCGATCGCGGCGATCGCGGCAAGCGCGATCACCGCGCGCCGGGCCCGCCGGAGACGCCGCGCGCGCTGCTGGCTCGCGGCGACGAACGAGCACTCGAGCTCGCTCAGCGCGCCCGGACCCGCGGGACGCGTCCAGCGCTCGACGTCGCCGAGCACGTCGTGTCCCCAGAGCAGGCCCGGAGGCCGGGCGCGGTCGTGCCATTGCACCGCCGCCGATCGCAACTGCTCTCGCGGTTCGGCGCGCAGCGTGGCGCGGAGCTCGGACGCCAGCTCCAGCGCGCTGCGGTGGCGCGCCTCGGGGGACTTGGCGAGCGCGCGCCGAAGCACGCGCTCGAGGGCGGGCGAGAACTCGCGGCCCAGCGGTGGCGGCTCGGCCCGGTGGTGCCGCTCGTAGTACTCACCGGTGGTCGCCGAGGTGAACGGCGCGTGTCCGGTGAGCGCCTCGTAGGCGACGCAGCCCAGGGAATAGATGTCGGTCGCGGGCCCGACGGCATACGGCGTGTCCCACTGCTCCGGCGAGATGTAGGGCGCGGATCCGATCACGACGCCGGGCCGCGTCAGGTGCCCGGTGGAAGCCGGGTCCCCGGTGCGGGTTCGTTGCACGCGCTGCGGCGTCACCCGGATCCTCAGGGTCGGGATGCCATCGGCCGGATCTTCGTCGGAGGATTCGTCGAGCGCCTCGTCCTCGAGGCAGCCCGAGCGGTCGCTCAGCTTGGCGATCCCGAAGTCGAGCAGCTTGGGAAACAGCCGCCCGCCGCGCTCGATCACCATGATGTTCGACGGCTTCAGATCGCGATGCACGATGCCGCGTTCGTGGGCGGCCTGGACCACCTGGGCGACGGCATCGAACAACGGCACGAACTGGCCGAGCGGCATCGGCCCGCGCGACTTCAGCCACTCGCCGAGCGTGATGCCTTGCACCAGCTCCATCGCGATCCACAGCAAGCCGTCTTCTTCGACGCCAAACGAGTACACGTGCGCCGCGTACGGGTGATCGAGACGCGAGGCCAGCTGGGCCTCGCGCAGAAACCGCTCGAGCGCGGCGTCGTTGCACCGCCGCCGTGCGTGCAGCACCTTGATGACGACATCGCGCTGCAGCATCGGCTGCTCGCAGCGGTACACGGTGCCGTACCCGCCCGCTCCGATTCGCTCGCGGAGCACGAACTCGCCCAGCCGGCGCGTTGAGAGATCGAGATCTGCCATCGGCTCGGGCCCAGACTAGAGATTTCGGGGGCCGCGGCGATACGGCGTCCGATGCTGCAAGTTGCTGCACATATTCAGTTTTTTTGCAGCATTGGCCCAGTTTCTGGGCTGACGCTCATGACCGGCGCCACCCGGCAGCGCCCTCCCAGGTGATATCGCCCGCGAGATCCGCCACGCTTCTCCCCGCGGTGAAGGCGAACACACCCGACGCTCGAGTGATCGGCTACGAGATCCTGCGGAGGGTCGAGCAGGCGGAGGTCCCGGACCATCCGCTCGATGCGCACACCGAGCGGGCGGTGCTCGGCGCGCGAGACGGCCGCTACCTGGTGCCTCCGGGCATCGACATCCTCGAGCTCGGCCTGATCAGCGCGGCCGGGCGCTTCGAGCTCCTGCCGATCGACGGCAACGACAAGCCACTATGGGACGAGGTCGTTCATCTCCTGGTCACCGAGCCACAGGCCGAACGCCAGCGCGGCCTCCTCCTGCGATCCTACAAGGCGCTCCACGCCATGATCCAGGAAGCGGACGAGCTCGACGCGGCGGTCGCGGAATGGTCGGCGCGAGGCGCGGCGCATCCGGTGTTCGGGATGCTCCGCCTCGAGGCGATCGAGGTCTGGAAGACCCTGCGCCACGGATCGGAGCCGCTCAGCGAACCCGAGCTCGATGCGCTCCACACGGCCGTCGCGCGACGGGTCGCGGCGAAGCTCCACGCTCACGTCGTGCGCGAGCGGCCCGGAACGACTATTCGTCGCTGACGCCCCAGCGCAGCAGCTTGCGGTACAGCGTCTTGCGATCGAGGCCGAGGATCTTGGCCGCGTCGGTGCGGTTGCCGTGGCAGGCCTCGAGCACGCGCAGGACGTGGCGGCGCTCGACTTCCTCGAGGGTGAGGAGCTCGGGTAGCTCGCCGCCCGACATGGCGGTCGAGCGACGAGAATTGCGGATCTTGTCGGGCAGGTCTTCCACTTGGATCTCCTCGAAGTGAGCCAGCGCCACCGCGCGCTCGAGACAGTTGCCGAGCTCGCGGACGTTGCCGGGCCAGTCGTACGCCATCATTCTCTCGGCCGCGGCCGCCGAGAGCCCCATGACTTTCTTGTCGAACACCGCCGCGTGGTGGCGCAGCAGGTGCTGCGCGAGCAGCAGGACGTCGCCGCCGCGGGCGCGCAGCGGCGGCAACGGGATGTGGATCACGTTGATGCGGTAATAGAGGTCCTCGCGGAACCGCTTGTCCTCGACCATGTCCTCGAGCTCGCGGTTGGTCGCGGTGAGCAGCCGGACGTCGACCGAGATCTCGGCCTCGGCGCCGACCGGGCGGACCTTGCGCTCCTGCAGCGCGCGCAAGAGCTTGGGCTGGAGCGCGAGGGCCATCTCGCCGATCTCGTCGAGGAACAGGGTGCCGCCGTTGGCCTGCTGGAACAGGCCCTGCCGGCTGTGCTTGGCGTCGGTGAACGCGCCCTTGGCGTGGCCGAACAGCTCGCTCTCGAGCAGCGCCTCGGGGACCGCCGCGCAGTTGACCACGACGAACGGCGCGGCCTTGCGGCGCGAGCGCTGGTGGATCTCGCGCGCGACGACCTCCTTGCCGGTGCCGCTCTCGCCGGTGATCAGCACCGTGGCGTCGGTGGCGCTGACCTGATCGATCAGCTGGTAGATCTGCTGCATCGCCGGGCTGGCGCCGACCAGCTCGCCGTGGCGCCGCGTGTTGGCGACGACCTCGCGCAGCCGCTTGACCTCGCCGCGCAGCGAGCGGTGCTCGGCGGCGCGGCGGACCGCGATCGCGAGCGCCTCGATCTCGACCGGCTTGGTCACGAAGTCGTAGGCCCCGGCGCGGATCGCGCCGACCGCGGTCTCGAAGCTGCCGAACGCCGTCAGCATCAGCACCGGGATGTCCGGGCGATCGGCGGCCACGCGCTGGCACAGCTCGAGGCCGGTCATGCCCTTCATGTTGAGATCGGTGAGGATGACGTCGACGTCGTGGTTGGGCACCGCGGCGAGCGCGTCGGCGCCGGTGGCGAACGGGACGATCTGGAACCCGCGCTTCTTGAGGCCGAGCGCGATCAGGTCGACCATCTCGCGCTCGTCGTCGACCACGAACACGCAGGTCACGCGGCACCTCGCTCGGTGGTCAGCGCGAAGCGCTCGCCGGTGGTCCGCGTCGTGCCGCGCGTCGTCGGCCGGATCATCGGCAGGTAGACGGTGAAGGTCGAGCCCCGGGTGAGCTCGGACTGGACGTCGATCCAGCCGCCGTGCTCGCGGACGATGCCCCAGCTGACCGACAGGCCCAGGCCGGTGCCGTCGCCGACCTGCTTGGTGGTGAAGAACGGTTCGAAGATCCGGTCGCGGGTCGCGTGATCCATCCCCGGCCCCGTATCACGAACCTCGATCGCCATCCACGTCTGCGCGCCGCCGCCGACGTAAGGCGGTGGGGTGCACTCGACGGTGCGCGCGGCGAGCTCGACCTCGCCGTCGTGGCCGATCGCCTGGATCGCGTTGACCACCAGGTTGGTCAGCACCTGGGTGAGCTGGCCGTCGTCGGCCTCGAGCCGGAGCGTGTCATCGGACGCAGGCGGGACGAGCACGACGTTGGCCTTGCGCGCGATGGTCGCGACCAGCTGGCAGACCCGCTGGGCCAGGGTGGTGATGTTGACCGGCGCGGGCCGGGGCGCGCGCGGCCGCGCGAAGTCGAGCAGCTGGCGGATCAGCGCGGTCATGCGATCGGCTTGCTCGGCGACGATCCGCGCCGAGTCGACCACGTCGTCGCCCTCGACCTCGCGATCCGCGATCAGCCGCGCGCGGCCGGACACGACGTTGAGCGGTGTGCCGAGCTCGTGGGCCAGGCCGGAGGCCAGCTTGCCGACCGTGGTGAGCCGATCGGCGTGGCGCAGCTGCTCGGTCGCCCGGGCGCGCTCGCCCTGCTCCTCGGCGAGCCGCTCGCACATCAGGTTGATCTCGTTGGCGAGCTCGCCGAGCTCGTCGCGCTGGCGGAGTTGGAGCGGCGCGCTGAGATCGCCGGTGCCGACCCGGCGCGCCTTGTTGGCGAGCTTGGAGATCGGCCGGCCGATGAACACCACGCCCAGGCCGAGCGCCAGGATCGCGGCGATCGCGACCGCCGCGGCCGAGCCGACGATCTGGTTGCGCAGCGAGTCGCGGACGTACTCGTCGAACGGCTCGAGCGACTGCCGGATCTCGAGGCCGCCGTCGCGCGGCTCGGGGACCTTGACCGGGATATAAGTGACCAGCAGGCGCCGGGCTCGATCGCGGATCACCACCACGCTGTCCTGCTTCATCGGCTCGAGCTGGTCGCGCGGCTCGAGCGGGGCGTCGTGGCCCTTGGCGTCGAGCCACACCCACTTGGCGCGCAGCCGCTCGCTCTTGGTCGCGTCGACCAGGAACTCGCGCGCGGCCGCCTCGCCGTCGCGATGCCAGACGTCGGCCAGCCCGAGGCCCAGTGCGCGCCCGAGCGCATCGGCCTCGCCTTGCATCTGGCGATCGAACACCTCTCGCTCGCGCTGGTAGTCGAGATAGCCCTGCACCAGGGCGACCAGCGCGACGCCGATGACCAGCGCCGCTATGAACTTGCGTGTCAGTCGCATGCCCCACAGCAGTTCTACCGCGCTGTCGGCAGCCTCGATCACGCGGGGCCCTTCGCGGCGATCACGCGGGCCCCCTTGCGGCGCCCTTACGGGGCATTATGCCCCGCGAGCGCGGGTGGCGCAGCGTGCGTACGGCCGACAACGCAGCTGCTTCCATGCCGGGGGATCCCAGCATTTCGGGGTGGCCCAATTTGTGAAGAAGTGATTAGGAAACAAGGAAGTGCGCCATGCTGCCGAAACACATCCTGGTCCCGACCGACCTCAGCGAAGGCGCCGAACAAGCCCTCGATTATGCCTGTGAGCTGGCGCGCACTCTGGGCGCCCAGATCCACCTCCTCAACGTGGTCGGGATCCCCGCACTCGGCGTGCCCGAGCTCGGAGTCGCGTTGACCGCCACGATGATCGACCAGCTGGTGACGGAGAATCAGGCCGCGCTGGATGAGATCGCGCGGACCCGGTGCAGCGCTCCGCTCGGCAAGGTGCTCATCAAGGCCGGAGACGCGCGCGACATGATCACCCAGACCGCCAAGGAGCTCGGCGCCGACCTGATCGTGATGGGGACGCATGGCCGGCGCGGCCTGTCGCGAGCGCTGCTCGGCAGCGTGACCGAGGCGGTCGTGCGCTCGGCGCCCTGTGCCGTGCTCACCGTGCGCCTGCGCGAGGTCGACGACAGCCACCGCCACGCGGCGTAAGCTCGCGGCGTGGTCCGGATCCTGCTCGTGTTCGGCGCCGGCGGCGCCGGCTGTGTCGCCCGCTACCTCGTCGCGCTCGGCGTCGGTCGCCGCGGGTTTCCGTTCGCGACGCTCGCGGTCAACCTGGTGGGCTCGTTCCTGATCGCGCTCGTCCTCGAGCTCGCGCTGCTGCGCAAGGACCTCCCGGCCAACCTGCAGCTCGCGATCACCACCGGCTTCCTCGGCGGGTTCACGACGTACTCGTCATTCAACTTCGAGACCACGCGGCTCGTGCTCGATGGTCACACGGCGCGCGGTGCCGCGAACCTGGGGACCACGCTCGTCGGTGGAATCGCCGCCGGTCTGTTCGGACTGTGGCTCGCGCGCCGGATCGCATCGTGAGGTGAATCAAGGGTTGCCCGGGTTTGGGAAGGAGCGCATGGTGGGGCATGGCCAGGGCGCTCCTGACCCACGAGTCGCGCCGCCAGCAGCTGGTGAGCGAGCAGCTCCGTCGCCGTGACATCGTCGATCCCCGCGTGCTCGCCGCGTTCGGCACGGTGGCGCGCGAGCAGTTCGTGCCCGGCGACCTGGCGCCGCACGCCTACGATGACGCGCCGCTGCCGATCGGCGCCGGCCAGACGATCTCGCAACCCTACGTCGTCGCGGTGACGGTGCAGGCGCTCCAGCTCCGGGGCCACGAGCGCGTGCTCGAGATCGGCACCGGCTCGGGCTATGCCGCCGCGATCCTCGGCTCGCTGGTGCGCGAGGTCGAGACCGTCGAGCGGATCGAGGAGCTCGCGATCGCGGCGGCCGAGCGGCTCGCGCGGCTCGGCTACCGCAACGTCCATGTCCACCACGGCGATGGCTCGCTCGGCTGGCCGCCCGGCGCGCCCTACGAGGCGATCGCGGTCGCGGCCGGCGCGCCCCGCCCGCCTCCGCCGCTGCTCGAGCAGCTCGCGATCGGCGGCCGGCTGGTCCTGCCGCACGGCGACGTCGACCAGCAGCGCCTGGTCCGCATCATCCGCCGCGGCCCCGATCAGCTCGAGGAGGAGGACCTCGGCGAGGTCAGGTTCGTGCCGCTGCTCGGCGAGCAGGGCTGGCCCGAGCGCCGGTGATCCACGCCGGGCACGCCGGCCGCGACGACCGCCCCGGACGCGTCGACCGCGAGCCGGGCCGGGATGAAGCTCATGGCGCGCTCGGCGAGCGCGGCGATGGTCAGGCTCGGGTTGACGCCGAGGTTGGCACCCAGCGCCGAGCCGTCGACGACATAGAGGCCGTCGTAGCCGAACACGCGGTGCTGCGCGTCGATCACTCCCTCCGCGGCGTCGGCGCCCATGACGCAGCCGCCGATGCAGTGCGCGGTCATCGGCATGTCGAACAGGATCTCGAACCACGAGGTGATCGGGATGCCGCCGAGCTCGGCCGCGGCGCGCTCGACGAACGCGTTGGCCTGCGGGATGTTGGTCGGGATCCGGTTGCCCTCGCTGCACAGCAGGCGCCCGAACGGCCAGAACCAGCGCCGGCGCAGCCGCATGCGCAGGCTCGCGTCGATCGTCTGCATCACCAGGAAGATCAGTGTCTGGCTGGCGAAGCCGAACGGCCACGCCGCGCGGGCGAACTTGATCGGATGGCGCAGCGCGCTGGCGAGCCACTTGAGGATCCGGCGCCAGCCCTGGCCGTTGACCAGCAGGGTCGCGATCAGGCCCAGGACGTCGGAGCCGCGCGAGTAGCGGGTCGCCTCGACGTGGGTGAACTGATCGATGTGGATGCCCGAGCCGATCGCGATGCCCTTGGACATGTCGAGCTTCTGGCCCGGGAACCGGACGCCGACGATCGACTCGGCGTTGGTGCGGACGTCGCAGCCCAGCCGGTCGGACACCGCGGGCAGCGAGCCGCGCTGCTTGGCGCGCATCAACAGGTCCATGGTGCCGAGCGACGACCCCGATAGCACGACCTGCCGCGCGGTCAGCGTGCGCCGGTCCTTGAACAGCCACGCGGTCGAGCGCTCGACCGTGAGCTCGTAGCCGTCCGCGCCGGTCGCGCCTTCGCCGCCGAGCGGCCGGACGTCGACCACGCGGGTCTCGGCGAAGACCTTGGCGCCGCGCTTCTCGGCGAAGTACAGGTAGTTCTTGTCGAGCGAGTTCTTGGCGTTGTGGCGGCAGCCGACCATGCAGCCGCCGCAACCGATGCACGAGCTGCGCGGCGGCCCGGCGCCGCCGAAGTATGGATCGGCGTGCGGGACGCCCGGCTGGTCGCCGAAGTACACCGCGACGTCGGTCTTGTAGAACGTGTCGCCGACGCCCTGGGCCTGGGCGGCCTTCTGCAGCATGCGATCGGCGTCGCCGAGGATCCGGTTCTCGGTCACGCCGAGCATGCGGCGCGCCTCCGCGTAATGCGCCGGCATCTCGCGCCGCCAGTCGGCCAGCCCCTTCCACGAGCCGTCCTGCCAGACCCGCTCGGGTGGGATCAGCAGCGTGTTGGCGTAGGTGATCGAGCCGCCGCCCACCGCGTTGCCGCACAGGATCATGACGTGACGAAACGGCCGCATGTCGTAGAACCCGAACAGCTTGAGCCCCGGCCGCCACAGCCAGCGCCGCAGGTTCCACGTCGTCGTGGGAAACTCCGAAGCTTCCCAGCGCTTGCCCATCTCGATGACTCCGACTCGATAGCCCTTCTCCGCCAGCCTGCACGCCGAGACACTGCCCCCGAAGCCCGAACCGATCACCAGGAAGTCGTAGTCATGCACCCGATCCGCCACCATCTCCCCAGTATGCGGGTTCCGTACGACAGTTGTCGCCATCGAAGCTGCGGTTCGTTGCCCTGGCCGCTCGGGCAGCCTCGAGCCGTGAATGCCCCTGACGCCATGAAGCAATCTCTGCCATCGATGGAGCGACCCGGCCGGCCAACGTCCCGCCCCCGGCCAGCCCCGCCGCCCAGCGAGCGAGCCAGGCGGTGACGGCGACGGCGGCGACCCGCCGGCCGGCAAGGCCGCGAGCAAGGGCTGCGCAGCGCCGTGCTGGCCTTGATGCGAGCCAAGCTGGACGTGGTCACTGCCGAGGACGAGGCGGCGATCGCCGCGGTGCGGGACGAGCGAGCGTGGACCGAGCTGATCGGCGTGCTCGGTCGAGCGACGAGCGCGCGCGAGGCCCGGGGCGCGCTGGCGGCGCTGCGTACCGCGGGCACGCCTCCACCGGCGTCGAAGTAGCTCCGTGGATCGAGGCTGCGCGCGCACCGGTGCTGTGGTCGTACCAGCGCTACGTGGCGTAGGCCCGCACCGGCCACGCCTGCACCCGAGCGGAACGTCCCCGGCGGCGTTTGGCCGCGGCGCTTGGCCGGGGCGGTTTGGCCGGATCGATGCTCCGGTGGTAGCGTGCGCCGTGGCGATCGCGGCATCGATGCTCGAGCTCATCGGTTCGACACCCATGGTGCGCTTGCAACGGATCGCCGGAGATGCTGCCGCGATCGCGGATGTCGTGGTCAAGCTCGAAGGCCAGAACCCCGCGGGCAGCGTCAAGGACCGCGTGTGCCTCGCGATGCTCGAGGCCGCCGAGCACAGCGGTGCGCTGCATCCCGGCGACACGATCGTCGAGCCGACGAGCGGCAACACCGGCATCGGGCTCGCCCTGGTCGCGGCGGTCAAGGGCTACCGGTTGATCCTGTGCATGCCCGATGACGCCTCGATCGAGCGCCGCGCGCTGCTCGCGCACTACGGCGCGGAGGTCGTGCTGACGCCCGCGCGCAAGCTGATGCGCGGCGCGGTCGAGCGCGCGAGGGAGATCGTCGCGCGCAATCCGCGCTGCTTCATGCCGCAGCAGTTCGACAACCCCGCCAACCCCGAGGCGCACCGCACGGGCACCGCGCGCGAGATCCTGCGCGACACCGGCGGCGCGCTCGACGCCTTCGTCGCCGGCGTCGGCACCGGCGGTACGATCACCGGCGTCGGCGGCGTGCTCAAGCGCGAGGTGCCCGGCGTGCGGGTGTTCGCAGTCGAGCCGGCCGCGTCGCCCGTGCTCGGCGGCGGTGCGCCCGCGACGCACGCGATCCAGGGCCTCGGCGCGGGCTTCGTGCCGGGCGTGCTCGATCGCACCGTGATCGACGAGGTGATCGCGTGCACCGATCGCGACGCGTTCGCGATGGCCGAGCGGCTCGCCCGCGAGGAGGGCATCACCGCCGGCATCTCGGGCGGCGCCGCGGTGTGGGCCGCGATCGAGGTCGCCCACCGGCTCGGCCCCGGCAAGCGCGTCGTCACGATCATCCCCGACACCTGGGATCGGTACACCAGCGTCGAGCGCCCCGGCCGCACCGACTTCATCATCTAGGCCGCGAGCGACCCGATGGCCAGCCACAAGTCTCAGATCCCGGGCCTCGCGCTCGCGCTCGCCATCGCAATCGCGGCGTACCAGCTCCAGACGTTGCCGGTGCCGCCGTTCTCGATCGGCGAGCCGGCGCGCCACCCGATCGACGCGATGCTGATCGCGATCGCGATCGGCATCCTGATCCGCAACACCGTCGGGCTGCCGGCGCGGTTCGTGCCCGGCGTGCGCAGGGCGGTGCTGTCGATCGTGACGCTCGGCATCGTGCTGATGGGGGCCAAGCTCGACTTCTTCGACGTCGTGCGCACGTCGAGCACCGGCCTCGCCCTCAGCGTGACGTGCGTGGTCGTCGCGCTCGCGCTCACGATGTGGCTGTGCCGGCGGTGGGGCGTCGGGCAGAAGCTCGGCATCCTGGTCGCGGTCGGCACGGCGATCTGCGGCGGCACCGCGATCGCGGTCGTCGCGCCGGTGATCGAGGCCGACGACAACGACACCGCGTTCGCGATGGCGACCGTGACGCTGCTCGGCCTGGTCGCCGTGTTCACCCTGCCGCTGCTCGGCGCGCTCGCCGGCATGTCGCAGGTCGAGTTCGGCGTGTGGGCCGGGATCTCGGTGCACGCCACGCCGCAGGTCGTCGCGACCGGCTTCGCGTACGGCGACACCGCCGGCAACGTCGCGACGATCGTCAAGCTGGTGCGCGTGCTCCTGCTCGCGCCCGTCGTCATCGGGATCGGCATCTGGTACGGCCGCTCCAAGCGCGCGCGTCAGGTCGCCCACGTCCCCCGCGGCACGCGGATCGCGACGCTGTTCCCGCCGTTCATCCTCGGCTTCGTCCTGCTCGCGCTCGCCAATACGCTGCACCTCCTGCCCGACTTCACGCTCCACCTGCAGGACAGCCTCGCGTGGGCCGCGCAGGATCTCCATGTCTCGCTCGCGAAGCTCGTCACCGTGGTGTCGGGCTTCCTGCTCACGATCACGATGGCCGGCGTCGGCCTGGGCGTCGACCTCCGCGGCCTCGCGCGGGTCGGTCTCAAGGCGATCTACATCGGGCTCGCCGCCACGATCGTGCTCGCGACGTTCAGCTTCGTGCTGCTCGAGACGATCCTGTGACCGGCCGGTGCTCGGATCGGCGGTGGCCCCGCGCTACCGGATCAGCTCGTTGACCATCCGGCGGACCTCTTTGAGGTCAAACGGCTTCTCGATGCGCCGGTTGGTCGTGGTGGCGAGGAACTCGCGGGCCGAGGGCGCGAACGCACCGCCGGTGAGGAACACGATCCGCGACGCCTGGGACTGGTCGATCCGGACGACCTCGTTGTGCAGCTCCATGCCGGTGATCTGGGGCATCATCAGGTCGCACAGGATCACGTCGTAGCGGGTGCCGAGCTCGAGCAGATCGAGCGCGTCGCGCGCGCGGTACACCGCGGTGACGTTGTGCTCGACGCTGAGGAACCGGCGGATCGCCTGGGCCAGGCTCTCCTCGTCGTCGATCACCAGCACGTTGCCGCGGCGCGCCGCCGGGGTCCGGGTCCAGATCTTCTGGGTGTGCTGCGGCGCCACCGACGCGCCGGCGACCGGCAGCGCGACGTGGAACTCGGTGCCCTTGCCGACCTCGGTGTCGTACGTGATCGTGCCGCCGAACTGGGTGATGATCCGGTGCGAGATCGCCAGGCCCAGGCCGGTGCCGACGCCGACCGGCTTGGTGCTGAAGAACGGCGTGAACAGCCGCGGCCGGATCTCCGGCGGGATCCCTGTGCCGGTGTCGCGGATGTCGACGACGACGCGGCCGGCGGTGTCGACCGAGGTCGAGACCCGGATCTCGTTGGAGTCGTAGTTGCCCGGCGGGATCGCGTGGGCCGCGTTGACGATCAGGTTCAGGAACACCTGGCCGAGCCGCGACTCGTGGGCGTCGACCGGCGGCACCTTGCCATAGTTCTTGACCAGCCGGGCGCGGTGGCGAAGCTCGTTCCACGCCATCCGCAAGGTCGACTCGAGCACGTGCTCGACGTCGACCGGGCCGTGGCGGTCCTCCTCGCCGCGCGAGAAGATCTTGAGGTCGCGCACGATCTCGCGGACCCGGTCGGCGGCGACCCGGGCGTCCTTGAGCTCGTCGGACAGGTCGGGCGGCAGCTTGGCGGTCTCGGCGAGCGCCACGATGTCCTGCAGCGCCATGTCGAGGTTGGCGATCACCGAGGCGAGCGGGTTATTGATCTCGTGAGCGACGCCGGCCGCGAGCGTGCCGACCGACGCCATCCGGTCCGACAGCATCAGGTGCATCTCGGTCTGCTTCTTGTCGCTGACGTCGCGCGACACCAGCAGCGCGCCGGTGACCGTGCCGCTCTCCTTGACCGGCCCGAGCCGGGTCGAGTACCAGACCTGACTGCCGTCGGGCCGGAACACCGAGGCCTCGAAGCCCTGGGGCTCGCCGGTCTGCTCGATCTGGGCCAGCGCCTTGCGCAGCGCGATCGCGTGGTCGCCCGCCGGGTAGCTGAAGATGTTGGTGCCGACCACGCCGGTCGCCGGGTGCTCGAACAGCGGCCGGTTCATCAGCCGGATCGTGCCGTCGAGGTCGAGGTGGGCGACGTAGTCCGGGGCGCTCTCGAACAGCGCGTCGAGCAGCGCGGCGTGCTCGGTGGCGCGGCGCTCGGCGAGCTCGCGCTCCTCGTAGGCCCGCGCGAGCGTGACCACGTGGCTGATCTGGGTCGCGATGCCGAGGCCGAACGCGCGCCAGTCGTCCTGCTCGAGCTCGCGGCCGCGCGCGATCATCAGCAGGCAGCCGAGCGGCGCGCCGGCGCTGCGCAGCGGCACGATCAGCATCGCCTCGGCCTGGGCCTGGCCCAGGAGCTCGCGGTGGAGCTCGGACGCGAGCCCGCTCGATGGCAGGTGCAGCGTCCGGCCGTCGCGGATCAGGTCGTGGAGCAGCTGCTCGTGGCCGAACAGCGTCGCGACGCCGGCGATATCGCCGCCGGGGTTGATCTGGCGCACCCGCAGCTGGCCGCTCGGATCGAGCAGGTACAGCACGCCCTGGGCGATGCCGCCGGCGTCGAAGCACTCGGTCAGCGATTGGTCGATCGCCGCATCGAGGTTGCGGTTGGTCAGCACCGACTCCGACAGGCTGGCGAGCACCGCGAGCTCGGAGGCCAGCACCGAGCAGCGCTTGGCCAGCCCGGTGTTGACCATGACCTGGCGCTCGAGCTGGTGGAACACCCGCCGGGTGTGCTCGCGCTCGAGGTCGTGGAGCGCGCCCGCGTCGAGCTCGGGCGTGTCCTCGTTCGACGACAGGGTCGAGCGCAGGCTCTCGAGCAGCTCGGACAGCTCGGGCGTGCGCGGCACGAGGTCGCTGGCACCGGCGCGGCGCGCGAGCTCGCGGTCCTCGGGATCGACGTAGGCCGACGTCATCAGCACCACCGGCACGCCGCGCAGCGCAGGATCCTGCCGCACCGCCATGGCCAGGCTGAAGCCGTCGATCTCGGGCATCATCACGTCGGACACCAGCAGGTCCGGCGGCCGGCGGCGCACCGCCTCGAGCGCGCTGCGGGCGTCGTGGAACGCCTCGACCTGGAAGCCCAGCCGCGACAGCCGGAACGTCGCGAGCTTGAGCTGCATCGGATCGTCGTCGGCGACCACCAGCCGGCGGCCCTCGCCGAACTGCCCGGCGGCCGGCGCCGGCTGCGGCAGGTGGGCCTCGATCAGCGGCACCAGGCGCGCCGGGTTGATCGGCTTGGTGATGATGTCGTCGAACCCGCCCCGCGAGATCCGGGCCTCCTCGGCGTCCGACATCACGCCGGAGAACGCGAGGATCGACACGTCGCTGCCACGGGCGATCCGGCGCAGCTCGCCGACCAGCTCGTAGCCGTCGGTGTCGGGCAGCATCAGGTCCTGCAGCACGAGCCGCGGCTGCTCGGTGCGCATCAGCTCGAGCGCGGTGCGACCGTCGGCGGCCTCGATCACGTCATGGCCGCAGCGGATCAGCGCGTTGCGCACCATCCGGCGGGTCGCGGCGTTGTCGTCGACCACCATGATCTTGTCGCTCATGACACCACCTTCCGCTTCGCCAGGTGCCGCGCGATCGTCTCGGGCAGCGCGCGCGTGTCGATCGGCTTGGTGATGTAGTCATCACAGCCGGCCTCGAGCGCCTTGGCCTGGTCGCCCTTCATCGCGTAGGCGGTGACCGCGACGATCACGATGTCGCGCGTCGCCGGATCGCTCTTGAGCCGGCGCGTCAGCTCGAGGCCGTCGATCCCGGGCAGCTGGATGTCCATCAGGATCACGTCGGGGTGGTTCACCCGGATCGCCTCGATCGCCGACTCGGCGTCGAGCGCGGTGTCCACGGTGTAGCCGTTGGCCTTCATCAGGTAGGCCACGAGCTTCAAGTTCGTGGCGTTGTCGTCGACGATCAGGATGCGTTCGCCGGCCATCACGAGCGCTCCGGATGGGGCGACTGCACGCCGGCGCGCGCCAGCGACGCGAGCAGGCTTTCGCGGTCGAGCGGCTTGTGCAGGACGTCGTGCACCGTGAACCCGGCGACCAGCCGGGCGTCGGGCACCACCGTGATCACGATGATCGGCGTCGTGCGGTTGGCGTTCTCGCCGCGCAGCGCGGACAGGAGCTCGACGCCGCTCATGTCGGGCAGCAGCAGATCGATCGTCACCGCGTCGTAGGCCCGGGTCCGCCAGCGCGCGATCGCCTCGGCGCCGGTCGACGCCAGCTCGACGCCGTAGCCCGCGCTCTCGAGCGCGGCGACCAGCTGGACCTGATCGCGGGCGTCGTCCTCGACGATCAGCACGGTGCGCGCGCCCTCGCGCATCGGCGCGAACACGATCGGGGTCTTGCTCCGCGCGATCGCGATCGCGTTCCTGGGCAGGCACGCGTGGAACGTGCTGCCCTTGCCGACCACGCTCCGGACCCCGACCGAGCCGCCCTGGGCCTCGACCAGCCGGCGGACCAGCGCGAGGCCCAGGCCCGTGCCCTGGTGGCGCTTGGCCGCGCCCGCCTCGAGCTGCTGGAACTCGACGAACAGCCGGCCCAGGTCGGTCGACGCGATGCCGATGCCGGTGTCCTCGACCTCGAGCCGGAACTGCTCGCCGGCCTCGGGCCGGATCCGCAGCGTGACGTTGCCGCCTTCGGGCGTGAACTTGATCGCGTTCGACAGGTAGTTGTAGGCGACCTGCTTGAGCCGCGCCGGATCGATGGTCAGCGCCGCGACGCTCGGATCGACCTGGGTGTCGAGCCGGATCCGCTTGTGCGCCGCCGTGGTGCGCAGGATCGCGATCACCTCGTTGACCAGCCGCGGCGCCTCGACCTGCTCGGGGCGGAACTCGAGCTTGCCGGCCTCGACCTTGGCGAGATCGAGGATGTCGTTGATCAGCTGGAGCAGGTGGCGCCCGCTGCTCAGGATGTCGCCGAGGAACTCCTTGTGGGTCGGCGAGTCCGGATCGACCTGGCCGTCGTGCAACAGCTCGGCGAACCCGATGATCGCGTTGAGCGGCGTGCGCAGCTCGTGCGACATGTTGGCGAGGAACTCGCTCTTGAGCCGGCTCGCCTCCTGGATCCGCCGGTTCTGCATCTCGAGCTCGGCGCTGCGCCGGCGGACCTCCTCGGCGCGCAGCCGCTCGCGCATGTCGATGATGTTGATCTGCGCGATGTTGTGGCCGACGGTGGCGAGGTTGATGATCCGGGTCTCGGTCGGGACCAGCTCGCCCGCGGCCTGGAACTGCCACGGGAACACCGGGCTCTCGCCGGCGAGCGCGCGGCTGATGTAGTGCGCCGCCGCGTCGCTCGAGCTCCGGCCGTCGGGCTGGCGCGGCGGGCTCAGCGCCGCGAGGTCGGCGAGCCGGAGCTCGTCGCGCGTGCACCGGAACAGCGCGGTCGCCTTGGCGTTGGCATCGACGATCGCGCGGAGGTCGAGGTCGTAGGACAGGAGCGCCTCGGGCGCGAGCTCGAACCCGGTGCGGTAGCGCTTCTCGCTGAACCGGAGCTCGCGCTCGACCCGGACCCGCGCGCGCCGGTCGGCGGCCTCGCGCAGCGCGCGCTGGACCGCGGGCACGATCCGGCGCGGCTTGTCCTTGGACAAAAAGTCGAGCGCCCCGGCGCGCAGCGCCTCGACCGCCGGCTCCTCGCCGGGGGTGCCCGAGACGATGATGCACGCCAGGTCCAGGCCGCGGCTCGCGATCGCCTCGAGCACCTGGCGGCCGCCGAACCCGGGCATGATCCAGTCCGAGATCAGGAGGTCCCAGGGCCGGGCAAGCGCGGCGTCGAGCTCCGCGGTCGACTTGACCCGCTCGGCCGAAACCACATAACCGCCCTTCCGCAGCTCGCGCAGCAGAATCTCGAAGTCGTCTTCGGAGTCTTCTGCGACGAGCAGCTGCAGCGGAGAGTTTGCAGACGTTGCTCTCGGCACCAAGCTACCGGACCTAGGCCCTCGACCGACGATAGGCCGGGTCCAGACGACGAGGCAAGTGCCTCACGGTCGGTTCACCTCGGCAAGGCGGCTAGCGATTCGCCGGGACGGTGAACGAAATCTTCGCACCACCGCCGACCGATCCTTCTGCCCAGATTTTTCCACCATGGCGCTCGACGATGCGCCGCGCCGTGGCGAGGCCGATCCCCGTGCCGGTGAAGGCGCCGTCGGTGTGCAAGCGCTGGAACGGCGCGAACAGCCGGTCGGCCTGCGACATGTCGAAGCCGGCGCCGTTGTCACGGACGAAGTACACGGCGTCGTCGCCGTGGTGCTCGAGGCCGAGCTCGATCCGCGCGCGCTCGATGCCGGAGGTGAACTTCCAGGCGTTGCCGAGCAGGTTGTCGAGCAGGATCCGCATCAGCCGAGCGTCGGCCTCGACGATCAGGCCGGGCGCGATGCCGACCGAGACCGCGCGGGTCGGCTCGCGGCGCACCAGTTCGTCGAGCACGATCGCGCCCAGCTGGCTCAGGTCGACGCGGTGGCGGCCGATCGGCGTGCGGTTGATCCGCGCGAGCTCGAGCAGCGCGTCGATCAGGTCCGACATCCGCGCGGTCGCCGCCAGCACGCGGCGGACGTGGCCGCGCGTCCGGTCATCGATCCGCTCGCCGAGGTCCTCCATGATCGCGTAGGTGAACGCGCTGATCGTGCGCAGCGGCGCGCGCAGGTCGTGCGACACCGAGTAGCTGAACGCCTCGAGCTCGCGGTTGGCCTGCGCCAGCTGCTCGTTGGTCTCGGCGAGCTCCTCGGCCATCGCGGCGCGGGTCTCGACCAGCGCCTGGGCGGCGCGGGCCTCGGCGGCGTCGAGCTCGCTGCGCAGCAGCTGATCGCGCATCGCGCGCTGCTCGTCCTCGATCTGCTTGCGGCGGATCTGGGCCTGGATCCGCGCCGAGACCACGTCGAACCCGCTCGCCTTGGACACGAAGTCGTCGGCGCCGGCGCCGAGGCCCTCGAGCACGGCCTCGCGCTGCTCGCTCGCGGTCAGGAAGATCAGCGGCGTGTCGCGCACGATCTCGGAGCTCTTGACCCGCCGGCAGGTCTCGATCCCGCCGATCCCCTCCATCGAGCGGTCGAGCAGGATGCAGTCGACGCTCTGGACCGCGAGCACAGCGAGCGCGTCCTCGCCCGAGCCCGCCTGCACGACGTCGTAGCCGCGCTTGCGCAGGCGCTCGGCCAGGACGCCGCGGTAGTCCTGGTCGTCGTCGACCACGAGGATCCGCTTGGGCGCGAGCAGGCCCTCGGCATCGCGCCGCCGCGCCGCGGTCGAGCGCAGCAGCGCGCGGACCCGCGCGACGATCACGCCGAGGTCGTCCTTGCGGATGAAGCCGTCGGCCCCGGCCTCGAGCGCGCGGATCTCGGCGTCGCGCGCGTCCGAGCCGGTCAGCATCAGGCACGGCGCGGTGCGCAGCCCGGGGTCGAGGCGCAGCCGGCGGATCACGCTGGTGCCGTCCATGTCGGGCATGACGCCGTCGACCACGATCGCGGTCGGCCGCACCGTCGCCGCCAGCCGCAGGCCCTCGTTGCCGCCCGCGGCGGTCGCGGTGGCGAGCCCGGCCTTGTCGAGCGCGTCGGCGAGCTCGCCGCGAAACGCCTCGCTGCCGTCGATGATCAGCACCAGGTCGCGGACCGGGGGCGCGCCGAGCAACTGCCGGACCTGCGCGATCACCTGGTACGGGTCGTAGGGCTTGCCGATGAAGCCGTCGGCGCCGCGGCGCAGCCCGCAGATCCGGTCCTCGATCTCAGCCCCGGTCGACAGCATCAGCACCGGGAGCTCGCCGAGCAGGAAGTCCTTGCGGATCTGCGCGAGCAGCTCGACGCCGTCGCCGTCGGGCAGCTGAACGTCGAGGATCGCCAGCGCGATCGGATGGCTGCGCAGCGCGATCCGGGCCTCGGCCACGGTCTCGCACTGCAAGGTCGAGAACCCGGCAGCCTCGAGCGCCCCCGCCAGATCGGCGCGGACGGTCATGCTGTCGTCGACGATCAGGATCGCTGCCATCTAGAGCTCGGGGCCGATCGGTCCGGTAAGCGTAGGCTGTCTCGCGGCAAAGTGCACCGGGCCGCCGGCCACGCTTCAGACGCAATCGTGAGGCGGCCCGTACGACCGCGCCACGATGGCCCGATGAGGCGCTCTCAGACTACGTCGACGCTGCGCGCTCGCGCGCGCCCGGCAGCGCCTGCAGGAATTGCTCGATCGCCGCGATCACCAGTGCGGGCTCCTCGACCGTCGAGGAGTGACCGGCGCGCGGGATGGTCACCAGCCGGGCCCCCCCGATCGCGCCGACGAGCCGCTCGGCCTTGGCGCGAGGCGTCGCGACGTCCTCGTCTCCGACCATCACCACCGTCGGCGCCGTGATCCGGGCGAGCTCGTGGTGGACCCCGCCGCGATCGACCACGCCCGCGACCGCGCGCCAGATATCGCGCCGGCGCGACATCAGGTCGACGTAGCGCTCGAGCTCGGCGCGCCGGCTCGGGTCGGTGAGGATGGTCTTGCCGAGCATGATCGGCGCGACCTTGTTCTTGATCAGCCGGGGCCCGAGGAGCCGCGTCACCCGGCTCAGCAGGCGGTACCGCGCGACGTTCTCGGTCGGCTCGGGATCCGACGAGGTCTCGAGCAAGATCAGCGAGCGCACGAGATCGGGCCGCCGCGCCGCCATGCGCATCGCGACGAACCCGCCCATCGACAGGCCGCAGAAGTGGACCGGCCCGGTGCCGAGCTTCTCGAGCAGCTGCACCGCGTCCTGCCACACCAGCTCCATCCCGATGTGCTCGCGATGGTCCGCCCCGCTGCGGCCCTGGCCGCGGTGATCCCAGGCGACGCAGCGGTACCGGCCGCGCAGCGCGGCGATCTGCGGTGCGAACAGCTCGGTCCCCCACAGAAGGCCATGGCTGAACGCAATGGTCTCGCCGGTCGAGCCGGGTCCGGTGTCTTCGTAGTACAGGGACGTGCCATCGATCTCGATCGTCGCCATCGGCGAGAGTCGTACGGCCAAGCCGCGACCGCGATCAAGTCATTTGGCCGGCCGCCGCACCGGGCGGGTCACTTCATGGCCGGTGCCGACCCGGCCGCCGCCGGCCGGGGCTCGCTGACCTCGAGCGGATCGCCCTCGGCCAGCCCGGGCACGGCGATCTTGACGACCCGCTCGTTGCCGGTGAGCCCGGTCGCGACCTGCAAGGTCGCGCCGGTGTCGCGTTCGATCGTGATCGGCACGAAGTGCAGCTTGTGCTGCGCATCGACGATCGCGACCCGCAGGCCCTGGGCATCGCTGTACAGCGCGGTCGCCGGGATCTCGACCGCCGAGTGCGGCACCGGGAAGTTCAGCTGCGCCTGGACGTACATCCCCGGCAGCAGCGCGCCGTCGGGGTTGGGCACCTGGATCTCGGTGGCCATGGTGTGGAGCCCGGGATCGAGCGCGCCGGCGGAGCGCGTGACCTTGCCCGTGAACGCGCGGCCGGGGAACTCTCGCACCGCGAGCGTCGCCTCCGAGCCGGCGCGCACGCTCGGCGCGACGGTCTGCGGCACGTCGACGAGCACCCGGACCGGATCGATCGCGACCAGGGTGTAGAGCTCGGTGGCCTTGCCCTCGCTGACCAGATCGCCGCGCTCGATGTTGCGCGTGGTGATCGTGCCCGCGAACGGCGCGACCACGCGCGAGAACCCCTGGGTCTCGATCAGCCGGCGCACGTTGGCCTGCTGCGCGGCGACGTTGGACTGCGCCGAGACCACGCTCGCCTCGTCGGTCGAGGCCTGGGCCTGGGTCTGCTCGACCTGGGCCTTGGACACCAGCTTCTGGTCGGCGAGCGACGCATAGCGCTGGGTGTTGGTGCGCGAGTAGTCGCGCTGCGCGGCCACCTGGTTGACCGCGGCCTGGGCCTGGGCGAGCTGAGCGCGGGCCTGCGACAGCTGGGCATCGAGCTCCGGGGTGTCGATCTCGGCGAGCAGCTGGCCGGCCTTCACCTTGTCGCCGATGTCGACCAGCCACTTGCGGACGTAGCCGGTGACCCGCGGGTAGATCTTGGTCTGCTCGAGCGCACGGACCGTGCCGGGCAGGGTCAGCGCCTGGTCGCTCTCGATCGTCCTCGGCTTGATCACCTCGACCCGGGTCGCCGGCGTCCCGGCCGCCGTCACGGGGACCCGGTCGTGCGCCTTGCTGCGCTGGGTCCAGCCGAACGCGAACCCGGCGCCGATCACGAGGACGAGCACGACGATCACGGCCGTGCGCGAGGTCCGCGCCGGTGCCGGCAGCGTAAAGCCGAGATCCTCGGGGGCTGCAGCCTGGGTCAACGCCGGGGGCGCCGGCGCGTCATCGGTCGCGGCGGTCACGGTCATACGCTTGTCAGGGGTCATACGTCGACCTCGTGGTGCACCGGCGGTGTGCGGCGCAGCAGGCTGTACATCACGGGCACGAACACCAGCGTGGTCAAGGTCGCGAGCACCAGACCGCCGATCACCGCGCGGCCGAGCGGCGCGTTCTGCTCGCCGCCCTCGCCCAGGCCGAGCGCCATCGGCAACATGCCGAGCACCATCGCGAGCGCGGTCATCAGCACCGGCCGCAGCCGGGTCATCCCGGCCGCCAGCGCGGCGCCGGGCGCGTCGCGGGTCAGCCGCTGCTCGTTGGCGAACGACACCACGAGGATGCTGTTGGCGGTCGCGACGCCGACGCACATGATCGAGCCGATCAGCGCCGGCACCGACAGCGTGGTCCCGGTCAGAAACAGGATCCAGACGATGCCGGCGAGCGCGCCGGGCAGCGCCATCAGGATGATGAACGGGTCCAGCCAGGACTGGAAGTTCACCACCATGAGCAGATAGACCAGCAGCACGGCGAACACCAGGCCCGAGCGCAGGCCGCTGAACGACGTGTTCATGCTCTCGACCTGGCCCTTGACCGTGATCCGCGTGCCGGTCGGCGCCGAGGTCCGGGCCTGGGCGACCAGCTCGTCGACCGCATCGCTGACCGAGCCGAGGTCGGTGCCGTCGATGTTTGCCTGGATGTCGAAGGTGCGCGCCACGTTGAAGTGGGTGATGTTGGCCGGGCCGGTCACGCGCTTGATCTGGGTCAGGTTGCCCACGGTCTGGATCTTGTCACCGGCGGTCGAGACCGGCGTCGCGCGCAGCGCGTCCATCGAGTCGATCGCGTACTGCGGGGTCTGCACCGCGACCAGGTACTGGACGCCGCGCTTGTCGAGCCAGTAGGTCGGCGCGACCTCGCCGCTCGACGCCAGCGACACCAGGAGGTCGCTCGCGACGTCGCGCTCGGTCACCCCGGACTGCTGGGCCTCGACCCGGTCGATCGTGAGCTGGAGTTGCGGCACGTCGGGGACCTGGGCGAGGTGGACATCGGCGGCGCCCGGCACCCTGGCGACCTTGGCCGCGAGCTGCTGCGCGACCGCCAGGGTCTTGTCCTCGCTGCCGATCGGACCGACGATCTGGAGGTCGATCGGCGCGGCGAGCCCGAAGTTGAGCACCTGGGTCGAGATGTCCGGGGCGAGGAAGAAGAACGTGGTCTCCGGGTACGTCCGCCGCAGCGTCTCGCGCAGCGCGCGGACGTAGTCCTGGGTCGCACGGTGGCCGGGCCGGAGCGCGATCAGGATCTGGCCGTCCGCCGGCGACACCGCGGCGCCTTCACTGAGCGACAGGTTGATGCCCGAGTACGGCGTGCCCAGCACGTCGAGCATGGTCTCGATCTCGCCGGCGGGAATCACGCCGCGGATCGTCTGCTCGATCCGGGCGATCTGCTTCTCGGTCTCCTCGAGCCGGGTCCCGGGGACGCCGCGCACGTGCAGCTTGATCAGCCCGGCGTCGACCGTGGGGAAGAAGTCGCGGCCGACCAGCTGGATCATCGCGAGCGAGCCGGCGATCGCGATCGCGAACGCCCCGACCACGAACGCGCGGTGATGCAGCGCCCACGCCAGGCCGCGGCCGTAGCCGTCGCGCAGCCGCGAGAACCCGCGCTCGAACGCGACGGTGAACCGGTTCGGCCCGCCGGTCTCGCGCCGGAGCAGGTAATGGACCATCGTCGGCACCAGGGTCCGCGATAGCAGGTAAGACATCAGCATCGCGAACACGACCGCGAGCGCCATCGGCACGAACAGCGAGCGCGCCGCGCCGGTCAGGAACGCGATCGGCGCAAACACGATGCAGATGCACAGGGTCGACACGAACGCCGGCACCGCGATCTGCTGCGCGCCATCGATGATCGCGCGGGTGAACGGCTTGCGCTGGTGCATGTTGCGGTGGATGTTCTCGATCGCGACCGTGGCGTCGTCGACCAGGATGCCGACCGCGAGCGCGAGCCCGCCGAGCGTCATCACGTTGAGCGTCTCGCCCAGCGCGTGCAGAGCGATCATCGAGAACAGGATCGACAGCGGGATCGAGATCACCACCGTCAGGGTCGAGCGCCAGCTCCCGAGGAACATCAGGATCATCAGCCCGGTCAGGCCGGCGGCGATCAGCGCCTCGCGGATCACGCCGTCGATCGACGCGCGCACGAAGATCGACTGATCGAACAGCATCTTGACCTGGATGTGGCCCTGGGCCTCCTTGGGCAGCCGCTCGAGCGCCCTGGGGATCGCCTCGCGGACCCGGGCGTTGACCTCCAGCGTCGAGGCGTCGCCGTTCTTCAGGACCGACATCAGCACCGAGCGCCGGCCCTCGACGTG
>DASWRS010000375.1:0-9169 GCA_036403075.1 Kofleriaceae bacterium
TCGTACGTGCGCCAGGTCATCGATCAGCAGCTCGCCGTCATGGCGCAGCAGCTCGCGCTGCTCACCGGCGGCGGCGTCGCATCGCCGGTGGTCGCGGCGGCGCCAAGACCCGCCCCGGCTCCGGCGGGTCCGGCCCCGGCCCCGGCCCCAGCTCCCGCCCCCGTCGCGGCGAGCCCACCGGCGAAGAACGAGGATGATCCGCCCGCCGGCCCGGTCAACTACGACGTCAAGAAGGCGTTCGGCGCGATCGCCCGGATCCACACCGCCAGCGACGACATCACGCCGCAGCAGCGCGCGCGGCTCGACGCGCTGATCGCGCGCTACAACGCGCGCACCCGCAAGTCGAAGGACTACACGGCGCGACACCGCGGCCACATGGCCGATCCGCGCGTGGTCAACGGCTTCCGGCCGCTGACCAAGGAGCTGACCTACCAGATCGTCATCGAGCGCTCGCGCGGCAGCCGGATGTGGGACATCGACGGCAACGAGTACGTCGACGTGCTGTCGGGCTTCGGCATGAGCCTGTTCGGCTGGCAGCCCGACTTCCTCCGCACCGCGATCCACGAGCAGGTCGAGCGCGGCTACGAGATCGGCCCGCAGCACGTGCTCGCCGGCGAGGTCGCCGAGCTGTTCTGCGAGGTCACCGGCGCTGACCGCGCGGCGTTCTGCAACACCGGCTCCGAGGCGGTGATGGGCACGATGCGGATCGCCCGCACCGTCACCGGCCGCAGCCTGATCGCGATCTTCACCGGCGCGTACCACGGCATCTTCGACGAGGTCATCGTCCGCGGCACCCGCAAGCTCAAGAGCATCCCGGCCGCGCCCGGCATCATGCCGTCGGCGTCGCACAACGTGCTCGTGCTCGACTACGGCACCCCCGAGTCGCTCGAGATCCTGCGCCGGCGCGCCCACGAGCTCGCGGCGATCGTCGTCGAGCCGGTCCAGAGCCGCCGCCCCGACTTCCAGCCGGTCGAGTTCCTGCGCGAGCTGCGCACGCTGACCGAGCAGAATGGAACGCTGCTGATCTTCGACGAGGTCGTCACCGGATTTCGCGCCCACCCGCGTGGCGCGCAGGGCCTGTTCGACATCCAGGCCGACCTCGCCTCGTACGGCAAGGTGGTCGGCGGCGGGTTCTCGATCGGCGTGATCGCCGGCAAGCGCGCGTTCATGGACGCGCTCGACGGCGGGCACTGGGACTTCGGCGACGACTCGATCCCCACCGTCGGCGTCACCTACTTCGCGGGCACGTTCGTGCGCCACCCGCTCGCGCTCGCCGCAGCGCGGGCCTCGCTCCAGCACCTGCGGGACGCCGGACCGGCGCTGCAAGAGCGGCTCACCGCGCGGACCCAGGCGATGGTCGGGCAGGTCAATGCCGGCATGGCGCAGATCGGCGCGCCGTTCAAGCTCAACACGTTCGCGTCGCTGTGGCGCAATGCATTCACCGAGGACCTGCCGTACGGCGACCTGATCTACGCGATGCTGCGCGACCGCGGCATCCACATCCTCGACAACTTCCCGTGCTTCCTCACCACCGCGCACACCGACGACGACATCGCCGCGATCGTCGCCGCATACCAGGCCGCGGCGGTCGAGATGCAGGCGAGCGGGTTCTTCCCGGCGGCGCGGGTCCAGGTCGCGGCGTCCGCGGGGGTGTCCGCGGGGGTGCCCGCGGGGCTGCGCGAGGCGCCGTCGACCGAGCCCCAGCGCGAGGTCTGGCTCGCCGCGCGGCTCGGCCCCGAGGCCTCGCTGGCCTACAACGAATCGGTGTCGCTGCACTTCCGCGGCGAGCTCGACGTCGCGGCGCTGCGCCACGCCGTGCGCGAGCTGCCGGTCCGCCACGACGCGCTGCGCTCGACGTTCGGCGACGACGGCCTGACGATCCGCGCCGGCGCCGCGCCCGAGCTCGAGGTCCCGCTGCGCGATCTCGGGGCGCTCGCGCCGGCCGCGCGCGATGACGAGCTCGCCGCGATCGCCCTGCGCCACGTCACCGAGCCGTTCGATCTCGCGCACGGGCCGCTGGTCCGCGCCGAGCTGGTGCGGTTCACGCCCGATCACCATGTCCTGGTGTTCACCGGCCACCACATCGTGCTCGACGGCTGGTCGTACTGGGTGCTGGTCAAGGACCTCGCCGCGACCTACGGCCTGACGATCGGCAGCCGCAGCGCGCCCTTGCCCGCCGCGCCGTCGTTCATCGATCACGCCGCCGAGCGCGCCGCGCGCGCCGACTCCGACGAGGTCCGCGGCAACGAGCGCTGGTGGATCGAGCAGTTCACCGACGGCGTGCCGGCGCTCGATCTGCCGACCGATCGGCCGCGCCCGGCGATGCGCACCACGCGCGCGGGGCGCGAGGACCACGTGCTGCCGGCCGAGCTGGTCGCGCAGGTCAAGAAGACCGGCGCGAGCCTCGGCGGCAGCTTGTTCGCGACCCTGCTCGCCGGGTTCACCGCGCTGCTCCACCGGCTGACCGGCCAGACCGACGTCGTCGTCGGCATCCCCGCCGCCGGCCAGGCCTCGGCCGGGCTCGAGGGCCTGGTCGGCCACTGCGTCCACATGCTGCCGCTGCGCAGCCGGCTCGCGCGCGACCAGCGGTTCGCGGACCACGTCGCCGCCGCGCGCGGCGCCATGCTCGATGCCTACGATCACCAGGACGTCACGTTCGGCCGCGTGCTGCAGGTCCTGCCGATCGCGCGCGATCCGAGCCGGCTGCCGCTGATCAGCGTGATCTTCAACATCGATCAGGCGCTGAGCGGGGAGGGCCACAGCCTGCCCGGCGTCGCGCTCGAGCTGGCGTCGAACGCGCGCCAGCACGAGACCTTCGAGCTGTTCATCAACGCGGCCGACGGCGGCCCGGCGGGGATGCGGCTCGAGTGCCAGTACAACCGCGACCTGTTCGACGCCGCCACCGTGCGGCGCTGGCTCGCGTCGTTCGAGGTCCTGCTGCGCGGCGCCGTCGCCGACCCGGCGCGCACGCTCGGCAAGCTGCCGGTGGTGTCGGACGCCGACCGCCGCGCGCTCGCGTCGTGGAACCGCACCGAGGTCGACTACCCGAGCACGACCCGCGTCGAGGAGCTGATCGCCGCCACCGCGCAGCGCGTGCCGGATCGCGTCGCGGTGCGCTGCCGCGGCCAGATCCTGACCTACGGCCAGCTCGCGCGGCGCGCCACCTCGATCGCCGGTGCGCTGCGTGCACGCGGCGTGGGGCGCGGCGATCGCGCCGGCCTGCTCGTCGAGCGCGACCTCGATCTCCTGCCCGCGATCCTCGGCACGCTCGCCGCCGGCGCCGCGTACGTCCCGCTCGATCCCGCGTTCCCGGCCGAGCGGCTGCGCTTCATGGTCGAGGACGCCCAGCTCGCCGCGATCGTCACGGCCGGTGCGCTCGCCGCGAGCGCCGCGGCGGTGATCGGCGCCGTTCCGGCGGTCCTGCTCGACGACGTCGCCGGGGCGACCGAGCCGGCGCCGCCGGTGGCCGCGCCGGCGCCGTCCGGAACCGCCGCCGACGCCGCGTACGTCATTTACACCTCGGGCTCGACCGGCAAGCCCAAGGGCGTGTGCGTCCCGCACCGCGCCGTCGTCAACTTCCTGACCAGCATCGCGCGCGAGCCCGGGATGACGGAGCGCGACGTCGTGCTCGCGGTCACCACGCTGTCGTTCGACATCGCCGTGCTCGAGCTGCTGCTGCCGCTCGCGGTCGGCGCCGAGATCGTGCTGGCGACCCGCGACGAGGCGACCGACGGCAGCGTGCTCGGCGGCCTGCTCGACCAGCACCGCGCGACCGTGCTGCAGGCGACGCCGGCGACCTGGCGCATGCTGATCGAGACCGGCTGGCGCGGCGCCGCCGGGGCCACCGGCGCCACCGGCGCCACCGGCCTTCGGGCGCTGTGCGGCGGCGAGGCGCTGCCGCGTGATCTCGCGGGCGAGCTCGCGTCGCGCGTCGGCGAGCTGTGGAACATGTACGGCCCGACCGAGACCACGGTGTGGTCGGCGGTGCACCGGGTCGACGAGGCCGGCCCGGTCCTGATCGGCCACCCGATCGCCAACACGAAGATCCACGTGCTCGACGAGGACCGCCAGCCGGTGCCGATCGGCGTGGTCGGCGAGCTCTACATCGCCGGCGACGGCGTGACCCTCGGCTACCTCCACCGGCCCGAGCTGACGGTCGAGCGGTTCGTGCCCGATCGCTCGCGGGTCGAGCCCGATGCGCGGATGTACCGGACCGGCGACCTCGGCCGCTGGCGGCAGCGCGCCGACGGCAGCGGCGCGCTCGAGTGCCTCGGCCGCACCGACTTCCAGGTCAAGGTGCGCGGCTACCGGATCGAGCTCGGCGAGATCGAGGTCGCGCTCGCCCGGCATCCGGCGATCGCCCAGGCCTGCGTGATCACGCGCGAGGACCGCCCCGGCGACGTGCGGCTGGTCGGCTATGTCGTGCCGCGCCCCCGCGACGCCGCGTCCGCCGCGCCGTGCGACGACGCGCTGCGCGCGCACCTCGCGAGCTCGCTCCCCGACTACATGATCCCGGCGCGGTTCGTCGCGCTGGCCGCGCTGCCGCTGACCGGCAGCGGCAAGGTCGATCGCAAGGCGCTGCCGGCGCCGTCGGGACCGGCGCTCGCCGGCCAGGGCGCCCCGGTCGCCCCGCGCACGCCGACCGAGCAGATCGTCGCCGCGGCCTATCTCGAGGCGCTGGCGCTGCCGCGGCTCAGCGTGCTCGACGACTTCTTCGCGCTCGGCGGCCACTCGCTGCTGGTCGCGCAGATGACCGCGCGGCTGTCGCGCACCCTCGGGCGCAGCGTGGCGATGCGCGCCGGCTTCGAGCACAGCACCGTGGCCAGCCTCGCCGCGTGGCTCGACGGCGGCGACCGTCGCTCCGGCCCCGCCGCCGAGGCGCCGCCGCGGATCACCCCACGCGGCGACACCGGGCCGGTGCCGCTGTCGCTGATGCAGCAGCGCGTGTGGTACCTCGAGCAGCTCCAGCTCGGCCGCACGGTGTTCAACGTGCCGTCGGCGCACCGCCTGCACGGCGCGCTCGACGCCGCTGCGCTCGGCCGCGCCTTCGCCGAGCTGGTGCGCCGCCAGCCCGTGCTGCGCACGGCGGTCGGCACGATCGGCGACGCGCCGGCGCAGATCGTGTTCGACGAGGTCGACGCGGCGATCCCGTTCGAGGACCTGTCCGGGCTGCCGTCCGATCAGCGCGAGCCCCAGCTCGCCCGCCGCCTCGAGATCGAGATCGCCCAGGCGTTCGATCTGACCCGCGCGCCGCTGTTCCGCGTCCGGCTGTACCGGCTCGCGCCCGATCACCACGTGCTGTTCTTCATGGCGCACCACATCATCTGGGACGGCTGGTCGTTCGACCTGCTCTACGAGGAGATGTCGGCGCTCTACGCCGCGCAGATCGCCGGCACGCCGGTCGCCCGTCCGCTGCCCGCGGTGACCTACGCCGACTTCACGGTGTGGCACCGCGACTGGCTGACCGGCCCCGAGCTCGCGCGCCAGCTCGAGCACTGGCGGACCAAGCTCGTCGGTGCACCCGATCTGCTCGACCTGCCGACCGATCACCCGCGCCCGCCGATCCAGAGCGGCAACGGCGCCACCGAGTGGCTGGCGCTGCCGGCGGCAACGACCGCGGCGCTGCGCGCCGTCGGCCTGCGCGAGGGATCAACGCTGTTCATGACCCTGCTCGGCGCGTGGACCGCGCTGCTCCACCAGCTGACCCGCCAGGGCGAGATCCTCGTCGGCACGCCGGTCCGCGGCCGCGGCTTGCCCGAGCTCGAGCAGGTCATGGGGTTCTTCGTCAACGCGCTGCCGCTGCGGCTGCGCATCGATCCCGACGCGAGCTTCCTCCAGCTGCTCCGCCAGATCCGCGGCGAGGTCGTCGAGGCGTTCGGCGCGCAGGACGTGCCGTTCGAGCACCTGGTGCGCGCGCTCGAGACCAAGCGCGACGAGAGCCGGTTCCCGATCTACCAGGCGTTCTTCTCGTACCAGGACGCGCGCCAGCGGCCGCCGCGCTGGGGCGATCTCGAGCACCACAACCTGCCGGTGTTCCAGCCGTCGGCGGCGCAAGACGTCGCGCTGTGGTTCCTCGACGGCGTCGATGGCCTGGTCGGCGGCCTCAACTACAACACCGACATCATCGAGCCGGACACCGCGCAGCGCTGGCGGCGGCGCTTCCTCGCGCTCGCCGAGGCGATCGCCGCCGATCCGGATCGCCCGCTGCGGCGCCTGCTCGAGGTCACCGGCGACGAACGCGCCCAGCTCGCCCTGTGGAACCGCACCGAGCGGCCGCTCGCCGACGACGCCACGCTGACCGCGCTGTTCGCGGCGCTCGGCCAGCACGGCGATCGCACCGCGATCCGCCAGCTCGGCGGCGCGGTGAGCTCGGTCAGCTACGCGGCGCTGGCGATGCAGCGCGATCGGGTCGCGGCGGTGCTCGCGGCGCGCGGCATCCGGCGCGGCGACGTCGTCGCGCTGCTGGTCGAGCGCACCCCGGCCATGCTGTCGGTGCTGCTCGGCACGCTCGCCGCCGGCGCGACCTACCTGCCGCTCGATCCGGGGTTCCCGCCCGAGCGCCTCGCGTTCATGCTGGCCGACTCCGAGGCCCGGCTGGTGATCACCGATCAGGACCTCGCGGCCGGTCCGCTGGCCCCGCTGCGGCTCGATCCGGCGATCGTGCTCTCGATCGACGAGGTCGTTGCCGCCCCGACGGCCGCCCCGCTGGCGGCCCCGACGGCCGCCCCGCTGGCGGCCCCGACGCCGGCAATCACCGTCGGTCCCGACGACGCCGCCTACGTCATCTACACGTCGGGCTCGACCGGCCGGCCCAAGGGCGTGCGCGTCCCGCACCGCGCCGTGGTCAACTTCCTCGCCAGCATGCGCGAGCGGCCCGGCCTGACCGCCGGCGATCGCCTGGTCGCGGTCACCACGCTGTCGTTCGACATCGCGGTGCTCGAGCTGCTGTTGCCGCTCGCCGTCGGCGCCGAGATCATCCTCGCGACCCGCGAGCAGGCGACCGATGGCGTCGCGCTGCGCGGCCTGCTCGATCAGCACCGCGCCACCGTCATGCAGGCCACTCCGGCGACCTGGCGCATGCTGATCGAGGCCGGCTGGCGCGGCGGCAGCGGGTTCAAGGCGCTGTGCGGCGGCGAGGCGCTGCCCGGCGAGCTCGCCGAGGCGCTGCTGGTCCGCGTCGGCGCGCTGTGGAACATGTACGGCCCGACCGAGACCACCGTGTGGTCGACCTGCGGCCGGGTCGAGCTCGGCCGGGGCGGCGTGTCGATCGGCACCCCGATCGACAACACCGAGATCTGGATCCTCGACGACGCCGGCGAGCCGGTGCCGATCGGCGTCCCCGGCGAGCTGTACATCGGCGGCGCCGGCGTCGCGCTCGGCTATCACGACCGCCCCCAGCTCACCGCCGAGCGCTTCGTGCGCGATCGGTTCTCGTCGCGCCCCGGCGCGCGGCTCTACCGCACCGGCGACCTCGCGCGCTGGCGCGCCGACGGCCAGCTCCAGCACCTCGGCCGCACCGACTTCCAGGTCAAGATCCGCGGCTACCGCATCGAGCTCGGCGAGATCGAGGTCGCGCTCGCCCGCCACGCCCAGGTCGCCGAGGCCGTCGTCGTCGCCCAGCCCGGCCCCGGCGGCGAGCAGCGCCTGGTCGCGTACCTGATCGCGCGCGGGGCGCCACCGGCCGCCGCCGCGCTACGCGAGCACCTGCGCACCTCGCTCCCCGACTACATGGTGCCGGCGGTGTTCGTGGCGCTCGACAAGCTGCCGCTCACCCCGAACGGCAAGGTCGATCGCCGCGCGCTGCCGGCTCCCGACGTCCAGCCCGCCGCGCCGATCGCACCGTCCAGCGCGCCCCGGACCCGCGGCGAGCAGCTGGTGGCCGCGGTCTGGCGCGAGCTCCTCGGCGTCGAGCGGATCTCGGTGTCCGACAACTTCCTCGATCTCGGCGGCCACTCGCTGCTGATCATGCAGGCGATCGCCAAGCTCGAGGCGCGCACCGGCAAGCGGATCAGCCCGCGGACCTTCATCTTCCAGACGCTGGAGCAGATCGCGCGCGACTACGACACCCAGCGCCCGGAGCCGCCCCGGCCGCTGCCACCCCAGACCCCGCTACCGCCGACCTCGCGGCTCCAGCGCTGGCTGTCGTCGCTGATCCCCAGCTCGAAGCCCTGACCGGCTACCTTGGAGGCGTATGGCTGCTCGCATCGAGATCGATCCCGCATCGGATCCCGCGTCCTTCGACCCCTGGAAGATCCAGGCGGTCCGTCACACGCTGTCGGACCACCCGCTGCTCCAGATCGACGCGCTCGTCGAGCTCGGCAAGCGCCAGCAGGCGCGCAAGCTGGTCCGCACCCACACGGCCGACGCGACCGCCGGCACCAGCTTCGCCGATGCGCCGATGCTGCACCCCAACGACCTGGGCGCCGCCGCCACGCTCGCCGACATCGCGAAGGCGAGGGCGTGGATGTCGCTGCTCAACGTCCAGGCCGATCCGCTCTACCGCCGGCTGATCGATGACGTCCTCGACGAGGTCCGGCCGCTGGTCTCGCGCCGCGATCCCGGCATGTGCTACCGCGCCGGCTGGATCTTCGTATCGTCACCCAACACGATCACGCCGTTCCACATGGACCACGAGCACAACTTCATCCTGCAGATCAGCGGGCGGAAGCGGCTCTACACCTGGGACCCGTTCGATCGCGTCGTGGTCTCGGAGCGCGCGCAGGAGCTGTTCCACGATCAGCACTCGCGCGAGCTGGTCACCTGGAGCGAGGCGTGGCGGGCCCGCGCCCGCGTGTTCGAGCTCGAGCCCGGCCTGGGCGGCTATATGCCGTCGACCACGCCGCACCTGGTCGAGAACGGAGACAACCCGTCGGTCACGATCAGCTTCACGTACTACACCGACGCCACGCGGCAGCGCGAGTTGCTGTACCGCGGCAACGCACAGCTGCGCCGGCTCGGCCTCGAGCCGCGCCCGGTCGGCACGTCGCGCGGCCGCGATCGCATGAAGCACGCGGTGCTGTCGGGCTACACCTCGGCGCGCAACGTGGTGCGGCGCGCGCTCGGCCGCGGCGTCCGGGACAACGGGCAGCCGTATGCCCCGGCGTGACCCATTGCACATGGAATTCTCGGCCGGGACTTCGTACGATGGGAGCGAATGCTGAGGCTTGCC
>DASWRS010000376.1:0-5025 GCA_036403075.1 Kofleriaceae bacterium
CTGGCACAATAGAACCCGTGGGCGCGCATCGGCGTGCCGCGTAGGTGGCAGCATCGGTCGTATTGCGGCGCGGCTGTCTGGATACCGGACGAACGAGCAGCGGGCCAGCGGCAGAGGCGATCCGGCTGTACCTGGTTCGCCATCGCTCCGGCAGTCGATCGGTCCTCGTGATCGATCGACCAGTGACCACGGCAACGCGCAGCGCAGCGACGACGGTCTGGCCCCGAGCGGAGATAGATTCCCAGGCCGGGTGGTCCTTCGCCGGCGGGTCGTGAGGATGGCACGGACGCCCGATCGCAATCCGGCCGTTAACAGACGGAGTGAGGGGCCAGAACCGCGTCGCAAGCGCGCGTGGTGGCGTTCTCCCCACGGCCGTGCAGCGCTCCAAGCTGCTGCTGCGTCGACGGCGCGGGCGAGGCGCTCGCTCACGTGGCGGCGCGGTTGCGGGCGAGACGCCGCCGAACCGCGCGCGCTGGCGGGCATCGACGGCGCGTGGACGAGGCGACGGCCGGGCGCGTCAGGGCAGCGCGTCGGCGGCCACGATCGCGGCGCCGAGCTTGTTGGCGCCGGCGGCGTTCTCGTGGGGCATGCCGCCGATGATCGTCGTCTGATGATCGCCGGGGCCCCAGCCGGGGAACGCGTCGCGGGTGATGGCGACGCGCGGGGCGCGGCCGGCGCGGGCGCAGACCAGGGGCGCATGGCCGGCGGCGTACGCGGCGACGGCGTTGCAGCCGATGGTGTCGTACATCAGCTTGTTGAGGTCGTCGCTGACCTGACGGATGCGCGGGCGCAGGCCGGCGTCGATCGCGGGGATGGTGACGGGGGCGGGGCCCCAGCGGTCGATCAGCTTGCGGGCGACGCCCGGCCAGAGCAGCGCGAGGTCGCTGCCGCGCAGGACGACGTTCGCGGTATCCATGTACGGGTACTGCAGCCAGACCTGCTTGACGTTGATCGCGGTGTACGCGTTCTTGATCGCGGTGAGGTTGCCGGGGACCGGGCTGCCGGGCGGGCCGCCGGTCCACAGCCGGACCAGCGGCGGGACTTCTTTCTCGACCTTGCCGAGCAGGCCCAGCGTCACGACCGGGTTGCGGCCGTTGCCGCGTGTGGTCGCGTACCAGCACCGGCCGGCGCGCTGGTTGGCCGGCAGATCGAGCGCGCCGCCCCAGACGCCGACGGGGACCTGGCGGACGAACCGCACCGTCGGGGCCTGGCGGGCCATCCGGACGCCGTTGACCCGGACGCCGCGCGGGTTGAGCGCCGCGTGCTCGGTGTTGAGCACCGCGTTGAGCGCGGGGGCGAGCTGCTGCATGGCGTTGCAGGCGACCAGGCCGGCGAGGGTGTCGCTCCAGCCGCCGGTGCGGCTCTGCTGGTCGTTGATCAGGCCGCCGTCGGTGATCATCAGGGCGTCGCTGGTGCCGACGCGGGTCAGCCAGTTGACGCCGGTCTGGATCGGCGTGGCCGGGCCGAGCCACTGGTTCTGGCACGCGTCGCGGGTGCCCGGCGCAGCGCCGCGGACATCGCCGCTGGCGAAGCCGGTGCGGGCGAGCGCGAGGGCGAGCCGCCACGGGACGCGCGCGCTCCAGGCCGGCGAGGCGGTGAAGTCGTTGCCGCGCAGCCGGCGCCGGTCCGCGCGGGTCGATGCCCGCGAGCACATCCGGCCGTTCTGGGTCTGGTTGTGGGTCGACATCATCGACGAGCCCAGCACGACGACCTTGCGCGGCGGGGTCGGCGCTGGGCGGGTCTCGAACTGGTTCTGGCGATAGAAGTCGACCGCCGACATCGGCCGCGGACCCTGGGCCTGGAAGCTGACGTAGTCGTTGGGCGCGGGGTCGCCGGGGCTGCCGTAGGCCGAGACCGTCACGAGGCCGGTGTAGGCCGGCAGCCCGGTCGTCGGGTCGATGCCGTCGTCGAACGGGTTGGGATAGGCGAAGCCGCCGGGGAGCTCGTCGTCGGATGGCTCGTCGCCGCCCGGGCCCTGGGTCCAGGCCTCGGCATCGTCCTGGATCCGCGGCGGGCCGTTGGCCTGCATCGCGAACTGGCAGAAGTCCTGCTGCTCGTAGATGTCGGTCGGACACGCGCCGCTGTAGTTGCCGAGATCGCCGAACGCCGAGCTCTGGACGTTGCAGCCGTCGTCGCCGAGGTCGAAGCCCGGCACCGGGCTGAAGCTGCACTCCGAGGCCATCGGGGAGACGGCGTCGCACTGGTCGAGCGTCATCTGGCCGACCTCGCTGCGCGCGATGAGGCCCTGGGCGATCTGGGTGCAGATGTCGTCGCAGCCGTCCGGATCGGTGCACTCGCCGGCGTCGGAGCCGGAGCCCGCATCGGAGCCGGAGCCGGAGCCGGCATCGGAGCCGGAACCGGAGCCGGAGCCGGCATTGGAGCCGGAACCGGAGCCCGCATCGGAACCGGAGCCCGAGCCGGCGTCAGATCCGGAGCCGGAACCGGAGCCGGAGCCCGCGTCTGCGTCGGAACCGAGGCCCGCATCGAGGCCGGAGCCGGAGCCAGAGCCGGAGCCCGCGTCGGGCTCGTCGGAGCCGGCGTCGAGGCCGGGCTCGCCGTACGTTGAGCCGCCGAGCGCGCCCGACGTCGTCGACGTGCCATCGCGCTGCTTGCAGCCCGTGGCCATCAGCAGCAGCGACACCGTGCCGACCGCGCCGAGCGCGGTCGATCGTGACCATCCAGATCGTCCCATCATGGCTCTGACCTCCGGCCGACCACGGTGCAACCCCGGCGCCGCGCGTGTTCGACCGCGGGCCCGGCGGGCCGCGCACGTGGCTACACCGGCTTCGCTGCGACCGGACCGCCCGACCGGAGCCGCCGGCCCGAGGGCTTGCGCCGACACCGAGGACCACCGCACGTGCGCGGCGGCGCCGTGTGCCACGTCGACGCGCTGGCGGCGGCAGCCGTCAGGCGCAGCGGGCGAGGCGCGCGCTCAGCTCGAAGGCGTGGCGGCGCGGTTGCCGGCGAGGCGCTGGTCGACCAGCGCGACGATCTCGTCGAGCGTGTCGAGGGTCATGCCCTGCTGGCCGGCGACCCGGCGGACCAGGCAGTCGACGCGCTCGATGTGCGCCGCGCCGCCGAACAGCGCACGTGCGGCCGACGACGGCTTGCCAAGGCCCTCGGCGGCCTTGGCGTACTTCTCGAACGGCACCAGGTCGGCCTGGTCGGCGCCCAGGCCGGTGCACAGCTTCGCGACCCAGTCGTAGATCTCGCGCGACCGATCGACGTTGCCGTGGACGGCCTCCTTGATCGGGATCATGCGGTCGGCTTGGATGCAGCGGTAGTTGCCGGTGATCAGCATCGGCCACTTGGCGAGCGGCACGAACAGCGAGTCGTGGACCTTGAGCTTGACCGGGATCTCGATCGGGCCGTCGCCCGGATCGAACCGCGCCTCGTCGATGCCGGCCTCGAGCTTGCGCAGCAGCTCGGTCGGCGCGTCGGCCGAGAACCGCGCCGCCTTGAAGTTGGTCGGCAGCCCGACCTGGAGGACGTTCTTGGGCTGATCCGGCGGGCGGAACGCCTGCGGATCGGGGCTCGCGAGCGTCACCAGCTCGGGATCGAAGCCCTCCCACACGCCCGGATCGGCGTAGCACGCCTGGACTGCATCGATCCGGATCTGCGGGATCCGCGCGAGGTAGGGCAGCGGCGGCATGTTCATGATCGCCAGACACGGGACGCGCGCCGCGGCGACGCGGTGCATCAGCTCGCGCACGCCGGGCGCGCCGTACTGGGCCTCTTGCATGCCGAGCACCACCAGATCGAACGCCGCGGGGTCGACGTCCTCGGGAGCGTCGGCGGCGAGCGCGCCGGGGAGCCGCGTCGAGGGCACGTCGACGTCCCGGCCCTTGATCGAGAACTTCACCACCGTGCCGTTGCGGCGGATCAGCTCGGCGGTGGGCCGGGTGCAGACCAGCGAGACGCTCTGGCCCGCCATCAGCAGCTTGGTGCCGAACAGCGAGCCGTACGACGCGCCGAGGATCAGGACGCGCGTCATGGCTAGACCGCACCCTGCTTGCGCGCGGCCTCGACCTCGGCCTCGGTGAAGCCCAGGACGGTGCGCAGGACCTCGTCGGTGTGCTCGCCGAGCAGCGGCGAGCGTGAGACCTCGGCGGGCGAGTCCGACAGCTTGATCGGGTTGCCGACCGTGAGGTACTTGCCGCGCTCGGGGTGATCGACCTCGACCACGGTGCCGGTCTGGCGCAGCGACTGCTCCTCGGCGAGCTCCTTCATCGACAGCACCGGGCCGCACGGCACGTTGAGCGGGTTCAAGATCGCCATGACCTCCATCTTGGTCATGGTCAGTGTCCACTTCTCGATCTCGGCGAACAGCTGGCCGAGCCGGGGCAGCCGCGCCTCGGGCGTGTTGTACTGCGGATCTTCGAGCCAGTGAGCGTGGCCGCTGACCTTGGCGAGCGCCGGGAACGCCTGCGCCTGGGCGATCACGTAGATGTACGCGTCGGGGTCGGTCTCCCAGCCCTTGCACTTGACGATCCAGCCCGGATGCCCGCCGCCCGAGGCGTTGCCGGCGCGCGGCACCGCGACACCGAACTTGCCGTTGGGGTACTGCGGGTACTCCTTGAGCGGGCCGTGCGCGAGGCGCTGCTGGTCGCGCAGCTTGACCCGGCATAGGTTCAGCACCGCGTCCTGCATCGCGCACTCGACCCGCTGGCCGCGGCCGGTCTTCTCGCGCTGGTAGAGCGCGGCGAGGACGCCGGCGACCAGGTGGATGCCGGTGCCGGAGTCACCGATCTGCGCGCCGGTCACCAGCGGGAACCCGTCGATCTCGCCGGTGGTCGACGCCGCGCCGCCGGTGCACTGGGCGACGTTCTCGTAGACCTTGCAGTCCGCATACGGACCGGGCCCGAAGCCCTTGACCGACGCGTCGATCATCCGGGGATTGAGCTGCTGGATCTTCTTCCACGGAAACCCCATGCGATCGATCGCACCGGGCCCGAAGTTCTCGACCATCACGTCGCAGGTCTCGATCAACCGGGTGAAGATCCGGGCGCCGGCCTCGGTCTTGGG
>DASWRS010000377.1:0-11607 GCA_036403075.1 Kofleriaceae bacterium
ACGTGGACATCGGGGAGGCGGCGTTCGAGGCAAAGTTCCAGGCTCGCCGCCTCGCGGGGATCTCCGAAGCCGCCAGATCCCTTGGCTTCACCCTCACCAAGGACGAGGCCGCTGCCGGGTAAGTTTCAGGTCAGGATTGGCCGGGTCTTGCCCGCACATACCTCGCGCCGCTCGCGCATGCCCAGGTGGTTGTTCGGCGGGCGCTGTCCCGACACCCATCCGCGCAGCAGCCCCGGCGGCCGCGTGTACGCGATCTCCCCGGCGCTACGCGTTGTGGAGCAAGGACCGGCCGGTGTCGTCGAGGATCCCGTCGTAGATCTCGCGCACGGAGATCGGCGCCGACAAGCTCGGCAGCTCGAAGCTGTCTCCGTCGCCGTACGTGGCGACGCGCCACTCGCCAGCCGCGCGGCGATAGAGCTTCACGCGCCGCTGATCCTGCGCCGCCAGCACGTAGGCCTCGACCGAGTCCAGCGACTGGAAATCGGACCGCTTGTCGCCGTCATCGTCGCCCTCGCTGCTCGGCGACAGCACCTCGATCACGATCATCGGGTTGGTCGTCGCCTGCGCGTCGTGCGCCGGGTGCTCGGGGGGGCCGCAGATCACCGAGCCATCCGCGTAGCGGCCCCGCCGGCGCGACGCGATCCAGAACCGCTGGTCGGGCGTGTAGTACCGACAGCGCCCGGTCGCCCGGACGCCGACCAGCACCGCGAGCCTCCCGGCGATTGCGTTGTGCTCGTCCGAGCCGCCCGCCATCGCCACGATCACTCCGTCGAGGAACTCGTGGCGAAATTCGCTGTTCTGCTCGGCCGTCAGGTAGTCGGCATAACTCGCCCGACGTGACAGTCGCAGGAACGCCTCCATGCCCGCGATCGTAGCACGGTGGCCGAGCCGCCCGGGTCGGCTACAGGTGCGGCTGGCCCGAGGGCAAATTGGGAGCCTCGGTCCGCTCGCAGACCCGAAGCTTCGCCGAACGGGCGCGCGGGTTGGCCGCGACCTCGGCGTCGCCGGCCACCACCGGCTTGCGCGTGATCGGCGCGCACACCGGCTCGGCGCGCTCGCCGACCTGGGCGGCCAGGTGCGCCGGCAGCGACGTGGTCCAGGCCAGGTCACGGAACCGGTGCTTGACCAGCCGGTCCTCGAGCGAGTGGAAGCTGATGACGGCGCAGCGGCCGCGCGGGGCGAGCAGGTCGGGGAAGTCGACGAGGAAGCGCTCGAGCTGCTCGAGCTCGGCGTTGACCGCGATGCGCAGCGCCTGGAACGTGCGGGTCGCCGGGTGGAGCTTGGACATCCGCTGCTCGCGCGCCGGGATCACCGCGGCCGCGACGCCGGCGAGGTCGAGCGTGGTGCGCAGCTTGCCGGCGGCGAGCGCGTCGTGGATCGCCCGGGCGATCTTGCGCGCGTGGCGCTCCTCGCCGAGCTCGCGCAGCAGCTCGGCGAGCTCGTCGGTCGAGGTCTCGCGGATCAGCTCGAGCGCGGTGCGGCGCGCCGTCGGATCCATCCGCATGTCGATCGGCCCGGCCCGGGTGAACGAGAACCCGCGCTCGGCGGTGTCGAGCTGCGGCGACGACACGCCGAGATCGAGCAGGATGCCGTCGACCCGCTCGACCGCGAGCTCGCCGAGGATCCGCGGCAGATCGGCGTAGTCGCCGTGGACCAGCTGGACGCGATCGCCGAACGCGGCGAGCACCTCGCGGCTCGCGGCGAGCGCCGAAGGATCGCGATCGACGCCGATCAGCCGCGCGTGGGGCGCGCGCGCCAGCAGCGCCGCCGCGTGGCCGCCGCCGCCCAGGGTGCCGTCGACATACACCGCGTGATCTCGGGGAGCTAGCGCCTCCAGCACCTCGGCGATCAGCACCGGCGCGTGCACAAAACTGTCCACGGCGGGGGTAGCTATCATGTTGATGTCGCAAGAATGCAGAAATCTTGCGATCCCCGCGCAATTCGTGTGCAATTGGATGTAGGCATGCCCCCCACATTTACTTGACGATCCGGATGGCGTCTCGTAGACTGCACCATTCGATTGCCTAATTAATCCGACAGGATAACACGTGCTCAGGTACAAAGAAACCGAGGATATCGACGCTCGCTTCAGCGAGGTCGAGCGCATCGTGACGGCGTGGCGTGCACGTGTTGCGACCGCGAATCCTGTCGCGCGCACCGAGTTCAACAACCGCCTCCGGATCTCGCTCATCCACCACGACGCGGCGCTCGAGGGCGAGGTGCTGTCGTACAGCGAGATCAAGGCGGCGGTCGATCCGAGCATCATCAGCGATCCGTCGTTGATCCCCTCGTACGAGGAGATCCGCCGGTTCGACGATGCGTGCAACTACGCCGCGGAGCAGGCCGCGAACAAGAAGAAGCCATTCAAGCTCGACACGATCCGCGAGCTGTATTCGATCCTGTCGCCCGACGAGAAGGCCAAGGGGCTACCGTTCCGCAAGGAGAACCCGCTCCACCGGCTCTACTATCACGACATCGCGCCGCCCGAGAAGATCCTGCCGTCGATGCGCAAGCTCGGCGAGTGGATCGACGAGCCGGGGACCAAGCACCTGCACGTGATCGAGCGGGTCGCGACCCTGCACTCGCGGTTCATGGCGATCTTCCCGTGGGCCAAGGAGAGCGGCCGCACGATCCGGATCGCGTCGAACCTCCTGCTGCAGGAGGGCGGCTACCCGATCGCGATCGTCCACTCGATCGATCGCCAGCGCTACTACGAGGCGCTGCGCGGCGACCACCTCGGACTGACCTCGCTGTACCTCGAGGCGGTGCAGACCACCGCCGAGACCGAGATGCGGGTCTACGACGAGGCCAGCAAGAGCCCGACCAAGCGGCGGCGCAAGCGCGACGACGCGCCGGGATGATCGAGGCGGCGCCGTGGAGGACATCGTGGTCACGCCGCGGGTCGTCATCCCCGGCGGCGAGCTCGCGATCGCGTTCGCGCGGTCGGGCGGCCCCGGCGGCCAGAACGTCAACAAGGTCGCGAGCAAGGTCGAGCTGCGCTGGAACCCGACGACCTCGGCGGCGCTGACCGACGACGACCGCGCCTGGCTGGTCGACCGGCTGCGGAGCCGGCTGACCGGCGACGGCACGCTGATCGTCACCTCGACCGCGACGCGCGATCAGCTCAAGAACCGCGACGACGCCACCGCGAAGCTCGCGCTGATCGTGCGCACCGCGCTCGACCGGCCCAGGCCGCGCCGGGCGACCCGGCCATCGCGCGCGGCCAAGCGCCGCCGGGTCGCCGACAAGCGCCACCACGCCGAGACCAAGCGCCGCCGCACGGGCCGCGACGACTGAGTTGCGGTCGAGCCCGTCGAGTCGCCGCTGTGACTGCCGCCGCGGCGGTGGCGCGGCGCTCACATCGCCGCACGGCGCGCGCGCGATCCGGGGGCTTGCGCTCAAGATACCCCGTGTGGTGACCTTGTCGGGAGGTAGCCATGCGAACGCACGTGATCGTGACGGCCGTCCTGCTCGCGGCGTGCGGGACCGACCCGGTGTCGCTCGCCGACTTCGACGCCGCGACGCGCGACGCGTACTGCCGCCACTTCGTCAAGTGCGGCCTGGTCGAGAGCGTCGAGACCTGCGACAAGATCGGGCCGGGCGTGATGCTCGGCCTGTCGGTCAGCGAGCACGCAGCGCTCGACCTGGGCAAGGCCCGCTTCAACGGCGACAGCGCCGCGACCTGCCTCGACGCGTTCGCCGACCGCAGCTGCGACGTGACCAGCCAGTCGAACCGCGAGCTACCCGACGCGTGCTTCGCCGAGCTCTCCGGCACGGTGCACGAAGGCCAGGCCTGCGCGCTCGACCTCGAGTGCATCTCGCAGGACTGCAGCCAGCCGTCGTCGTGCGGCACGGCGTGCTGCATGGGCACCTGCATCGGGGACACGGCGCCCGGACACGCCAAGCTCGGCGAGTCCTGCGAGCACGCGCGCTGCGAGCCCGGCTCGTTCTGCGACGCGCCGCTGACGTGCGTGGCGCAGAAGCCCGCCGGGGGGTTCTGCGCCAACCAGTCCGAGTGCCGCTACGGGCTCGACTGCGATCGCGGCGGCACCTGCGTGGCGCTGCCCGGGCCGGACCAGCCGTGCACCAGCGGGTGTCGCGACGAGGGCACGACGTGCAGCTCCACGACGGGGACCTGCGTCAAGGTCGGGCTCGCCGGCGCGCCGTGCGCGACCCGCGACGACTGCTCGCGGGTCTACCACTGCGACGCGACCCGGCACTGCAGCGTCGGCCTTGCGCTCGGCAGCACGTGCGCACCGAGCCAGGCCTGCGCCGGCGAGGGCGCGTTCTGCGACGTCCCCGAGGGCGAGCTGATGGGCACCTGCACCCTGCCCAAGGCCAACGGTGTGCGGTGCCGGGGCAACCCCGACTGCGAGACCTTCTACTGCGATCCGGGCACGATGGTGTGCGCGCCGCAGCCGGTCTGCACCTGACGCGCGGCGGCTCAGGTCCCGGCGGAGTAGTCGCCGGCGTAGGCGACCTGCTCGGCGCTGAGCCGGTCGATCTTGATCCCCATGGTCTCGAGCTTGAGACCGGCGATCTCCTGATCGAGCTCCTTGGGGAGCTCGTAGACCTTCTTGTCGAACGTCCGGCCTTCCTTGGCGAGCCGGCACAGCGCGAGGTACTGGTTGGCGAACGACATGTCCATGACCTCGCTCGGGTGGCCCTCGGCGGCCGCGAGGTTGACCAGGCGGCCCTGCGCGAGCACGTAGATCCGCCGGCCGTCCTTGAGCGTGTACTCCTCACAGTTGGGCCGCACGGTGCGGCGGCCCTTGGACCGCGCCTCGAGATCCTTGAGGTTGATCTCGCAGTCGTAGTGGCCGGTGTTGCACACCACCGCGCCGTCCTTCATCACGTCGAAGTGCCGGCCGACCAGCACGTCCTTCATGCCGGTCGCGGTGATGAAGATGTCGCCGACCCGGGCGGCGTCGTCCATCGGCATCACGCGGTGACCCTCGAGGATCGCCTTGAGCGCCTGGGTCGCCCGGATCTCGGTCGCGACCACGCTGGCGCCCAGGCCGCGGGCGCGCTCGGCGACCCCGCGGCCGCAGTGGCCGTAGCCGCCGGTGACCACGGTCTTGCCGGCGATCAGGATCGACGTCGCGCGCAGCACGCCGTCGAGCGACGACTGGCCGGTGCCGTACACGTTGTCGAAGTCCCACTTGGTCTCGCTGTCGTTGACCGCGATCACCGGGTAGAGCAGCTTGCCGTCGTCGGCCATCGCGCGCAGCCGGTGCACGCCCGTGGTGGTCTCCTCGGTGCCGCCGATGATGTCCTTGACCAGGTTCTTGTGCTTGTTGTGCACCGTGAAGATCAGGTCGGCGCCGTCATCGAGCGTCAGCGTCGGCCCGAAATCGAGGGTGCGTTCGATGCACCAGTAGAATTCTTCCGTCGACAGACCGTGCCACGCGTAGATCGACACGCCATCGGCGGCGAGCGCCGCGGCGACCTCGTCGTTGGTCGACAGCGGGTTGCAGCCCGACCAGCTGACCTCGGCCCCCGCGGCGATGATCGTGCGGATCAGGACGGCGGTCTCCTTGGTCACGTGCAGGCAGCCCGCGACCTTCATCCCGCGCAGCGGCTTGTCCTTCTTGCCCTTTTCGCGCAGCGCCATCAGCACCGGCATGCGGGTCTCGGCCCAGTCAATCCGCAGGCGCCCCGCGTCGGCAAGCTTGAGATCGGCCACTTTGTGATTCGCCACGAGAGTCTCCTTTGGTTGCGGGCCTCCATAGCCCGCTCTCGTCGGCAAATCAAGCATCCGCGGCCGCGCTCCCGCACCGGGGGCGCCGCGTCGGGCCGGCCCGGTCCCCCGAGGCAACCCGGCCCGCGCGCCCCGGGTCTCCGCGTGAGGCGGCAGACGTCGTTTGACTCGGCCACTCCGGCCCCCTAGGATCGAGTAAGACTGCGATGTCCAATGGTTCGGGTGGCAAGCCAGACGGCGATAGCCAGCCGGGGCGGCCCGCAGCCGACACCCCGCAACGGCTCGTGGTGCGCTCGCTCGAGCCGAACAGCGATTCGGCGGTGCTCGGCGCCAACGACACCGCGGTAGCGGTCGCGGCCCGGTCCGGCGCCCAGACCGCGCTCGGCGCCACCAGCGCCGGCGAAGCGCCGCGCGCGCCGGGCGAGACCGAGATCGTCGGCACGACGCTGTCGGGGCGCTACCTGGTGACGCGCAAGGTCGGTCAGGGCGGGATGGGCGCGGTCTACGAGGCGACCCACACGCTGATCGGCAAGCGGGTCGCGGTCAAGGTGCTGCTCGAGAAGTACGCGCGCCGCGAGGCGATCGTGCAGCGGCTCGAGCAGGAGGCCCGGCTCGCGTCGTCGTGCCAGAACGAGCACATCATCGACATCACCGACTTCGGCACCACCGAGGACGGCCGGACGTTCGTGGTGATGGAGTACCTCGAGGGCGAGTCGCTCGCGGAGTGCCTGGCGCGCGAGACCCGGCTACCCGAGCAGCGGATCCTGCAGATCGCGTCGCAGGCGACCTCGGCGCTCGCGGCCGCGCACGCCCGGGGCATCGTCCACCGCGACATCAAGCCGGAGAACCTGTTCCTCTTGCGCCGCAAGGACCAGGACTTCGTCAAGGTCGTCGACTTCGGGATCTCGAAGTCGCTGCGCGCCAGCGACGAGGCCGAGGAGCAGCCGCGGCTGACCCAGACCGGCATGGTGCTCGGCACGCCGCTGTACATGTCGCCGGAGCAGGCGCGCGGCGACGACGAGCTCGACGCCCGGGTCGACATCTACGCGCTCGGCGTGATCATGTACGAGGCCGCGACCGGCCGGGTGCCGTTCATCGGCAACAACTACCTCAGCGTGATCTCGCAGGTGCTCAACGAGGAGCCGCGGTCGGTGCGCGAGCTGCGGCCCGAGATCTCCGAGGAGTTCGAGGCCATCGTGATGCGCGCGATGGACAAGGAGCGCACCCAGCGCTACGCGAGCGCCGGCGAGCTGCTCGCCGACATCGCGACCCTGCTCGACGATCCGAGCCGGTCGACCGAGCGGGCCAAGATCACCGGCCCGCGCCGCAAGGCCGGCGGCCGGACCAGGAGCCCGCTCAAGATCGCGGTCTGGATCGCGCTGGTCGCGGTGGTGATCGCGGCCGTGGTCACCACGGTGGTGATGCTGTTCGGCGGCAGCGAGGTGGTCAAGAGCCGCCGCGCGGTCGTGCCGCCGGTCACGCCACCGCCGGTGGTCGTCGACGCCGCGCCGCCGGTCGAGGTCGACGCCGCGCCCGAGGCCGAGACCATGGAGGTCACGATCCGGACCGAGCCGCCGGGCGCCGAGATCCAGGTCGACGGCGTCGACAAGGGCCCGTCGCCGGTGACGCTCAAGCTCGTGGTCCACGATCACTTCACCGAGGTCGTCGCCTCGGCACCCGACTACAACGACAAGCAGATCACGTTCAACACCTACGTCAACAAGGACAAGCTCTACACGATCAAGCTCAAGAAGGCGCCCAAGGGCACCGTGCCGGTCCACCTGCCGAGCACCCGTCCGCCCGACAAGCGCCCCGAGCCCGAGAAGAACAAGACCGGCGGCGAGCTCAACGGCAACCCGTTCAAGGCCGGCAGCGCCGCGCCGCCCCGGCCATGACGCGCGCGGCGAGCGCGGCGCTGGTCGCTGCGGCGCTCGCGGCGATCGGCGCCCCGGAGCCGGCGTCGGCCCAGCCCGCGGCACCGGGCTCGATGCTCGCGCCCCGGCCAGCAGCCGACGCGCCGGCCGACGCCGGCTACGTCGGCCGCGAGATCACCCCGCTCGAGATCGACGACTGCAAGCAGACCGACCTGGGCAAGGCCGAGGTGTTCAAGCAGGGCTCGGAGCACTACGAGCGCGGCGAGACGCTCTACGTCCAGGGCGACTACGAGGGCGCGGTGCGCGAGATGATCTACAGCTACTGCCTGGTGCCGAGCTTCTACACGATCCTCAAGGACATCGGCCAGGCCTACGAGCGCAACCTCGACTACGAGCGGGCGATCGGCTACCTTGAGCGCTACGTCCGGCAGGTCCCGGCCAACGCCAGGCCGGCCGACGGCTGCGCGACCGACCCGCAGCAGGACAAGGCCAACGTCGCCCGCCGGGTCGAGGTCCTGAAGAAGCTCAAGGCCAAGCTCTACGTCGAGTCGCAGCCCGCCGGCGCGCAGATCACGATCGCCAACGACGCCGGGGTCGCGGCGCGCGCGCGCTCGGGCGAGACCATCGAGGTGCTCGGCGGCCACTACGACATGACCACCGAGCTCGACGGCTTCGAGCCCCACCACCAGGCGATCGACGTCCGGATCGGCAAGCCGTACACCTACTTCGTCCCGCTGGTCGCGCTCAAGGGCCGGCTGTCGATGCAGGTCACGCCGTCCGATGCCCGGATCTTCCTCGGCGATCGCCTGGTCGGCATCGGCCACATCGACCTCGCGCTCGAGGGCAACACCTACGTCGTGACCAGCGAGGCGGCCGATCGGATCACCGATCGCCGCCGCATCGAGGTGCTCGCCAACCAGGTCAAGCGGGTCCAGGTCGAGCTCACCGCGACCCCGCAGATCGGCCGGCGCCAGCTGATCGCGTTCTCGACCGCGGCCGGCGCCGGGGCCACGGCCTCGCTGCTCTACGCGTTCCAGAACACCCAGCTCGCCGGGCTCGGATCGCTGGGCGGCGGCGCGGCCGGGTTCTTCGGCAGCATGTTCCTCTTGCCCGACAACCTGCCGCTCGGCACCAGCAACCTCACCGTGACCGCGACCGCCGGCGGCGCGGTCCTGGGCGCGGCGGCGAGCCTGGTGTTCACGCGCCGGCCCGACGTGATCTATCCGGTGACCGGCGCCAGCGCGGTGCTCGGCGGCACGTTCGGCTACCTGATCGGCGATCGCACCCGGATCAACGTCGGCGACGCCGCGCTGATCAACAGCGGCGTGGTCTGGGGCAGCGTCGCGGGCGCGCTGTTCGCGCAGTCGTTCGACGCCGGCCACACCGTCGGCGGCGGCCTGTTGCTCAGCGGCCTGGGCATGGGCACCGTCGGCGGCCTCTTGCTGCAGAGCAACTTCTCGATCACCCGGACCCACGCGGTGCTGATCGACGTCGGCGGGCTGATCGGGATCATCGGCGGCCTGGCGGCCGAGAGCCTGGTGTATCCGCCGCAGCGCACGCAGAGCTCGACCGTGCTGGGCGATGCCCGCGCCCAGGAGCACCTGGCGAACTTCGCGCTCGGCGGCATGGCGGTCGGCCTGCTCACCGCCGGGGTCCTGACCCGCAACCTCGACAACCCCAAGGTCCCGGTCGCGCCGTCGATCACCACGGCCACCGGCGGAGACGGCCGCGCCGCGACGATGTACGGCGTCACCGGCCGCTGGTGAGCGGAGATCTGTCGGGCGCGCGTTCAACTGTGCCGGCCGCGGCGGGCGGATCTGCGTATAGTTGGTCACGATGGAAACTCGTTCCAGCGCGTGTCCGCTCGACTGTCCCGACCTGTGCGGCCTGACCGTCACCGTCGATGCCGGGCGGGTGATCGAGGTCCAGGGCGATCGCCGCGGGCCGCTGACCGACGGCTTCATCTGCGGCAAGGTCCGCAAGATCGCCGATCACCTGTACGGCGAGGACCGGCTGACCACGCCGCTGGTGCGCAGCGGGCCCAAGGGCAGCGATCGCTGGTCGGCCGTGTCGTGGGACGAGGCGCTCGATCATATCGCCGGGAAGCTGGCGGCGATCCGCGCGCGGTCGGGCGGCGAGGCGATCCTGCCGTATCACTACGGCGGCTCGAACGGCTGGCTGACCGAGGGCGCGCTCGCCGAGCGGTTGTTCCGCCGGCTCGGCTCCTCGAACCTCGCGCGGACGTTGTGCGCGGTGGCGACCACCGCGGCGACGCGCGGGCTGTACGGCGTGATGCCGGGCGTCGCGCTCGAGGACTTCACGCACTCGCGGCTGATCGTGCTGTGGGGCGTCAACCCGTCGGCGACCAGCATCCACCTCGTGCCGGTGATCGACCGGGCGCGCGCGGCCGGCGCCAAGCTCGTCGTGGTCGACCCGCGCCGGACGCCGCTCGCCCGGCGCGCCGATCTGCACCTGCCGCTGCGCCCCGGCACCGATCTCCCGGTCGCGCTCGCCGCGATCCACGCGCTGTTCGCGCGCGGCCACGCCGACCGCGCGTTCCTCGACGCCCACACCACCGGGGCCGACGAGCTGGCGCGGCGCGCGGCGCGGTGGTCGATCGACGACGCCGCCCGCGAGGCCGGGATCGAGCCGGCGCTGCTCGATCGCTTCGTCGAGCTCTACGCCGCCAGCTCGCCCGCGGTGATCCGCGCCGGCTGGGGCCTCGAGCGCAACCGCAACGGCGGCAGCGCGGTCGCGGCGGTGCTCGCGCTGCCCGCGGTCGCCGGCAAGTTCGGGGTGCGCGGCGGCGGCTACACCATGTCGAACAGCGACGTGGGGTGGACGATGTCCGCCGAGACCGCGATCGCCGAGCCCGCGCCGGCGACCCGCACGATCAACATGAGCGAGCTCGCGCACGCGCTGCGCACCACGGAGGGCCCGCGGATCGAGTGCGTGTTCGTCTACAACTGCAACCCCGTCGCCACCGCGCCCGACCAGCGCGGCGTGATCGAGCAGCTGTCGCGCGACGACGTGTTCGTCGTCGTCCACGAGCAGGTGATGACCGACACGGCGCGGCTCGCCGAAGTCGTGCTCCCGGCGACCGCGTTCCTCGAGCACCGCGATCTGCGCCGCGGCTACGGCACGATGCGGATGTTCGATAGCCCGGCGGTCGCGACCCCGGTCGGGCAGTCGCGCAGCAACAACCAGCTGTTCGGCGCGCTGCTCGATCGTCTGGGCCTGACCCGCCCGGGCGAGCCGGTGACCGACGACGAGCTGGTCGCCGCGACGTTCGCCGCCAGCGAGCACGGCGCCGAGCTCCGCGCCCAGATCACCCGCGATCACATCGCCGTGCCACCGGGCGGCACGAACCGCGTGCCGTTCGTCGACGTGTTCCCGGGCACGCCGGACGCGCGGATCGACCTGGTGCCCGACGCGCTCGATCGCGAGGCGCCGCAGGGCCTCTATACCTACCGCCCGGACCCGCGCACCGATGACTACCCGCTCGCGCTGATCTCGCCCGCGCTCGCGACCCAGATCAGCTCGACGTTCGGCCAGCTGCGCAAGGCGCCGGCGCAGCTCGAGCTATCGCCCGGCGATGCCGCCGCCCGCGGCGTGGCGACCGGCGATCGCGTGCGGGTGTGGAACGCGACCGGCGAGGTCGAGTGCCTGGTCAAGGTCGCCGCCGAGGTCCGCGACGGCGTCTGCGTCCTGGCCAAAGGGCTGTGGCGGCGTCACACCGCGAACGGCTACACCGCCAACGCGCTGATCCCGCCCGGCCTCGCCGATCTCGGCGGCCAGGCGGCGTTCAACGACGCGCGCGTCCAGGTCGCCAAGCTCACCGGCTGACCGCCGCGGGCTACGTGCCGATCAGCGCGATCGCCACGGCGATGGCGCTGGCGACGCCGAGCAGCAGCACCAGCAGGAGCCAGGTCCGCCGCGGCCGCGGTGGCGCCATCGCCGCGCTCGGCCGAGGCGGCGGCGCCATGCCGAGCTTGGTCACCGGCAGCCGCTCCGACGAGGCTCGCAGCGCCT
>DASWRS010000378.1:0-10987 GCA_036403075.1 Kofleriaceae bacterium
CGGCAAGGTGCTCACCGCCAAGATCGCCGTCGTCGCGCTGGTCAGCGGGGTGGCCGTCATCGGCGGTGCGGCGGTGTACGAGACGCAGAAGCAGTCGTCGGCGTCGGTGCAGCTGGCCTCGGCGCAGAGCCCGATCGCCGCTGACCGAGCCGGGCCGGGAAGTATGCCGCCGCCGCTCACGCCGGGTCCGCGGAGCACCGGCGAGCCGCCGGCCTCGGCCACGCCACCGCCGCCATCACCGGCGGCGCTGGTGCCGTCGAGCGCGGCGGCGCAGTCGAGCGCGCAGGTGCCACAGCCTGGTGGCCAGGCGGCGCAGCCTGGTGGGCAGACCGCCCGGGCCGGTGCCCAGGCGGTGCAGTCTGGTGGGCAGCCGGGGCAGCCTGATAGGCAGTCGGGGCAGCCTGGTGGGCAATCGGGGCAGCCTGGTGGGCAATCGGCGCAGCCTGGTGGCCAGCCGGGGCAATCTGGTGGCCAGTCGGCGCAGTCGGGGCAGCCTGGTGGGCAATCGGGGCAGCCTGGTGGGCAGACGGCGCAGCCTGGTGGGCAGTCGGCGCAGGCTGGTAGGCAGCGGGCGGGATCCGGTGCACAGGCGGTGCAGCTTGGTGGGCAGTCGGCGCAGCCTGCTGGGCAGTCGGCGGGGGCCGGTGGGCAGTCGGGGCAGCCTGGTGGGCAGTCGGCGGGGGCCGGTGGGCAGGCGGCGCAGCCCGGGCATGCGGCGGGGACCGGTGCGCAACCGGCGGGGGCCGGTGGGCAGACGGCGCGGGCCGGTGGGCAGTCGTCGCAGCCCGGGCAGCCGGCTGCGGCCGGTGGACAGGCGGTGCAGCCTGGAGCGCGGGCAACGCAGCCCGGGGCGACGGCGTTGCAACCCGGTGTGCAGGCGTCGCAGCCGACCGCGCGCGAGGCGCCGCCGGCCGGCGATCCTGGGTCGGCGGTGACGTCCCCCTCCGAGACGCCGGCGACCACGGCACCGGCGCCGCCGCCCGCCGCGCCTGCGAAGCCGGCGACCCCGCCGGCCGACCCCGCGCCGCCGGCTCGTGCGGTGTGCGGCAATGGCACCGTCGAGGCCGGCGAGCAGTGCGATGACGGCAACACGCGCAGCGGCGACGGCTGCTCGTCGAGGTGCCTCACCGAGGTCGCATCCGGTCCGATCACGATCGATCCGAGCGCGCTCAAGCCGCAGCGGATCTCCGGCAACGACGACGTGCAGCCGAGCAAGGCCACCCGCGCCGCGATGATCCGCAACGGCGTGGGCAGCGTGAAGGGCGTCGTGCGGCTGTGCGTCGACACCACCGGCCTCGTGACCGAGTCGGCGCTGACCGAGCGCACCGGGTACACCGACTACGACAGCAAGCTGCTCGAGAACGTTCACGGGTGGCACTACCGGCCGTTCTTGCTCAACGGCAGCCCGGTCGCCGTGTGCAGCACGGTCGAATTCATCTACTCGCCGCAGTAGATCACGCGGGACGCGTGGCGGCCCTCCAGCCGCGGACCTCGCGCAGCACGTCGCGGACGAACCGCCACACCATCGGCAGCGCGGTCAGGCTCGCGCCGGGCAACCCGAGCGCGATGATCCGCGCGCAGCCTCGCGCGACCAGCGTCAGGATGCGCGCCCACGCATGCCGCGTGCGCACCGCGACGGCGACCGAGCGGGCGTGGAGCTGAGCACCCGCGACCGATAGCCGCCGCGCGATCCACAGCTCGGTGTCTCCCGACAAGGTCATGAGGCTGTGCGCGACGAGCGCGCCCTCGAGGCGGGTCTCGATCCGGGCGCGGCCGCGGGCGAGATCGGCGATCTGATCGAGCGTGCGCTCGATCCACCCGGGGCCGTCCTCGTCGTGCGACGGCACGACGCCAGGTCCACCCGCCGACCACGCGGTCATCCGGTCGACGCCCGGCAAGCCGGCCTCGGCCCTCCGCAGCGCGGCGATCAGGTCGGACTCCGGCGACCGGCCCGGCACGGATAACCCGCCAGCGGTGGGCGCGGGCCCCGAGCCGACACCGGGCGAACCCTCGGCGTCGAACAGATCGTTGCGGGCAGCAGCTCGTGCCCCGTGGGACGACAGCTCTCCCTCTGGTCGATCCGAGCGAGTGGAGCCAGGTTCCGCGCCGTGCAACCGGCCGGCGTGCACGAGAAGCTCGCGGCCCGATGACGGTCCTGCGCCCGGTGATCGCTCGTCACCGAAGCGATCCGCGTGTCCCGATCCCTGCCCGGCGCCGGTGGATCTCCGGGCGCGCAGCCGATCCGAGCGAGCCAGATCCGATGTTGCATCGCGGGATCTTTCGTCATCGAACCGCTCCTGGCGGGCGGAAGATCGCGCTGCGTCGGCCGACCGCTCCGGCCCCCGCCGATCCGGGGCAACCGAGCGCGGTCCGGTGCCGAGCTCCGCGCCATCCGCTTGCTCGCCATCCGCTCGCCGGGGCGAGGCGCGCACGGCGTCGGCGTGTGCCCGGGCGAGCGCGCGCTCGAGCCGGTGCGGCAGCTCGTCCAGCGCGGCGTGGGTGCGAGCCACGCTGTGCTCGCCGCCGGCGAGCGCGGCCCGGCTGGCCTCGAGGTCGCGCGGCAGCTCGACCCGCCACAGCGACTCCGGCGGGCCGGCGCCAGCGTCGGCAGCGGCGCGGGCGGCGAACGACGGCAGCACCGGCGCGCTGGTCCATGGGCCGACGCGCAGATCGGGGAGCCCGGGCGTGCCGGCCAGCTCGAAGATCGCCACGCTCACTTCCCGACGCGCGGCGAGAACAGCGACAGCACGGTCTTGAGCAGCTCGGCGCGGTGGGTCTGGGCCTGCTTGACCATCTCGAGGTGCAGCGCCCACAGCGCCTGATCGACCGAGCCGTCTGCCGTCACCGGCACGCACGCCTCGGTGTCGCCGTCGAGCTTGCAGCGCGTGTAGGCGCGCAGCCGGGCGCCGCTGGTGGGCAGCGGCTCGCCGCCGGCGATCGCCGCCAGGTTGTCGGCGGTGTAGGTCCGGACCTCGAGCACCGCCGCGTCGTTGAGCACGTCGCCGAGCACCTCGCCGACCCGGTTGCCCAGCCGCACGAGCGCGCTCGGCGGCTTGTCGGCCTTGTCCGCCTTGTCGCCGAACCAGCCGTAGTCCGGCAGCTCGTCGTGGGCGCGCCGCGCGTCGTCGACGGGGCCGCCGTCGCGTGGCGCCGGGTCTGTGCTGTCGTCGGTCATCGTGCTTGCTCCTGGCGCGCGCGCGTCGCGCGGCGTGATCGGATCGCGGCGGGGCGCCGCGCGCTCGCCGGCGGTCGGGATCCGCACCGCCGGATCGCCGATCACCGCGTAATTGCGCGCGTCGCTGTTGCAGATCCACATGTGCGCGAGCTCGCTGTCCTCGTAGTGCTCGTCGTAGAGCTGGATCTGCTCGATGCGCTCGCTGAGGTCCGCAGCGAGCTCGGCGTAGCGCAGGTTGAACGACTCCATGGCGTAGCCCAGCCGCTTGCCGGCCATGAGGCTGTCGAGCAGGCTCTCGAACGCGTCGAGGTGCCGCCGGGTCTGGCCCTTGCCCTGGGCGTCGATCCACAGGAACGTGCTGCCCCAGGCGCGATCGACGTGGCCGACGACCGCGAGCGCGCCGCCGCCGGGGTGGCCGAGCATGCGCTGCGGCAGGCGCGCGATCAGCGGCGCGGGCGCGAGCTCCTGGGCGTGGGCCTCGCCCAGGGCGCGGCGCGTGAACTCGTCGCGCGTCGGGGTGCCGCCGCCGTAGCACGCGAAGAACACGCCGATCATGCCGCGCAGGTCGGCGCCGGCGGGCAGGTCCTCGCCGGTGAAGTAGTGCTCGCGCGCCACCGGCGTGCCCGGCCCACGCCAGTCCTGGCACAGGAGCGCGCCCTGGCGCTCGCGCTGGCCGGCGTCGCCCGACGGAAACCCCATGCCGTGACCGGCGGTGAACAGCACCGCCGGCGGCTCGCGAAACAGCTCGACGAGCCGGCCGCGCGTCGCGGCGTCGCCGAGGTGGCTGTCGACGGTGAAGCCGTGGTGCGGGCGGCGGCCCTCGACGTGCTCGATCAGCGGCAGCACCAGGTGATCGGCGCTGATCCGGGTCGAGGTGTCGCCCGGGTTGGCGACCCCGAAGAACGTCGCGTGGCGAGGGCGCCCGGCGCCGCCGGTCTCGGCATCGACCACGCTCCGCGCGTAGCGTGCGTAGTCCTCGATCGTGTCGAACGCGATCCGGCCGACCGCGTAGTGGACGTCGAGCTGGTACTGGATGCGATACGGGATCTCCTCGGGCGTCGCGACCAGCAGCAGATAATACGGCACCTTCTGCGGCCGCGCGGGACCCGGCCCGGCGCCCAGGCGCGCGAGGTACTGCTGCTTGGTCTCGCCCGGCCGGTAGCCGAGCTCGCCGAGGTACTCGCGGTAGAGCTCGCCGGCGGCGGCGCGGCGGTGCGCGAACAGCGGCGCCAGCGCGTCACGGACGTGGGCCTGGCGCGCGGCGGCCGCGGCGTCGGCGGCGGCCGGGAACACCGGCGCCCACCCGGCCTGCGCCAGGTCGTTGGGATCGACGCCCTCGACGACCGCGTAGTTGGCCCGCCGGCCGCGCCGGCTCTTGTTCTGTAGATCCGCGAGCTCGGCGCTGTCGAGCCGCCCGCCGGTCGCGACCCGCGCGAGCTGGTGGACGTCGATCGGTGGCAGCAGGTACTCGCCGGTGATGGCATCGATGCCATTGCCCACCAGCAGCTGCGCCAGGGCCGCATCGGCGGCGATGCGCGTCGCGTCGCTCATGGTGCACGCTCCTTGTCCGGACCTCGGCGACCCAGCAGCGCGGACAGCGCCGCGCGGCCGGCCGTGCGATAGGCCTCGGCGGCCTCGACGATGTCACTGCGCGGCACGCCGAGGTGGGCGGCGACCACGCCCGGGCTGTCGCCACCGGCCACCGCGATCGCGGCGCGCTCCAGGGCGTCGAGCGCGGCCGGGTCGACCTCGCGCGCGCCGGCGTCTCGGCCTGCGCCGGGGAGCGAGAGCTCGGCGCTGCTGCGTTCCCCCCACGGCGCGGCGCGCGCGGCCTCGCCGGTGCCCGGGGCGGTGCCCGGAGCGGTGCCCGGAGCGGTGTTCGCGAGCGGCAGCCGCACGGCAGGATCGCCGAGCAGCGTGAAGCCGAGCAGGTCCTGGTGCAGCATCCACAGGTTGCCGAGCGCGAGCATGTCCGTCGAGGTCGCGCCCTCGACCGCGCCGGCGCGCTTGCAGCGATCGTAGTGGGCGTTGAGCTCGGCCCCGACCGCGCCGAGCCGGAGCTTGAGCGCCAGCGACGCGGCGCCCGCGCGCGCGCCGGCGACCAGCTTGGTCATCAGCTGGAAGAAGTTGAGCGAGCGGTTCGAGCCGCTGACCCGCCGCGAGTCCTCGGCGCCGCCGACCCGCAGCTCCTCGTAGCTGTAGCTCCACGCCAGATCGATGTGGCTCAGCACCGCGAGCGGCCCGTTTGGGTTGGCGAGCGCGGCCTTGCCCAGCCCCGAGACGAACCCGCCGGCCTCGTCGAGCCCGCGCAAGGTCGCGTTGACCGGGCCGAGGTCGGCCATGCCCTGGCCCGCGAGCATCTCGAGCCAGTGATGGTACGCGCTGGTGCGCGGCGTGCCGGCGCCGAAGCACGCGAAGTAGATCCACAGCCCGCCGGGCAGGAACGGCGCCGACGCCACGTCGCTGGGCGCGAGCGCGCCCTCGGCGCCAAAGCTCATCGCGCCCTGGTGCTCGCGGGCCTCGTCGGGAGACCACGTCCGGCGCCGCGGCGGCCCCATGCCGTGGCTCATCGACATCAGCACCGACGGGTGGCGCGCGGCCGCCAGCCCGAGCAGCTCGTCGGGATCCGGCGTGTGCGCGCCGTGGCTCTCGACCGCGCTCGCCGGGAACACCCGCGGCTTGTCGCGCGCCGCGCGCACGCAGCGCTCGTGGCACGGCCGGATCAGCTTGGCCTCGCCCTCGGCGGTCGCCGTGGTCCCGTCGTGCACGGTGTAGAACAGCGCGCGGGCGCGATCGTGGAGCGACGGCGCGCGCTGCCAGGCCAGCAGCTTGTCGACGTACGCGCCGTAGCCGTCGTCGCCGGTGCACGCCAGCCGCCCGAGGATGCCGTCCTGCGCCAGCGCCTGCTGGGTGTCGAGCGACACGCGATCGAGGTCGCCGAGGATCAGCAGGTAGCGCGGCCGGCGCGCCTCGTCCTCGCCGTACGCCGTCGGGTACACCGACGCCTTCCACCGCGCGGCGGCCGCCGAGTCCATGGCGGGCGGCACCCGGATCGTCAGCACGTCGGCGCCCTGGTCCTCGGCGCGCGCCGCGACCAGCCGCTGCACCAGCGCCTCGAGCCGTGCGCCCTCCGGGCCGTCCGGCACGACCACGGCCCAGCCCTGGCGCGCGAGGTCGTTGGCGTTGGCGGTGATGTCGGCGAGGAACCGCTCGCGGCGCCGCTCGGCCGGACTGGCCACGGCGGCCGCGGTGCTCGGATCAGCTCCGTGATCGAGAACCGGGCTCCCGTCGTCCCCATGCGCGAGCAGCAGATCCAAAGAGGCGCCCTCCGCCGCGGATCAGTATGCCCGTTGACGGCGCCGGCAACAATCGGTCAGCGTCGGCATCTGCCATGCGATCCGACGCGCCGACCCTCGAGCTGTTCCTGAGCCCGGCCGGGGAGCCCGGTCAGTCGCTCGCTCACGGGCTCGCCGCGCGCGCGCTCGCCGACGCCACCGAGGCGCAGCCGGCGCCCGGCGGTGATGCGCGGCCGCACAGCTTCGTCGATCCGGGCGGCGATCCGGGCTCGCTGCGCGACCAGGGCTGGGGCGTGATCGCGCCGGCGGGCGAGGCCGGAGACCACCTGCTCGCGCTGCTGCGCCCGCTGATCGAGCGCCGCGCCGAGGACCAGGACGCCGAGGTCGCGATCTACCGCGTGCCGCCGGACATGACCGCCGCGGCCTCGGCGGCGTGGATCGATCGCAAGCTGGTCGGCAACGCGATGCAGGACGCGATCCCCGGCTACCTGCTGGTGCTGGGCCGCCCCGACCAGGTGTCGTTCGAGCTCCAGCAGGTGCTGTCCGCCGGGTTCCACGTCGGCCGCGTCGGGTTCGACGCCGACGCCGGCTACGCGGCGTACGTCGACAAGCTCGTGCGCAGCGAGCGCGCGCCCGCGCCGGGGCCGCCGCGCGCCGTGTACTTCACCGCGCGCGACGGGACCTCCGCCACCGAGATCGGTCGCCGCCTGCTGATGCAGCCGTGCATCGCCGATGCCGAGCAGCAGCGCGATGCCGGCCGGTTCGCCGCCCGGGACATCGCCGCGATCGAGGACGAAGATCCGGCCCGGGCCGAGGCGCGCCTGGTCGAGGCCGCGGCCGCCCCGAGCGTGCTGTTCTCGTGCAGCCACGGCGCCGGCGCGCCGCCGGGCGGCTGGGGCTCGCCGGACCGCCGCCGCGCGCTGCAGGGCGGGCTGTGCCTGGGCGGCGGCCGCCAGCTCGACGCCGAGCGGGTGTCCCGCGCCGCGTTCATCCCCGGCGGCGTGTGGCTCCTGTTCGCTTGCTTCGGCGCCGGCACGCCGCGGTCCAGCGCCTATCATCCCTGGCTCGCGCGGCTTGCGGCCCACGGCGAGCACGACGAGGACCTCGGGGCCGTGCTGGCGTCCTTGCCCGGCGAGGGCGAGCCCGCGTTCCTCGCCGCGCTGCCCCAGGCCGCGCTCGCCAACCCCGAGGGGCCGCTCGCGGTGATCGGCCACCTCGACCTGGCGTGGAGCTACGGGTTCTGCGATCTCGACAAGATGTCGCGCGGCGAGCGCCACCGGCGGTTCCACGAGCTCGTCGCCCAGCTGGTCAAGGGCACGCGCGTCGGCCTGGCGCTGTCGGGCAGCCTGATGCGGGCGCGCAACCAGGTCCAGACCGAGCTTGTGGTCGCCGCCGCAGGCGCGGCCGCCGGTGGCGACGCCGGCGCCGTCGACCCGCAGGTCCGGCTCGGCCACCGCTGGATGGTGCTGCAGGACCTCGCCGGCTACGTCGCGCTCGGCGATCCGGCCGCGCGGGTCGGGGCGCGCTCGGCGAGGCGATAGCTGTCGAGCTGCTGGCGGCACTCGGCGGCCCAGTCGTCGAGCCGCGCCAAGGTCGAGCTCAGGTCCTGCGGCGACTCGGCGAGGCGCTGCATCACCGCCTCGAGCCGGGTCCGCGCGCGCTGCAGCCGGCCGCGCACCGTGCCGACCGGGATGCCGATCACGTCCGCCATCTGGTGGGTCGTCAGCTGTTCCCAGTAATGCAGCTCGAGGATCACCTGGTCGTCGACCGGGATCGCGCGCAGCGCCTCGATCAGCAGCCGGTGCTCGCGGCGGCTGGCCACCACCGAGCTCGGCCCGGGCGACACGTCGCACACCGAGATCTCGCCGAGATCGATCGCGCGGTCGCCGCGGTAGCGCTCGCGCAGGTGGCCGGTCAGCACGTTGTACGCGATCCCGAACATGTACATCCGGAACCGATCGTCATCGCGGATCCGCTCGCGGCTCTCGACGCAGCGGGTGAACGTCTCCTGCACGAGGTCCTGCACGCCGCTCGACACCTTGTTGAGGAAGAACCGCTCGACCATGTCGTAGTAGCGCTCGAACAGCGCCTCGCCGCTCGCCGCGTCGCCGGATCGCCATCGCTCGAGCAGCTCCCCGTCGCTTGGCTCCATCGCCCGATGTTACACCAGCCTCGCATTCCGCTACCATGTGGCCTTGCCGCGGCTCGCTCCCGACGATGACATCGAGCTCGAGGTCGAGCTCGACCAGCTCGCCGCCCTCGACCAGCCGGGGGCGCTCGCGGCCCGGCTCGCGGCCCGGCTCGGCGGCTCGCCCGCGGAGCTGCCGCCGCTCGAGATCCGCAAGCGCTCGCTCGACGCCCGGCGCGGCCGGGTGCGGTTCCACGTCGTCGTCGGTGCCGCCGGCAACACGCCGCTCGGCGGCGAGCCGGTGCGCGCCGGCGTCGGCCCGCCGGTCGTGATCGTCGGCGGCGGCCCGGCCGGCCTGTTCTGCGCCTACCAGCTCGCGCGCGCCGCGATCCCGTCGGTGATCCTCGATCGCGGCAAGCCGGTGCAGGCACGGCGCCGCGACCTCAAGGGCCTGACCCAGCACGGCCGGGTCGATCCGGACTCCAACTACTGCTACGGGGAGGGCGGCGCAGGCACGTACTCCGACGGCAAGCTCTACACCCGCTCGCACAAGCGCGGCGACGTCCGCGACGTGATCGAGGTCCTCGCGATCCACGGCGCGCCGCGCGACATCCTGATCGACGCCCGGCCGCACATCGGCTCGAACAAGCTGCCCAAGGTGATCACCGCCCTGCGCGAGACCCTCGCCGCCGTCGGCAGCGAGGTCCGGTTCGGCGCGCGCGTGGTCGATCTCGTGGTCCGCGCGTCCGGTCACGATCGCCGGGCGATCGGCGTGCGGCTCGCCGATGGCGGCGAGGTCACCGGCCGGGCCGTCGTGCTCGCCACCGGCCACTCGGCGCGCGACGTCCACGATCTGCTCGTGCGCGCCGGCGTGCGGCTCGAGGCCAAGCCGTTCGCGATGGGCGTCCGGATCGAGCACCCGCAGCCGTTGATCGATCGGATCCAGTACGGCCGGGTCGCCGGCCACCCCGCACTGCCGGCCGCTGCCTACAAGCTGGCGTTCACCCCCGGCGACGGCCGCGGGGCGTTCTCGTTCTGCATGTGCCCGGGCGGCTGGATCGTCCCCGCCGCGACCGAGCCCGACGGCGTCGTGGTCAACGGTATGAGCCTGTCGCGCCGCGACTCGGCGTTCGCCAACTCGGGCCTCGTCGTCGCGATCGAGCTCGCCGATCTCGCCCGCCTCGGCCTGTCACCGCCGCTCGGCGGCATCGAGCTCCAGCGCCGCCTCGAGCGCGCGGCGGCCCTGGCCGGCGGCGGCGAGCTCCGCGCGCCCGCGACCCGCGTCACCGACTTCCTGCGCGGCCGCGCCTCGTCCACCGTCCCGGCCACCAGCTACCAGCCCGGCCTCGCCGCCGGCGACATCGCCGCCGTCCTCGACACCACCGGCCTGCCGCTCGCCGCCCGGCTGCGCGAGGCCCTCGCCGCGTTCGATCGCCAGATGCGCGGCTACGTCACCGACGACGCCGTGCTCGTCGGTGTCGAGTCGCGGACCTCGTCGCCGGTCCGCGTCCCGCGCGATCGCGACCGCCTCGACTCGCCCGACCTCGCCGGCCTCTACCCGTGCGGCGAGGGCGCCGGCTACGCGGGCGGTATCGTGTCGGCCGCCCTCGACGGAGTCCGCGTCGCGCGCGCGATCGCCGCGGCGAACCTGCCGGGGGCCTGAACCCGCGCCATCGCGCGGCAGCGCGTGGCTGTAGCGCGGGCCGCTACACGTGTCCGGGGGACGAGACGCCACCGTGCAGCTGACTCTGTAGCGCCGGCCGTTACACCTGGTTTCGGCTTCACGCATGGCTGCGCGCAGATGCGCCCGGGTACGCCGCTTGCGTTGACCGCGGCCATCACACGGGGCCGTGCGCCCCGAGGAGAACTTCGATGACTCGCATGCTGAACCTGTGTCTCGTCACCCTGTGCATCACCGCGGTGAGCCACCTCGCGGGCTGCGCCGCCTCCGAGGACGTCACGGACCCCGAGCTCACCCCCGACGAGGTCGCCGCGTTGCCCGGCGACACCACCGACCCCGATCACGTCGGCCTCGACGCCGTGCTCGCCGCCGAGCCACCCGAGGCCGACGCCGCGACGTTCGACACCGACGACGCCACCGAGCTCGCCGACGTCGCGGTCGAGGACACCGACGAGGTCGCCGTGTCGCCGGCGCCGGCGATCACCGCCCACGCCGCGATCCTCAAGTTCGGCCTCCACCCACGGGCCTCGGACGCGCTGCGCTCGATCGGCGTCACCGCCTCGCGCATCATGCAGACCATCGGCAACGCCCCGGCGTCCGCCGGCACCCACGCCCAGGACGGCACGGTCAACGGCCATCCCTACTCCGCGGCCACCGACATCAGCGTCAGCGGCCTCAGCAACGCCCAGATCAAGAACCTGCTCGCC
>DASWRS010000379.1:0-28910 GCA_036403075.1 Kofleriaceae bacterium
ACCGATGGCGACGGTCGAACAGGAGAGCAGTCACCTCCGGCAAGAGCTCGGCCTGGGCGATCTGGTCCTGACCCAGATCCTCTACGTCGTCGGGCTCAGCTGGGTCGGCACCGCCGCCAAGCTCGGCACCGCGCAGATCCCGTTCTGGCTGGCGGCGATGGCGATGTTCTATGTCCCGCAGGCGATCGTCGTGGTCCACCTGTCGCGGCGGTTCCCGCTCGAGGGCGGCCTCTACCAGTGGGCCAAGCTCGGCCTGGGCGACGCGATGGCGTTCCTGGTCGGCTGGAACCTGTGGATCTACGCGATCGTCCTGCTCGGCGTGTTCGGGCTGTCGGTGTCCAACGCGCTGATCTACGCGATCGGCCCCAGCGCGCAGTGGCTGTCGGGCAACCGCGCGTTCATCGGCGCGATCACCGGCGTGCTGCTCGGCGGCCTGGTCGTCACGTCGATCCTCGGGCTGCGGGTCAGCAAGTGGATCCACAACGTCGGCGCGGTGCTGCTGCTGCTCGCGTTCGCGCTGCTGCTCACCCTGCCGCTGATCAACGTCGCCCGGGGCACGCTGCGCGCGTACCACCCGCTGACCGTCACGGCGCCGGCGCTGACCCTGTTCAACCTCAACATCTTCAGCAAGCTCGCCGTCGGCGGCCTGTCCGGCTTCGAGTACGTCGCGGTGCTCGCCGGCGAGACCCGCAACGCGAGCCGCAACATCGCGCGCAGCGTGATCATCGCCGCGCCGATCATCGCGCTGATGTTCATCCTGGGGACCTCGGCGGTGCAGGCGATCACGCCGCCGGATCAGGTCGACCTCGTCGGCCCGATCCCGCAGGCGTTCCGCAACGGCCTGGGCACGATGGCCGCCGCGGCGATCCTGATCCCGTTCGCGGTGCTGTCCGCCACCGCGCGCACGATCGGCAACTCGAGCCTGCTGTTCACCGCGACCACCCGGATGCCGATGGTCGCCGGCTGGGACCGGCTGATCCCGGCGTGGTTCGCCCGGCTGCACGTCCGCTACCGCACCCCGGTCAACTCGGTGCTATTCATCGGCGCGTGCGCGCTGGTGTTCGCGGCCGCGGGCATGATCGGCGTCGGCGAGCAGGAGGCGTTCCAGCTGCTCGACAACGCCGCCGGCGTGCTCTACGGCCTGACCTACCTGGTGCTGTTCGCGATCCCGATCGTTGGCCTGGCCCGCACCGAGCAGCGCGCGCCGCTGTGGATCCGGATCGTCGCCGTGGTCGGGTTCGCGACCGCGACGCTCTACGCCGTGCTGTCGATCTTCCCGATCGTCGACGTCGTCAGCCGCCTGGCGTTCGCGCTCAAGATCGGCGGCGTGGTCGTGGTCGCCAACGTGCTCGGGATCGCGCTGTACTCGCGGAGCCGGCGCCGCGCCCACCGCGTCAGCCCACGCTGAGCGCCGGCGCCAGCCGCTGGAGCAGCGCGGGATCGAGGCCGATGCCCGCCGCGGCCTTGACCGCGGTCTCGATCGGCACCCCCATCGTATCGAGGAAGTACGCGCGCTCCTCGGGGGTGATCCCGCCGGCGACGTGACGGCCGATCTCCTCGTTGACCACCCGCGCGTCGCCGGGCTGCGCCGGCTCCAGGCCGCGCAGCCGGAACTTGATCCAGCGCGCGGCCTGGTAGGCGCCGTCGCGGATCTTGGCGCGGACCGCGTCGTCGCCGCCGCCGGGGAGCACCTGGCAGACCCAGCGCAGCGTTCCCGACTTGAGGTCGGTGAGGCCGTGCTTGGTCGGATCGATCACCTCCTGGCTGACCGGATCGTAGAACAGCGCGTTGATCGTGAAGTCGCGATTGCCGACATCCTGGGTCAGGCTCAGTGCGCTGGTCCCGGCCTCGTGGGCGTGCATGCTGACCACGTCGAGCCCGTCCTCGGCCTGGTGCTCGACCTGGGTGATGCCACGGAAGCCGATCGTGCGCATCGCCGGCAGGCCGTCCTCGCCCTTCGGATCGGCGAGCCCGGCGCGCTGGAACGTGCTGGCGACGTCGACCGCCGGCATCGTGGTGACGAGGTCGACGTCCGCCGGGTCCTTGCCGCCCTTGACGATGTCGCGGACCGCGCCCCCGACGACGTACGACACGAAGCCGTCGTTGCGGATCAGCTCCATGTACTGCGCGACGCTGAAGTGCTCGATGCCGCTGACGTCCTTGGCGATCAGCTGCTTGATCAGCTTGCGCAGCTTGGCGCCGATCTCGGGCCGGTCGAACAGCTTCTCGACCTCGGCGACCGGCACGCCCGGGACCGGCGGCGGCTTGCTCGCCTTCGCGATCCGGACCGCGTAGACGTCGGGGCTGATGGTCTGGAGTGAACCGTCGATCTCGATCCGGAACGCACCGGCCTCGGTGTAGCCGTGGAGGTGGCCGACCTGGAGCTTCTTCGGATCGGCGTGCGGCGCGATCTCGAGCGCCATGCCGTCGTAGATCCGCTGGCCGCTGAACTCCGGGTGGCTGTGGGCCAGCCGCATCAGCGAGCTCTCCTTGTCCGAACCGGGCATCCGCACCGTGTCGATCGGCGCTACCTCGACCCGGGCACCGCACAGCTCGACGGTGAACGACGTCGCGGCGTAGGCCTCGCGGCCGACCTCCGTGGGATAGGCGTTCTCGGCCAGGAACGCGGCGTAGCTCTGGCGCAGGTCGCGGCTGGCCATCGGCAGGCCGGCGCGGAGCCCGAGCGCGTCGAGGATCGCCGAGCTCGCGGTCAGGAACCGCGGCGTCGACCGGGTCTTGAACGCGGCCATGAACACGTCGGCGAGCTCGGCCATGCCGGAGCGGGTCGCGCCGACGATCTGCAGGCCGTAGACCGCGGCGAGGATCTCGTCGTACTTCTTCGACCGCCGGTCGCCGGGCTCGAGCGGCAGCACGCCGATCTGCTGCGCGTCGCTGCCGTCGGTCACGCCGACCGCGTCGCCCTCGTCGGCCATACCGAGCTCGAGCCGCCGCCCGTTGCCGCGGCTGTACCCCGCGCCGGTGGTGAGCACCGGCGTGTAGTCGTCGACCTCCTCGCGCAGCAGGTGAGCCTGCGAGATCTCCTGCGGCGTGCGCGTCCGCTTGTCGAGCTCGCGCGTGCTCGGCCGCATGTCGGGCGGCGGCTCGTCGCCGCAATCCCGCATCGTCGCCATGTTGCGGAGGTTCTCGTCGCGGCCGGCCAGCGCGGCGCGGTGCGCCGGCATCACCAGCTGCGAGTGCAGCACGCGGGCGCCGTCGAGGCTCGCGAGCCGCGCGCCCTCGAGCTCGCGGCGGCGGGCGATGGTGCCCTCGAGGAACACCCGCAGCTTGCCCGGGTTGGTCTTGAGCTCGGTCAGCGCGCCGGCGAGCGCGGCCGGGCCGATCAGCTCCGCGGCGAGCGCCGCGGCCGGGAGATCGACCGAGGCGAGCAGCCCGTCGAGCGCGCCGGCGAGCGTCGCGAGGTCCTGGATCAGGCCCGCGAAGTGGGTGTCGCCGAGGATCTTGCCGATCGCGTCGAACTGGGCCTGGACCTTGCTCGCCTCGCGTGCCTTGACGAGGATCGGCCTGGGCTCGGCGACCAGCGCGAGCGGCTGCTCGGCCGTCATCGGCCGCTCGGTCTGGCCGTCGATCTGGCGCAGGATCCAGCGAAGGTCGATCATCATCCGCATCCGCAGGTCCTCGATCGCCAGCGTGAGGCTGCCGTTGATCACGACCGCGCTGCCGTCGAAGTCGATCGCAGCGCCCGGGCGCAGCCGGTGCAGCCGGGCCACCAGCTCGGCCGGCTTGAGCCTGGCGAGCTCCTCGGCGTTGTCGGCCTGGACCTCCTCGATCGTCTCCCACGTGGTGATCAGCGTGCCCAGGTCCGCGAGCTCCCCCGGGGTCATCGCGTGGGACTGCAGCGCGGCCCGGACCGCGGCGTCGAGCTTGTCCAGCACGGGAGCCTCGACGGCCGCCGGCCGACCGCCGGCACGGGCCTCGGCCAGGGCCTGAGCCGCGGCGTCGACCCGCGCCATGTCGGCGGTATGCTGCTCGCCGTCCGGATCGGCGTCGGGATCGATCCGGAAGCTGCCGTGGGTCGGCTGGGTGGCGAGCGTGAACGCGGCGATCACGCGCTGGGTCGCCTCGGCCGACAGCGTCGGGCCGGCGGCCTGGCCGGCGGGCACGAGCCATGCTCGCAGGTCGGCATAGCTCGAGCGCAGCCGCGCCGCGTGCTCCATGTCGCCGCTGAGCTCGATCTGGTTGAGGTTCGGGATCGCGCCGCCGCGCGGCCGGCCCTTGCCGCTCATCTTCGACCACCGCACGCCCTTCTCGCGCATCGAGCTGAGCTCGAAGTAGAACGTCGGCATCCCAAGCAGCGCCGGGATCTCGATCACGCCGCTGATCATGCCGATCGCGATCGCCTGGTTGCGCTCGTGCAGCAGGTGGAGGAAGTACATCTGCTCGAGGTACGTCAGGTTGCCGCCCGGCAGGTCCTTGGCGTTCCAGTACTCGATCAGGCCGTGCGCCTTGACGGTCTGCGCGACCAGCGCCGGGGCGTCGAACACCGGATCGCCGACGACGAACGCGGTCCGGTCGGCGCAGCGCTGTGCGATCAGCCGGATCAGATCTGCCATCACGTCCGGATCGGTATCCAGGCCCGGGTTGCCGTTCGAGGTCTTGCGGTAGGTCGCGCGGCTCCAGATCAGCGCGACCGGCTTGTTGCCGACCCGGTCCTCGCGCAGCTTCTCGATGACCTTCTTGCGCTCGTCGGACAGCCCGCCGAACATGCCGTACACCGCGTTGCGCGCCGCGTACAGGTCGTTCTTGAACGCGTGCTGGACCGTCGAGGTCGCGAACCCGGGCAGCCGGTTGAACGGATCGGGCTCGACGTCTTTCTCGGTCGGGAACACACCCTTCTCGGTCTTCTTGTACTGGTCGCGCGCAGAGCCTTCGACCTTGACGACCTTGATCCGCTTCGGATCGATGCCGGCGTCGAGATAGAACCGCTCGATGTTGCGCGCGTTGCGCTCCATCCGGCCGCGCAGCTCGGCGGTCGCCTCCTCGGCGGTCTTCGGGTCCGGCCGGTCGCGGTTGTACAGGTCGACCAGCGACAGGCCCTCGGCCTTGCACCGTTCCTCGTACTTGGCCAGGTAGTAGCCCGTGTCCCACAGCACCTGGACCGAGAGCTGGCGATCGAGCCGGAGCGCCGAGCAGATGATGAACATGTCGCCGGTCATGAACCCGCACTGCGTGATCTGGTGCGGCCCCTGATCGAGCGTGGCCGCGGCGCCGCCGGCGAGCGGCTGGCGCTGACGCGCCCGGGCCCGCGCGCGCGCTGCGCCGGTGTGCGCGGTGCGGCCGCCGTGCGCCGGCGCGGCCTCCAGGTCTGGCTCCGCCGCCTCGGGCAGTGACTCGCGATCGAGCGCCTCGCCGTCGGCGACATCGTCGGGCATCGCGGGCTCGTCGCCGGCGACGATCTCGTAGGTGTAGATGTAGCCGTGGTTGATGTCGTGCTCGATCTCGCGCTCGTCGGGGTCCTCGGCGTCGCGCGCCTGGCGATCGGAGGTGACCCGCGAGTCGTCGGCGCGCATCCAGCGCTCGTTGCGCCGGGTGTGCGTCCAGTAGTGGCCGCCGAACGTGCTGGCGCCGGTGTGGAACACGAAGCTCTTGAGCCGGTAGCGCTTGGCGACCTCGCCGTCGGCACCATCCTCGATCAGCGTGACGAGCTCCGGCATGTCGAACTGCTTGTCGACCTTGACGCCGTTGGGTAGCGCGCGCTGGAGCTGGATCGTCAGCACGTCCGGCAGCGCCGTGAACTTGCGCACGACGTGGCGCCTGGTGACCGTGGTGTCCTGACCGTGGACGTTGGCCCATTCGAGGCCGCCTCGCTCGTTGACCACCTCGTCGTAGCCCGCACCGAACAGCGCGCGCAGGTACGCGATCAACCCGCCGTGATCGGCGATCGGCACCTGGAGCATGGACTCCGCGCCCAGCGGCCGCGTGGTCTGATCGTTGTGGTCGTACTGCACGATGCCCCCGTCCGGCGGCTCGTCCACGTCCGGGAGCTGGGTCTCGAGCACCGTCCAGGTCTCGGCCATCTGGATACGGTTGCCGGCGCCATGGAGCAGCAGCGACAGCAGGCCGTTCAGCGTCTCCTGCGCGTCCTCGTGGCCGATCACGCTCGGCACGATCGGCGGGCTGAACTGGCGCAGGTAGGTCCGGAGCTCGCGCGCGGCCTGCGGCTCGATCGGCTGATCGGGGTCGTTGATCGCGTCGAGCAGCGCGGTGACGCGGTCGCGGATCTCGCCATGGAGATAGACCTTGGTCAGCATCTTCTCGAGATCACGGCACGCGTTCGCCACGTTCTGTGCCGGATGGTTGGCCGCCGCGGCGATCTGCGCGAGATCCGGATCGGGAGCCTCGAGCTGGCCGCGCAGCGCGGCGATGCGCTGGACGCTCGCGTTGCCCCCGGCGTGCGCGTTGAGCCACGCCCGGAGATCGTCGGTGAGATCCAGATCCGCGTCGAGGATGCCGCGGTACGAGCCGGCGAGCAGCTGGAGCGACGCGTTGAGGAAGCAGTCCGTGCCGGAGTTGCGGACGCCCTGGATGTCGATCACCCCCGGATCCTCCGCGTCGGCCTCGGCCTCGGCACGGCCGTCGTCCTCGGGGACGGCCGAGAGCAGCTCCTCCTTGCGCCCGCGGTCCTGGCGCCGCTCGCGCTCCCAGCGCTTCTCGCCGCGGCCGCGCTTGTCGCGATCCGGGATCCGGTCCTCGCGCGTCTTCTTCTTCCGCCGCCGGTGGCGGGAGTCCCGGCCGTCCTCGTCCGGCTTGGTGCCGCGCAGCGGCGCGCTCGGCACCGGCGCATCGCCGCTCGCCGGGTGCGGCGGGCCGAACAGCGATGTCAGCGTGGGCCGCGACGGCGCCCGGGCCGGCTCGGGCGCGCCATCCTCGCTGCCGGCGCCGTCTTCGTCGCGGGAGCCGTCGAGACCATCGCGATCCTCGTCGCGATCGGGCGATGGCGATGGCGAGCGGCCGGGCACGCTGGACACGGCGGGTAGCGCATCGCTCAGCGTGCGCTTGCCGGGGGCGGCGTCGGGGGTAGGGGAGACGGATGGGGACCTGCCGGGGACAGGCGAGGGCTGGCGTTTATGAAACATGTGGAGTGCGCTGCGCGGCGCACGAGCCCCGCCGGGTGGCTGTGGCCCGGGGAACTCGACCGACGACCGCTGCGGTAAGAGTTCACCGTAGGCGGACGCAGGTCGGCGCGACATGACACTCGATGACGGGCGATTACGCGCGATGACGGCGCGGTAATGCGCGCGGGGCCAGCCGGCGCTCTACTCGCGCAATTCACTCTGACCGTCTGATCGGCAGGGGCATGTCGACGCGCGTTCCAGGCACACTCGGGTGAAAGGGTTCGGTCCTTCGTGCTCCGCCGCGTAGCAGAGTTGGCTCGGCGCTGGCCCGGCGCTGGCGCCTGCGGTGCTGGTCGTGTCGCGTCCGGTCCCTTGTCGGCGCCGGCCGCGCCAGGCACGATGGCGGCGTGAAGCTCGCACGAGGTGTGATCATCGCGGCAGTGCTGGCCGGGGCGGGCACCGCGCGCGCCGAGTGCCCGACGACGCCGGACGACGGCGACGACGCGGTGTGCCGGCCGTGGAGCGCGATGCTGCTCCCGACCGCGTTTGGCTCGATCTACGTGCCGCACGGGCTGTCCGGGACGTACTACGGCGGCGGCCTCGAGGCCGTGCTGCTGGCGTGGAGCGACAACTCCAACGCCTACGGCCCGAGCCAGGGCCGGGTGCGGATCGACGTGTCGTACCTGACCGGCACCGCGATGAGCACGCCGGGCATGGTGATGTACCGTGGCGGCGCGCAGCTCGCGTTCGAGCGCAACGCGTCGCGCGCGTACCTGATCCCGTACTTCGCCGCGGACGTCGGCGGGCTGTGGAGCGACGCCACCGGACGGCGCTGGTTCGTCGACGGCGGCCTCGGCGTGTACCTCATCCACCGGCGCAGCGCGATCCTCGATCTCGAGGTCACCGGCTTCCTGCCGCTGCGCGACGTCGGCACGCTCGGCGGCGTGACTTCCCGGCTGGGGCTGTCGTTCGCGCTATGGTGAAGCTCGTCGTCAACGGCCGGCCGGTGGTGGTCGACGCCGACGCCGATACCCCGCTGCTCTGGGTGCTGCGCGACCGGCTCGGCCTGACCGGCACCAAGTTCGGCTGCGGCATCGCCCAGTGCGGCGCGTGCACCGTGCACGTCGACGGCCAGGCGCGGCGGTCGTGCGTGCTGCCGGTCGGCGACGTCGCGGGCAAGGCGGTCACCACGATCGAGGCGCTCGGCGCCGGCGGGCTCCACGCCGTGCAGCAGGCGTGGCTCGCCGAGAACGTCCCGCAGTGCGGCTACTGCCAGGCCGGCCAGATCATGTCCACCGTCGCGCTGCTGCGCGCCAACCCCGAGCCGAGCGACGACGACATCGACAGCGCGCTGTCGGCCAACCTGTGCCGGTGCGGCACCTACCCGCGGATCCGCCGCGCCGTGCACCGCGCCGCCGCCGCGCTGCGCCCGGTGCCGACCACCGTCGGCGCCAAGACCCGGCCCGGGGGCCTGCCGTGACCCGCCGCCGCCCCGGCGTGTCGCGCCGGACGTTCCTGGTCGGCTCGGCGAGCGGCGCGCTCGTCGTCGGCTGCGCGCTCGGCCCGACCGGCGGCGCCACCTGGCAGCACTTCCGGCGCACCGGCGAGCTCCGGCCCAACGCGTGGATCCGGATCCTCGCCGACGGCAGCGTGATCTTCACGCTCGATCGCGTCGAGATGGGCCAGGGCACCACCACGTCGCACGCCCAGCTGGTCTGCGAGGAGCTCGAGGTCGATCCGAGGAAGCTCGTGATCCAGGCCGCCGACGCCGATCGACGCTACGACAACCCCGACAGCCAGCTCCACGTCCAGGTCACCGGCGGCTCGACCAGCACGCGGACCTCGTGGCAGCCGCTGCGCGAGGCCGGCGCCACGGCGCGCGAGATGCTTCGCCACGGCGCGGCGGCGACCTGGCAGGTCCCGGTCGGCGAGTGCGTCGCCGTCGACGGCACGATCCGCCCCCCGCGGACCGGGCGCTCGGCGGGCTACGGCGAGCTCGTCCGTGCCGCGGCGCTGCAGTCGGTGTCGCGGGTCTCGCTCAAGCCGGCGAAGGACTGGCGATGGATCGGCAAGAGCCTCGACCGGCTCGACGCGCGGCCCAAGGTCGACGGCAGCGGCGTCTACGGCATCGACGTCACGCTGCCGGGCATGGTCACCGCGGTGATCGTCCGGCCGCCGGTGCGCGGCGCCACGCTCGCCCGGCTCGACGCCACCGCCGCCCGCGCACGCCGCGGCGTGATCGACGTGGTCACGCTGCCACAGGGCGTCGCCGTGGTCGCCACCGGCTACTGGGAGGCGCGCACCGCCGCCGATCGCCTCGACCTCGCCTGGCACGAGGGCCACGCGGCCACGATCGACTCGCGCGATCTCGCCCGCGCCTACGACGCGATGACCGAGACCCGCGGCCCAAGGCGGTGCGCGACGACGGCGACGCCTACGCCGCGACCTCGCCGCGCAGCGGACGCGTCGTGCTCGAGGCGATGTACCGCGCGCCGTACCTGGCCCACGCGACGATGGAGCCGCAGAACGCCACCGCGTGGCTCCACGACGGCCGCTGCGAGGTCTGGGCCCCGACCCAGGCGCCCGGCGTCGTCCGGTTCCGCGTCGCCGACGCGATCGGCTTCGATCTCGGCGACGTCGCGATCCACACCACGCTGGTCGGCGGCGGCTTCGGCCGGCGGCTGTTCGCCGACTTCGCCGTCGAGGCCGCGATGCTCGCCCAGCGGATCGCGCGGCCGGTCAAGGTCCTGTGGTCGCGCGAGGACGACCAGGAGAACGACTGGTACCGGCCGATGGCGGTGTCGCGCGTCCGCGGCGCCGTCGAGCACGGTGCGATCACCGGCTGGCTGCATCGCCTGGTCACCCAGTCGGTGCTGTTCAGCGAGGGCGGCGACTTCGCCGGCGGTCTCGTGCCCAACGGCGCGCCGCGCGCGATCCGCCGGCTGCTCGCCGAGAGCGCCCCGCGGCTGTTCCTGCGCGCCACCGTCCCCGACATGACGTCCTCGGAGGGCGCGCGCGACCTGCCGTACGCGATCCCGCACCTGCGCGTCGAGCTCACCACCACCGATCCCGGCGTGCCGTCCGGCTCGTGGCGCTCGGTCGGCCACTCGCACACCGCGTTCGTCACCGAGAGCTTCCTCGACGAGCTGATCGCCGCCGCCGGCCTCGATCCGTATCGCGCCCGCCGCGCGCTGCTCGCGCACCAGCCGCGCTGGCTCGCCGTGCTCGACCTCGCGGCGCACAAGGCCGGGTGGGGCACGCCGCTGCCGGCCGGCGTCGGCCGCGGCATCGCGGTCCACGAGTCGTTCGACAGCGTGTGCGCCGAGGTCGTCGAGGCACAGGTGCTGGGCAACCGCGTCGTCGTCCACCGCGTCGTCGCCGCGATCCACTGCGGCCTCGCAGTCAACCCGGGCCTGGTCGCCGCGCAGGTCGAGAGCGCCGTGATCTTCGGCCTGTCCGCCGCGCTCAAGCAGCAGGTGACGTTCCAGCGCGGCCGGGTCCAGGAGACCAACTTCCACACCTACCGCTCGCTGCGCATGTTCGAGTGCCCGGTGATCGAGACCCACATCGTGCCGTCGACCGATCCGCCGACCGGCGTCGGCGAGCCCGGCCTGCCGCCGGTCGCCCCGGCGCTGTGCAACGCGATCTTCGCCGCCACCGGCAAGCGCATCCGCTCGCTGCCGATCGAGGCCGCGCTGGAGGCCAAGTCATGAAGCCGCAGCTCGCCGCCGTCGGGCTCGGGCTCGGGCTCGCGCTCGCCGCCTGCACCGCCGCGCGTGCCGACGACGATCACCTCGCGCGCGGCAAGGCGGGCTTTGCGACCGTCTACAAGGTCCTGCAGCACCCGCGCTGCATGAACTGCCACCCCAGCGGCGACGCGCCGCTGCAGTACGACGACTCGCGGCCGCACGGCATGGACATCTCGCGCCGCTCCGAGGCCAACGGCGTCGCCTGCGGCACCTGTCACCGCGACACGAACGGCAGCCGCCCCGGCCAGCCGCCGGGCGCCCCGAGCTGGCGCCTGCCGCCCAGCGACACGCCGATGATCTTCCAGGGCCGCTCGCCCCACGAGCTGTGCGAGCAGCTCAAGGATCCGCGGCACACCGGCCACCGCGACCTCGCCGCGCTGATCCACCACGTCGCCGACGACCCGCTCGTCGCCTGGGGCTGGGCTCCCGGCCCGGGCCGCACGCCGGTGCCGGTGTCGCGCCCCGACGTCGTCGCCGCGATGCAGGCCTGGGCCGACGCCGGTGCGCCGTGTCCGGACTGACGTCGCTGACCTTCGGCGGGTGATCAGGCGGTGCGACGCCGCTCGTCGGGCGCGGTCTGGCCGTGCAGGATCCGCATCGTCATGAAGCGGTTGTAGCCGCCCGCGTCCCACCACCACGACGCCAGCCCCACGAGGGTGACGGTGGCGGCGAAGTAGAGCGGCCACGCGGCGGTCATCGGCAGGCGGGCGCGGAAGAAGACCGCGTTGAACACGAAGAACTGCACCACGAAGATGAAGAACGAGGTCCGCCCCATGCGCGTGGTGAAGCGCAGCCACGCGTCGAGGCGCCCCAGGCGGTCGACCGTCATCGTCGCGGCCAGCAGCAGCAACCCGGCGCCGCCGTGGAACAGCAGGTACACCGGTCCGGGTGGACGCTTGCAGCCGATCGACAGGAGCATCGCCACCAGGCGCTCGGGGGCGATCACCCCGGCGTCGCGCAAGACGGCGCCCGCCTTGGCGCAGACGATCGCCAGCACCACCGCCGCGCCGCCGACGTGGAGCATCAGCCGCGCGGCGCCGGCCTCGCCGTCCCGCTTCAGGCGCGCCGCGAACGCCGTCCCGAGCGACGTGCTCGCCAGGTAAATCGCGAACCACGGGAGCACCGGGAAGGTGTAGATGGGGGTCCGGTACGTCGGCCCGGTGACGAGATCCCCGACGAGCGCCGCCCGCCACCACAGGTGCCATTGCACGGGCCACAGCTCCACCGCCGCCCAGCTCGCCGCGAACAGCGCCGCGCCCAGCGCCAGGCGCACCCGCGGCCGTAGCGCCTCGACGAGGAGCGGCCCGACGATGATCGAGAACGCGATCGTGTCGGTGATGTAGACCTCGTACAGCGCCCAGTCGAAGCGGCCCATCCTGGGCGCGTGGGCGACGGCGATCACCACGTGACCGAAGGTGAGGAAGAACAGCCCGCGGTCGGCGAGGCGCATGCGAGTGGCGCGGAAGCTCTCCCGCCGCATGGCGTAGAGGAACCCCGCCATCATGCCGCTGAGCACCATGAACGTCGGCGACGCCACCTTGCCGACGCGCTCGAACCAGTCCTCGAGGTGGTCCTGCCCGTTTCGGCCGAAGTAGGTCAGCCCGAAGTGCGAGAGCAACACGAACAGCATCGCCGTGCCACGCGTCGCATCGAGCGAGCGGATCCGTGTACCCGTCATGTGTAGATCGGCGGCAGCGTAGCCGCTTCCGGACTGGTTTGACCTGAATTCACGGGCGAGCTGCTCCTCTCGCTGGGTTGCTTCACATCCCTGCATGGTCTTGCAGCGTTTGGGGCATAATGGGACTCCTCCGCCAAAACGGGAAAGACAACAAGGGCATGGACCCACTCGACCGAAGCATCCAGATCTCCGACGAAGAGCGCCGAACCGGCGCGCTGTCCGCTCAAAACCGGAAGCTCGGAGCGATGCTGCTTCATGCTCGGGGCTACGTTCTGCTGAACAACGCGGTTCCCGAGGAGCTCGTCACCCAGCTGCGCACGGCGTTTCGCGACATCTTCGTCGACTGCAAGGCGAGCCGGGGCGACGAGAAGTCGAGGGAGCTGACGGTCGGCGCGGCGACCAGGACGATCTTCTGGCACCGCAACGCGCGGTTCCGGATCTTCCCGCGGCTGACCGGGCCGTTTGGCAGCCGCTTCGTCCTCGCCAACCCGTTCGCGCACGCGATCCTCAGCGAGACGCTGGGCGACGACTTCTATTGCAAATCGGTCTCGAGCGACACGTGCCTCAAGGGCGCGCTCCGCCAGGCGCCGCATCGCGATCTCGATTTTTACGACGGCGCCAAGCCTTTCGGCTGCACCGTCAACATCCCGATCATGCATTGCGGGCTGCACAACGGACCGCTCGAGGTCTGGCCGGGCGGGAGCCACCTCTGGCACGGAGAGCAGTTCTTCAAGTTCGGCGTGCTGCCCTTCGTCCAGGACGGAACCAACCCGACGGTCGAGGCGCTGATGGAGCACCTGCCGTCGAAGAAGCTCGAGCTCGTGCCGGGCGATCTGTTGATCCGCGACCCCGGCATGTGGCACCGGGGAAACCCGAACCCGACCGATGAGCCCCGGACGATGCTGACCACGAGCTACTTCCGGCGCAGCTTCTACTACGACTACGGCGACCCGCTCAACAACCTGGACCGCGGGCTGTTCGCGGCGCTCGATCCGTCGATCCAGCCGATGTTCGCCTACGCGTTCGACCGGACCAACCCGTTCTACAAGAAGCTCCAGCGAGCTCGCGGCTACAAGGCGATCCAGCAGCGGCGGGTGCTCGGCGCGCCGCTCCGCATCGGAGAGCGCTGGTACGAGCGGATGCGCGATGCGGTGCGCCGCACGAGCTGACCGGCCTTGAACATTATCGCCGCGGTGAAATTTCGCGTCGAAATCGCCCGTGGACGATTTCCTGTCGTCTCCGCCCGGGTCGGTCGCCATACTGAGTAAGCGATCGAGTGGTCGAGCGCTGGAGAGGGTAGGGGACGTATGGGAGGGCAGTGGACGGCGCGCGTTGGCCCGTGGCTCGCGATCGCGGTGAGCGGCGCGGCGTGCGGTAACGCGAAGATCACCCGGTTCGAGGCGACGCCGCGGCATATCTGCCCCGGCGACCGCGTCGCGCTGGTCTGGGACTTCACGGGCTCGGGCACGATGACCGTGACGCCACCGACCGCGCACGTGCCCGCTGGTGACGTGCCCGACCGCGGGTCGGTGGCGATTCATCCGATGGCAAAGACGCAGGTCAGGCTCGCCGTGACCCGGACCTGGGGCAAGCCCGCCGGCGCGCAGCTCGACATCGAGATGGCGCAGGGCGAGACCGTGGCCGCCAGCATCGCCGACACCAGCGCGGCCTGCCAGGACGGCACCGTGTCGAGCACGGCACACCTGGGCAACTTCGCACCGGGGCTGGCCGCGGCGCTGGTCGGCGTCGCACCGGGCGATGCCCGCGACGGCTACGACGTCACCCGGATCGATCCCGGGACGCACCAGCCGGTGACGGCGCACATCTCACCGGGCGCGCCGACGACGCGATTCGCCGGGATGCCGATCGGCGGCGACTGGGCGATCTCGTCGAAGCTGGCGGCTGGTGAGTCATGCGACCCGCCGCGGCTGCCGAACAACCTGGTGGTGGTCGCATATACCTCATGTGCAGGGGAAGGCGGAGGACCGTGATGACACCCGAAGAGCTCAAGAACCGTGTGGATACGATCGTCGTCGTGATGATGGAGAATCGCTCGTTCGACCACGTGCTGGGCTATCTGCGACACCCGCAGTTTGGCAATCGGACCGACGTCGACGGGATCGAGGATCTGGCCAATCCGAGCTACGTCAACAACAACCTGGACGGCCAGGGCAAGCGCCCGTTCTGGATGCCGGACGCTGCGTTCATCAGCGACCTGCCGCACGGCGCCGACGCGGTCACCCGGCAGATGAAGCTCGCCCGGCTCGTGAAGCGCTTCACCATGACCGGCTTCGTCGAGGCCTACGAGGACGCGTTTCACAGCCAGGTCGCCGAGCCGCCGGTCATGGGGCTGCTGCGGCCGGCCGACCTGCCGACGACCAGCGTGCTCGCCGATCGCTACACGGTGTGCGACCGCTGGTTCTCGTGCGTGCCGACGTCGACCGCGCCGAACCGGCTGATGTCGATGTGCGGCGTGACCCCGCTGCGCGACACCCACACGGTGTTGCCCGATCAGTCCACCGTCTATGACTGGCTGCTCGAGCACGGCGTGCGCTGGCGGGTGTACTCCGCCGGATTCCCGTTCTTGACCCTGATGCCGCGCATCCTGCCGCTGATGCTGACTGGACACTTTCGCCGGATCGAGGACCTGCCGCATGACCTCGCGACCGAGCGTCCCGACGACTGGCCCCAGGTCATCTTCATCGAGCCCGAGTACTACGACTCGCCGCTGCACTTCCGGGCGCCGTGCGACAACCACCCGCCGCTCGGCATGGCGCTGGGCGAGAGCTTCGTCGCGCAGGTCTACCAGACGCTGGCGGCGAGCCCGCGGTGGCAGCGCAGCGTGTTCGTCCTGACCTACGACGAGCACGGCGGGTTCTTCGATCATGTCCCGCCTCTGCCGGTGGCCTACCGCCATCCCAACGGCGTCGCGTTCGAGACCACCGGCCCGCGGATCCCGGCGATCGTCGCCGGCCCGTACGCGCCGCGCGGGGTATCGCACGCGCACCTCGACAACACGTCGATCCTCCAGCTGCTCGCGGAGCGGTTCGGCGCCGCCGGCGAGAGCTTCTCGCCCGAAGTGCTCGACCGGCAGAACCAGGGCATCGCGAGCCTGGCGGCGATCCTCGACGCGGCGGCGAACAACAGCCAGATCAGCACGTTCGCGACCCCGGCCAACCTCAACGCCGTCCCGGCGCCGCCGCGGCCGGCGAGCTTCCGCTCGAGCCTCGAGACCGCGTTCGAGAGCGCGATCCGCGACCTGGTATCGCGGCACCGGACCGAGGCGCTGATCAAGTACCCCGAGCTGCGGGCGCTGGTCCGCGCGGCGTGATCGGGGGCCGGCCGAGCTTCAGAACTCGAACTCGACGCCGGCGAACCATGTGCGGTCGCCGACCGAGAGCTTCTTGTCCGAGCCAAAGCCGCTGACCGAGGCCGCCGACAGCTCGCCGTAGATCCCGGCGTGCTGGATCCCGCTCTGGCGCATCGACATGGCGGCCGAGGCATCGATGCGCTCGGCGCGGATCGCCAGGCCGATCGAGCCCTGCACGCCGAGCGAGCCGCCGAGCCCCTTGGTCGTGGTGCAGCCCGCGGTCATGGTGCCGTCGGTGCACGCCTCGGCGAATTTGCCGTTGGCGAGGCTGACCCACCACACGTAGTACGACAGCCCCGCGCGGGCGTAGGGGACCACGGGGATCCCGTACTCGTCGTCGAGCCAGGTGAAGCGATAGACCGCGGTCACCGCCGTCGGGATCAGCCGGAACTTGTTGACGTCCGCGCCGCGCGCCCGCGGATCATCCGTCGGCTTGCTGTTGAGCGTGAACGCGCGCGCCTTGCGCCCGAGGTAACCGACGCTCACGCCGACCCCGAGCTGGCCGAAGCCGGACCACAGCACGCGATCGACGTCGAGCATCGGCATGACGTAGGTCCCGGGGAACATCTGCTTGTAGGGCCCGGGGTCCATGCCGAGCTGCTTGTCGATGTCGGGCACGTACGGGCCGACGCGGATCCCGACGTGCCAGCGCACGTCCTCGGGACCGGGGGCGCGCTGGTCGTCGTGCGTGGTCGGATCGCTGTCTTCCCAGTACGGCTGATAGCCACCGCCGGCGTGGGCCCGGCCGGCTCCCAGCGTCACCACCGCGACGGCGGCGGCAACACGGACAGCGCGTGCTCCGAGCGCGCGGCGGCCCCACGCGAGCAGCGGGCGGCGGCGCCGGAGCAGCCACCACGCGGCGGCGACGAGGCCGAGCACGCCCGGCAAGGTCAGCCAGTGCCAGAGCAGCGCGAACACCACCGCCGGCGCGAGCAGGATGCCGGCGACGATCCGCAGCGCGATCGAGCCGTGCACGACACCGCCGAGCTGACCGAGCGTCGCGTAGTACGCCCGGGTCAACCAGCGGCCGAGCCGCGACCCGCCGAGCGTGTCGTCGCGGAACGCGCGTAGCGCGCCGGTCAGCCCGCTGTCGTCGCCGTAGGTCTCGGCGAGCAGGCACAGCCCGCCCTCGGTCTTGCTGCCGCGGCCGTGGAGGTCCTCCCAGAAGTCGGTCGAGGGCACCGGCGTCACCGTCGAGGTGAAGTACGCGCCCGTGTAGTTGCCGTGGAGATCGACCGACACCAGGATCACGCGGTACGGCGTCCCGTTCTCCAGGCCAGCGATGTCGAGGGAGGTCGACGTCCCGGTGTTGACCTGACCGCAGATGTAGCGTGGATCGAGCGTCGCGAAGTCTCCGGTCGGCGCGGTGAGGGGCGTCTCGACATCGGCCTGGCTGCTGCCGACCGGCGTCGGCATCAGCGCCGGGTCGCCGGTGGCGCCGCATAGCGACGCCGACGTGACGTACTGCGGGTCGTTGGACTTGCTCGACAGCGCCGGGGTCCCGTCGAGGTTGGCGCACAGCGCCTGGTAGTAGGCGACATCGGTGTTGTTGGCGATGGGGGCGGTCCACGCCAGGTGGATCGCCTGGTCGCCGCCGTCGGCCCGGATGTCCGTCGGCAATGGCGGGGGCCTGGTGTCGATCCCGCTGACGGTGCCGGTCTCGCCCTTGAGCCCGCCGGCGGTGACGGCGGCGAAGTAGTCCAGGCTCGTCTCCATCTTGGTGCCGACCAGCGCGTAGATCGAGTTGCCTACGTTGTCGAGCTGCTGGCACTCCGTTGTGGTGGCAGGCAGGTTGGCGTTCACCACCTGGAACAGGTTGAAGGCCAGCGTGGTGCCGCCCGAGGTGTTGAGCTGGGTGTCTAGATCATTGATCGACGACGTCTGCAGCGGGGTGCAGGTCGCGGTGGGGCCTCCCCGGTGGGTCGAGTCCTCGCAGCTCGTACCCGCGAAGAAGTGGACGGGGACATGCAGCATCGACATCGCGGTCTCGCGCACGAGGTAGCTGAATATCCCTTGCTTCGCGGCGGTGTTGCCGACGTTCGCCTTGGCGCAGTTGCAGTGCGCGAGGTTGAAGTAGTGCAGGAGCTCGGTCGAGTTCGAGTTCGGCTCCGTGAAGCTCGTCCCCGAGACGATCTTCCGGTGCTCGAAGACGATCTGGGCGCTGTTCGGCAGGGTGTCGGTCCCGGCGACCTGCGCGCTCGCGACGCGGCTGCCCGCCAGCAACATCACCAGCACGGTCACGGGTACGAAGCGCGTCATCGCTGCTGCTCTTTGCAAGGGGAAGGCCGCCGGTTACCGACGATGATCGTAGCTATCATGCAGGCATGGCGGCATCAACAAACCGCGCTCTGCCTGCCAATCTGGCACGCCGCCGGCCGTGGCGCTGTCAGCGAGACGCGCGGCGGGCGGCGGCGACCGTGGCGCGGATCTCGTGGGCCAGGTCCGCGGCGCGCTGTTCGGCCGCCGGATCGCGACGCCGGCCCCACTCGGCGGCGTAGTACAGCTCGGTCAGCTCGCCGACCTGCGGGGCCGCACCGTCGCCGCGGGCAGCCATGCGCGCCGCGAGCTCGCGCGGTGTGACCGCCGCCTCGCGCGGCACCCCGGCGCGGGCCAGCAGCCGCGCGACCTCGTCGTAGATCGCGGCGATCGCCGAGCGCGTCCGCGGCCGCGGGCGGTAGCTCGGCTGCGCGGCTTCGAGGCGGCGGCGGCGGCGGCGCAGCCCCACGGCGAGCGCGACCGCCGCGGCCAGCACCGCCGCGACCGGCCAGTGCTGCACCGTGGCGTCCTTGACCGCGATCGCCGCGCGCTTGATCACCGAGGCGGCACCGCCGAGCGCGCCGCCGACCTGCTTGAACAGCGAGAGCTGCGATACCAGGTCGTACTCGATCACCCACTTGTTCCACTGGAACCGCAGCGTGTCGACGAACCGGCCGAGCCGGGCGGTCCAGCCCTTGCCGCCGCGGCCAAGCGCGTCGACGCCGCCGGGCGGGGTCGGATCGACCGTGACCCAGCCGGCGCCCGGATAATAGACCTCGTCCCACGAGTGCGCGTCGCCGGCGCGCACCGCGACGTAGCTCTGGTACTCGTTCCACTCGCCGCCGAGGAAGCCGTTGACCTGCCGGGTCGGGATCGCGACCGCGCGGGCGAGCACGGCGAACGCCGAGGCGAAGTACTCGCAGTGGCCCTGCTTGCGATCGAACAGGAAGAAGTCGATCGGCTCCTGCGGGCCGGGATCGACGAGCACCAGGGTGTAGCTGAGGTTGTTGACCAGCCAGCGCTTGATCGCCTCGACCTTGTCGTACTCGGTGGTGAGCCCGGCGGTGATCCGGCGCGCCAGCTCGCGGGTCCGCGGCGTGATCTCCGGCGGCAGCAGGAGGTAGACCTGATAGCCCTCGGGGAAGTTGCCGCTGGCCTCGCGCAGGGTCTCGGGCGGCGGCGACGCGAGCTCCGACCACACCGTGTAGTGCACGGTGCTGCCGTGATCGAGCCGGATCTCGTCGTTGCGCTCGGCGAACGTCTTGCGCGGCCGCAGCGTGTGCGCGTACTCGACGATCCGCGGCCGGCTGGCGCCGAACAGCACGTCGGAGTCGAGCGGATCGAGCCAGATGTCCTGCCGGATCAGCTGGGCGGACAGCGTGTCGATCGCGCCCGAGTGCAGCGGCGGGCCGTCCCAGCGCAGGTAGCGGCGGTCGCGGGTCGCGCTCGACTCGAGGGTCTGCAGGGTCGGCGGCGCCCCGGCCTGGGCGCCGCGCGCGGCACCGGCCGACGCGGGCGCCGGCACGGACCGCGACCACTGGCCGCGCTCGTAGTGATCGAACGCGACCCCGCGCCAGTGGATCTCGGGCGCCTCGCGGCCACCGTAGCGTCCGGCGATCTCGACCCGCATCACCACCGTGGCGTCGTTCTTGATCACGCCGTGGCCGCCGAGCTTGACGCCGTCGGAGAACCCCGCGAGCGTCAGGCCGCCGCGGCCCTTGAGGAAGAACCCGACGCCGACCCGCGGCAGCGCGAGGAACACCACCGCGGCGCCGAGGAACACCGCGAACGACAGCGCGCCGGTGCCGAGGAAGAACCGGCCGTTGACGATCCGCCGCGAGTCGAGGATGCGGCGGACCTCGACGCGCTCGGACGCGCGATCCGCGGCGTGCTTGACCAGGAGGTTGTCCTCCATCTCGCGGCGCAGGTGGAACAAGGTCAGCGCCCAGGTCGAGGCGATCACGAAGCCGAGGAAGCACAGGCCGTAGGTCAGATCGGGGTTGAGCACCGAGCCCGCGACCAGCATGAGGAACGCGAGCAGGTACATCTGCTGCCAGTCGCGCGCGGCGCGGCGGTTGAACGCCTTGGCGACGATCAGCCAGATCAGGAACTGCGCGCCGATCTCGAGGAAGTCGGCGCTGACCACCGCGGTCAGGATGCTGTAGACCAGCGCGATGATCGAGCCGATCGTCCAGAGCAGCGTCCAGCGCTCGATCCGGACCAGCGGCGGCTCCCACCACCACGACGCGACCAGGCCGATCGCGCCGCCCAGCGAGATCAGCGGCGACACGCCGCCGCCGGCGACCAGCGCGACGAACGCGCAGCCCACCATCAGGTAACTCGCGACCTTGTGGGCGACGGCGAACCTCATACGTCCATCACCGTGGCGGCCTTGGGCCGGCCCGCGGCGGCGACGGCGCGCGGGATCACCAGCACGCTGTCGACCCGCGGCGGCAGCACCGCGAACGCGACCTCGTCGGTGACGTAGGGCAGGAGCGCGAGCGCGCGCGCGACCCGCGCCTCGTGGGCCTTGCCCGAGCCCGGCGGGATCCGGCTGCCGCGCGCGCACAGCTCGACCTGCCAGCCGGCCTCGAGGTAGACGTTCGCCAGGCTCGCGGCCACGCTGATCGCGCGCTCGACCCCCGCGACCTGGGCCTCGACCTCGGGCGTGATCGCGCCGTCCGCGGCCGCGTCGCGCACCGCCTCGGGCAGCGCGTTGTCGACCCCGATCACCACGCTGCGCGCGTGCTCGTCCTCGTACTCGCGGACCAGCAGACGCCCGGTGCGCGCGCTCGATCGCCAGTGGACGTCGCGGCGGTCGTCGCCGGAGCGGTGCTCGCGCAGCCCGAAGAACTCGCCGCGGCGGCCGGTCCGGTTGGCGGTCGCCTCGCCGCGGGCCTCGGTGCGCGGGGCAGGGCGCGGCACCGGCACCCGGGCCGGGTAGACCAGCACCTCGAGCGCCGCGTCGACGTCGCGCGACTTGCGGAACAGCGCGAACGGGAACTTGGTGGCGACGCGGTAGCCGGTCAGCGTGTACAGCCCGCGGCGCACGAAGGTGTGGCGATAGCTCGTGCGCTGCGACTTTGCCGCCGGGATCTTGAGGAAGTAGCAGCGCTTGTCGAGCGGCGTCGTGCCGACCAGGTCCTCGACCTCGATCGAGAACGACGCGCGCTTGGGCTTGTCGTTTCTGATCACGACCTCCATCAGGAACGGCTCGCCGGCGAACACCCGCGGCGGCGGCCGGCGCTCGACCGTCAGCCGCTTGAGCGTCATCTCCGACAGGATGCCCGAGGCGATGATGAAGCTGAGCAGCCAGCCGAGCAGCAGGTAGAGCAGGTTGTTGCCGGTGTTGATCGCCGCGAACCCGACGCCGACCGACAGGATCACGATCAGCCGGCCCTCGCGGGTGAAGCTCAGGCGGCGCGGCGGGCGCAGCCGGCGCCACCACGGCGGGGGCGGCGCGGGTCCGGGGCGGCGCGGGTCGTCCATGGCAGGCGGGCGGCTCACACCGGGATCGCGACGCGGTGGACGATCTCGGTGATCAGCCGCTCGCTGTCGGCGCGCAGCCGGCCGAGCGAGTCGTGGGCCTGGGCGAGCACGAGGCGGTGCGCCAGGCACGGCACGGCGAGCGCCTTGACGTCGTCGGGGACGACGAAGTCGCGGCCGGCGGCGAGCGCGGCGGCCTGGGCCGCGCGGTACCAGGCCAGCGCCCCGCGGGTCGACACCCCGACGGAGATCGCCGGGTGCCGCCGGGTCTCGTCGATGATCGCCATCGCGTAGTCGAGCAGCGCGTCGTCGAGCCGGATGGTCTCGACGCCGTCCTGCAGCGCGCGGACCGTCGCGAGGTCGACCACCGGGGTGAGCCGGGTGACCGGGTCGCCGCCGGCGCGCTCGCGGAGCAGCTCGCGCTCGACCCCCCGGCTGGGGTAGCCGATCGCGATGCGGAGCAGGAACCGGTCCATCTGCGACTCGGGCAGCGGATACGTGCCGTAGTGCTCGGCGGGGTTCTGGGTCGCGAGCACGAGGAACGGCGTGTCGAGCGTGTGGGTGGTGTCGTCGATCGAGACCTGGCCCTCGCTCATCGCCTCGAGCAGCGCCGACTGGGTGCGCGGCGTGGTCCGGTTGATCTCGTCGGCGAGCACGACGTTGGCGAAGATCGGCCCGCGCCGGAGCTCGAACACCTTGCCGTGCTGGTCGTAGACCGAGACGCCGACGATGTCCGACGGCAGCAGGTCGCTGGTGAACTGGATCCGGCGGAACGTGCCGCCGAGCGCCGCCGCCAGCGCGCGCGCCAGCGTGGTCTTGCCGACGCCGGGGATGTCCTCGATCAGGAGGTGGCCGCGCGACAAGAGCGTCACCACCGCCGCGCGGATCGCCTCGGGCTTGCCGCGCACCACCGTGGCGACCGCGTCCTCGAGCTTGCGCACTGCGCCGATGTCGGTCGACGACAGCGGGGCGGCCGAGAGGGGACCGCCAGAGGACACCGGCACCGCGGGCATGTCTGACGAGTATAGCCGCAAACCTCGCGTCTCTGCGCAATCGCCGAAAATGACAAGAGGACCCATGTAGGTCCCCGTTGCCTGCCAGGTTGACGCACTGGGGCCGCGGCGCCCCGCGCAGCGATCAGCGGCGGTCGCTGAACATCATCAGCAGCTGGAGCACGAGCCGGAACAGCGTGGCCACCGTCGTGAACAGCATCGTCGCCGCCGCGACGTGGGCCGTCGGCGGGAACTGGCTCATCACCAGGCTGGTCTCGTAGAGGATGTACCCGCCGAGCACCAGGACCGCGATGCCGCAGTACAGCGCGCCCAGGCTGAACCCGAAGATCCACGACGCGAGCGCGACACCCATCAGGGCGAACATCGCCATCGACAGGATGCCGCCGATGAACGAGAAGTCCTTGCGGGTCACGAACACGAACGCGGTGAGACCGACGAAGATCGACAGCGTGATCACCACGGCCTGCAGGATCAGCGCGGTGGTGTGCGCGTTCATGTGCATCGTGTAGTGGTGCGACGCCGTCTGCATGGCGTAGCTCGACACCACCACGTGATCGCCGAACATCATGAGCAGCAGCCACAGGATCGGCTGCATCAGCATCACCTGGACGACGACCGCGAGGCTCAGGCCGAGGTACTGCACGCCCCGCGAGGTCTCCGACATCGCCAGTCGCTGCGCCCACATCGTCCCGCCGATGACCAGCCCGAAGACCACGATCCAGCCGAGCGGGCCGCTGAAGAACGCCCAGCGCGAGAAGCTCCAGCTGAGGTCGCTGGCGTAGACCAGCAACCCGCCGGTCAGCGCGGCGAACGCGATCAGCGCGCCCCCGAGCAGCGCATAGGTCTTGCGCAAGAACGCCATGCGGTCGCTGACTCCGAGGGTCGCGACAGCGCCTACGATAGGACGACGTGCAGCGGTTTGTGCGAATGCCATCGTGAGCCTGCCTTTCCGTCTACTATTAGCATGGTTCGCGACGAGGCAAGCCGTCGATGCCGCACCTCCCCGCCGGGGCAGGGCGGTGGCGCGGCAGGGCGCCGCAGCGCGGCTCCCGTCGCTCCCGCGGCCGTGGGCCAGGCGGCACCCGAGGATGGCCCGACGAGCCCCGACGAGCCCCGACGACCGCCGGCCCGACGCCGAGCGACGAGGCCCGGGCTAGCGGCTCGCCTTGAGCTTCTTGACCTCGCTGATCAGCTCGGGAATGGCCTTTTCCCACTCGGCCACCACGCCGTAGTCGGCGACCTGGAAGATCGGCTCGTCCTTGTTCTTGTTGATCGCGACGATCGTCTTGGAGCCCTTCATGCCGGCGAGGTGCTGGATCGCGCCGGAGATCGCGACGGCGAAGTACAGGTTCGGGGCGACGATCTTGCCGGTCTGGCCGACCTGCCAGTCCGCCGGGACCATGCCGGCGTCGGTCGCGGCGCGCGACGCGCCCATCGCCGCGCCGAGCAGGTCGGCGAGCTGCTCGAGGACCTTGAAGTTCTCGCCGTTCTTCATGCCGCGGCCGCCCGAGACCACGACCTTGGCGTCCGACAGATCGGGCCGGTCGCTCTTCTGCGCGTCGAGCCGGACGAACTCGGCGCCGAGCGCGTCGATGCTCCCCGCGGCCGCGGTGGTGACCGTCCCGGCGGCCGGCAGCTCGGTCGCGGCCTCGAACTCGGACTGCCGCGGGGTCGCGACGATGATCGGCGTGGTGATCTGCACGGTCGAGTACGCGTTGCCGGCGAGGATCGGGCGGACGAACGTGTCCTTGCCGGTGACCTTGGCGACGTCGGAGGCCATGCCGGCGTCGAGCAGGCCCGCGACCCGCGGCGCGAGGTCCTTGCCGACGGCGGACGCGGTCGCCGAGATCAGCGTGGCGCCCTGCGCCCGGGCGACCTCGGCCACGACCGGCGCGTAGGTCTCGGCCAGGTAGTGCGCCAGCCCCGGATCATCGACCACGACGACCTTCGGGGCGTACTTCGCGGCCTCGGGGCCGGCGGCGGCGGCGCCGGGGCCGATCAGCAGCGCGATCACCTCGCCGCCGTGGGCGGGCGCGGCGAGCCGGGCGAACGACAGGTTCGACAGCGCGCTCGATCGGAGCTGGCTGCCGGTGAACTCACAGAATGCGAGGACGTTACCCATGGCGGCTCCTAGAGGACCTTCGCCTCGTCGGCGAGCTTCTTCACGAGGGTGGGGATGTCGGCGACGATCTGGCCGGCCGCGCGCGGCGGCGGCAGCGTGACCGACTGCTCGCTGATCACCGGGCCGGGCGCGGCGCCGTAATCCGCGAGCTTGGCCTGGGCCATCGGCTTCTTCTTCGCGGCCATGATGCCCTTGAGCGACGGCAGCCGTGCACCCTCGCCCGAGTAGTTATGCGACTCGGGCGTCACGCCGTTCTTGACCGCGCGCGGCGCGACGATGCGGAGATCGACGGTGATCACGCTGTGCAGCGGGACCTTCTTGTACTCGACGCCGCCATCGACCTCGCGGCCGACGGTGAACGACGCCTTGTCGGCCGACAGCTCGATCGACGCGGCGAACGTCGCCTGGGGCCAGCCGAGCTTGGCCGCGAGCATCTGGCCGACCTGGTTGGCGTCGCCGTCGACCGCCTGCTTGCCCATGATCACCACGTCGGGCTTCTCGGCGGTGACGATCGCCGACAGCACCTTGACCACGGTCAGCGCGTCGATCTCGGCGTCGTTGCACACGACGTGGATCGCCCGGTCGGCGCCCATCGCGAGGCAGGTGCGGATCTCCTTGGCCGCGTCGCTGGGACCGAGTGACACGACCACGATCTCGGCGCCGGGGAGCCGCGTGTTGTCCGCGCCGTTCTCGACCAGCCGGAGCGCGGTCTCGATCGCGTACTCGTCGAACGTGTTGACGATCCAGGACGCGCCGGTCAGGTCGATGTGACCATCCTTGATCTTGGCCTTCTGGGTCGGGTCGGGGACCCGCTTGACGGGAACCAGAATCTTCACGGGGACGACTCCTTCTTGGGTGGCTTTGCGGCCTGGGCTCGGGAACCCTGATCGAGGCCGCTGGTGACCAGCGCGACGACCCAGTCGGCCGCGCGGACGATATCGAACTTCTTCGGTCGGGTGCCAGGCGCCGGGCCGGAGATCGCCGGCTGCCTGGCCAGCACCCACGCGAGCGCGAGCTCGTCGAGGATGCCGAAGATCATGCGCGCCGCGATGTGGCTCGGGATCGCGGCGTCGAGCTCGCCGCGCGCCTGGCCGTCGGCGATGATGCCGCCGAGCATCCGCAGGAAGTCGGCGAACTGCGGGTTGTCGTACTCCTTCATGAACTTGCTGGACTGGCGGAGCTCGATCGTCAGGACCTCGGCGACCGTCGGCTCCGCCGACACCAGCTGCAGGTAGGTGTGGATGAACGCGCGCAGCTGGTCGCTGGGCGGCCGGTCGGCGATCGCGCGGCGCAGCCGGTCGTTGACCTTGACCATGCGGTTCTCGAACAGCGAGATCAGCAGGTCGTCCTTGCTCTTGAAGTAGAGATAGATCGTGCCGTCGGCGACGCCGGCCTCCTTCGCGATCTCCGAGACCCGCGCGGCGAAGAAGCCGTGGCGCGCGAAGATCCGCTCGGCGGCCAGGAGGATGCGCTCGCGCTTGTCGCCGCCGCGGTCACCGCGATCGCCGCGGTCGGGTCGGTCGGGCGCTGAATGAGCCGTCATTCAGTGCATTACATACCGCCCGTGACGCAGGACGTCAACACCGACCTCGCGGCAGCGCGGCTTGAAACGATGCAGGCGGTGCACTACAACCTGCGAGTGTCAAACGTACGATTTTCGGGACATTTCGTCCTCGCGTTGCTGTGTGCCCCGCTGCTGATGGGCGGCGCCTGCGAGAAGAAGGCGAAATCGAGCGACACCGGCGCGGTCGCCGCGCTGGACAACGCCAACGCCGGAGGCAGCGCCGGCGCCGGTGCCGCGGCGGCCGAGGGGCCGGCCGACACCACGCCGCTCGCCGGGATCGATCTCGGCAAGCTCGACGGCGACAAGACCAAGCTGTTCTACAAGCTGGTCGGCTCGCTCAAGAGCCCGTGCGGCAAGGCCCATAGCCTGCGGACCTCGTTCACGTCGGACACGGCCTGCAAGCGCGCGCCGTTCGCGGTGCGCTACGTGCTCGCGATGATCGAGGACGAGGGCCGCGAGCAGTTCGTGCGCGACGAGTATAGCAAGAAGTACGAGAAGACTGCGCAGCCGGTGAAGTTCGACACCAGCAAGGCACCGCACGCCGGCGCCGACGACGCGCGGATCAAGATCGTCGAGTTCTTCGACTACGAGTGCCCGCACTGCCAGGTGTTCAAGTCCGAGATGGAGGGCCTGTTGTCCGAGCGCGGCAGCCAGATCAGCGTGTCCTTCATGATGTTCCCGCTCGAGTCGGTCCACCCGCAGGCGCGCAACGCGGCGCAGGCGGCGGTGGCCGCCAACTCGCTCGGCAAGTTCCCCGAGATGCACGACAAGCTGTTCGCGCCTCACGCCGCGCACGGCCGCGAGGACGTGCTCGGCTACGCCAAGGCGATCGGGCTCGATCCCGCCCGGTTCGAGAAGGCGTACGAGGAGGCGTCCGCGCAGGTCACCAGCGACCTCAAGCAGGGCGAGAACGCCGGTGTGGACTCCACGCCCACCATCTTCTTCAACGACCGCAAGTACGAGGGCCCGCCGTTCGCCAAGTACCTGGCGATGTGGATCGACGAAGAGCTCGCGGTGAATCGATGACCCACCGGGCGCGTCCCACCGCCATGCGAGCCCTGATCGCCGGTTGCTTCCTGGCCGCCATCGCCGCCGCCACCACCGCCACCGCCCGGGCCGACGTGCTCAAGGTCGGCGATCGGCTCGCCGAGCTCGACGTCGCGACCGACGCCGCCGGGAAGCCGATCAAGCTGCGGTCGTTCAAGGGTAAGTGGGTCGTGCTCACCGTCGGCGCCGACTGGTGCAAGCCGTGCGCGAAGGAGCTGCCGACCTGGGACCGGCTCGCCGGCGAGCTCAAGGGCAAGGTCGTGTTCGTCGCGGTCGACATCGACGACGAGATCGACGTCGGCAAGAAGTTCCACGACAAGCTCAAGCTCAAGAACATGGTCCGGGCCTACCTGCCGTCGGACAAGTCCAGCGTGGCCGGAAGCTACGGCTCGGACCACATGCCGTCGACGTTCGTCGCCGATGGCCAGGGCGTCGTGCGGCTGGTGCGCGAAGGCTTCGAGGCCGGGGACACGGACGGCGAGTACAAGAAGTTCAAGGATGCACTCGCCCGGCTCGTGAAGTAGCGCGCCCAGGGCTGTGCATGGCGTAGCCCTGGCGTGGCGCCCAGGCGTGGCGCCCAGGCGTGGCGCGTGGCGCGCAGGAGAACGCCTGCACGCGACTCGCCGGGGGCTGCTGCGCGGATGGGTGTCGGGACCGCGCCCGCCGAATCACCGCCGGCGCCTGCGCGGGCCACGCGAGGTATGTGCGGAGCAAGGCCTGCCAATCCAGGTCACGGTCGCGGCCCCCGACCCCATCTGCTCGCGGTCGCCCCCGGCGAGCCGCGTTGACGTACCGCGATCGCCCCCCCTACTCGCGGCGCCAGCGCTCGATGCGCGATGGCCCTGGACCGGGCCATGCGCACGGCGCGAACCCGAGCGGCGGCGCCGGATCGGCGAGCACCAGCTCGAGCGCGTCGCCGGCGCAGCGGGTGACGTGGACAGGCACCCGTGCGTCGCAGCGCTCGGCCCGCCGCATGTACCAGCGGCGCAGCGTGCCCTCGATCTCGCTTCGCTCACCGCTTGCGTCAGCGCTTCGCTCACCGCTTGCGTCAGCGCTTCGGGCACCGCTTGCGTCAGCGCTTCCGGCACCCCTCCGGGCACCGCTTCGGGCACCGCTTCGGGCACCGCTTCGCTCACCGCTTCGCTCACCGCTTGCGTCACCGCTTCGGGCACCGCTTCTGGCACCGCTTGCGTCACCGCTTCGGGCACCGCTTCGGGCACCGCTTGCGGCACCGCTTCCGGCACCGCTTGCGTCACCGCTTGCGTCACCGCTTCCGGCACCGCTTCCGGCGCCACTTCGCTCAGGGCTTCGGGCACCGCTTCCGGCGTCGGTTCCGGCACCGCGTGCCAGCTCGATCATGCGCGGCCCCGCCACCAGATCGGCGGAGCCGTCGCCGCTGCCGCCGGCGCCTCGGTCGCCGGTGCGGTCGGATCTTCCGTCGCCGCTGCCGTCGGGGAACAGCGGATAGATCTCGAGCTTGGCGTGGTGATCGAGCACCATCCAGCGGCGCGCGCCGTCGCTGTAGACGCCGCCGAGGTCGTCGTCGCACGAC
>DASWRS010000380.1:0-17167 GCA_036403075.1 Kofleriaceae bacterium
CGGATAGCCGGACCGACAGCATGCTGCCGGCGGGCAGCGCCTGCATGCGCCGGCCGCGCTCGACGACGAGGCCGAGCGCGTCGCCGAGCGACATCACGCCGGCGAGCGCGGCGCACACCCACTCGCCGACGCTGTGGCCGATCAGCACGCCCGGCGTCACGCCCCAGCTGATCCACAGCCGCGCGAGCGCGTACTCGAGCGTGAAGATCGCCGGTTGCGTGACGCTGGTCGGGACCAGCGCCTGCGGATCCTCGGAGAACAGCACCGCGCGCGGATCGCCGGCCCACGGCGTCGCCGGCAACGCCTCGAGGATCGCGCAGCACTCGTCGTACGCGGCGCGAAACGCCGGCTCGCTGTGGTAGAGGCCGCCGCCCATCCGGGCGTACTGCGAGCCCTGCCCCGGACACAGAAAGCCCACGGCCGGCAACTCGGCACCGACCTCGCGGCCGCCGGCCTTGCTCGGCTCCGGCGTGGCGAGCAGGCGCGCCGCCTCGGCCGCGGTGGTCGCGACGACGTAGCGGCGGTGCGCGAAGCCGCGGCGGCCGACCTGCAGGGTGTGCGCGGCGTCGGCCAGGAGCGTCGGAGCGACCGTCGGATCGACCGTCGGATCGTCGGCGGGCGCGGCGGCGAAGAACCGTGCGAGGTTGGCCGAGGCCTCGGCGAGCGCCGGCGCGGTGCGCGCCGAGACCACGACGAGCTCGGCGGCGCGCGGCGATGCCGTCGAGCGGACCGGCGCCGGCGCCTCCTCGAGCACGACGTGCGCGTTGGTGCCGCCGAACCCGAACGAGCTGACCGCGGCGCGGCGCGGCCCGGCGCTCGCCGGCCAGGGCGTCAGCTGGGTCTGGACCCGGAACGGGGTGCGCGCGAAGTCGATCTTGGGCGTCGGCGCGGTGAAGTGGATCGAGGGCGGCAGCGTGCGCCGGTGGAGCGCGAGCGCGGTCTTGATCAGGCTCGCCGCGCCGGCCGCGATCACCATGTGGCCGACGTTGCTCTTGAGCGAGCCGATCGCGCAGAACCCGCGCTCCTGGGTGTGGCGGCCAAACGCGCGGGTCAGGCCCTCGATCTCGATCGGATCGCCGAGCGGCGTCGCGGTGCCGTGGGCCTCGACGTACGACAGCGTGCGCGCGTCGATGCCGGCCGCGTCGTGGGCGGCGGCGATCACCTGGGCCTGGCCCTCGGGGCTGGGCGCCGTGAAGCTCGCGCGGTCGCTGCCGTCGTTGTTGACCGCCGCGCCGAGCAGCACGGCGTAGATCGGATCGCCGTCGGCGATCGCGTCCGACAGCCGGCGCAGCACGACGATCGCGACGCCGTCGGAGAACACCGTGCCGCCGGCCTGGGCGTCGAACGTCCGGGTGTGGCCGTCCGGCGACGCCATCGAGCCTTCCTGGAAGAAGTAGCCGCTGTTCGGCGGGCAGGTGATCGCCACGCCGCCGGCGAGCGCAATATCGCAGCCGCCGCTGCGCAGGCTGTCCATCGCCAGCGCGGTCGCGACCAGCGAGGTCGAGCACGCGGTGTGCACGCTGACCGCCGGCCCGGTCAGCCCGAGGCGATGCGCGACGCGGCTGGTGACGTAGTCCTTCTCGTTGCCGAGCATCACCGCGAGCTCGCCGAGCCGGCTCGACACGTCGGGCCGGGGCGCGAGGTGGCGCTGGAAGTACGTGGCGTTGTACATGCCGCCGAAGATCCCGATCGGCCCCGGCGCGGTCTCGGGCACGTGGCCCGCGTGCTCGAGCGCGTGCCACGCGACCTCGAGGAAGTGGCGGTGCTGGGGATCGAGCAGCTGGGCCTCGAGCGGGGTGATCCCGAAGAACCCGGCGTCGAACAGCTCGACGCCATCGAGCACGCCGCGCGCCGGCACGTACGCCGGATCGTCGCGCTGCGCCGGCGGGATGCTCGGATCGAGCTCGGCCGGCGCGAACCGCCGGATCGACTCCTTGCCGGCGCACAGGTTGGCCCAGAACGCCTCGACATCGCCGGCGCCGGGGAACCGCCCCGCCATGCCGATGATCGCGATCGGCTCGCGGCCGTCGCGCGGCGCGCCCGGCTCGCGCCTGCGGGCGCGCGGACCCGGCGCGGTGCCCGGATCGCCCGCGACCGCGCGGGCCAGCGCGGCCGGCGTGGGCGCGGCGAACAACGTCGCCGGCGACAGCTCGGGCAGCCCGGCCTCGCGCAGCCGCGCGAGCAGCCGGAGCGACAAGAGCGAGTTGCCGCCGAGCTCGAAGAACCCGTCGAGCACGCCGACCCGATCGAGGCCGAGCAGCTCGCCGAACACGCGGCAGATCGTCCCCTCGTGCTCGCCCGACGGCGCGCGATACGGCTGCGCGAGCTCGGGTCGCGCGCTCGTCGGCGCCGGGAGCCGGGCGCGATCGAGCTTGCCGTTGGCCGTGACCGGCAGCGCCGCCAGCGTGACGAACGCGGCGGGCACCATGAAGTCCGGCAGCGTGCGGGCCAGCGCCGCCCGCAGCACCGGCGCACCGGTGATATCGACCTCGGCGTGGCCCTCGGCGGGGCTGGCGGCCTCGGCCGGCACGACGTACGCGACCAGCCGCTTGCCGCCCGGGCCGTCGTCGCGGAGCATCACCGCGCACGCCGCGACGCCGGGCAGCGCGCCGAGCCTGGCCTCGATCTCGCCGAGCTCGATGCGGAACCCGCGCAGCTTGACCTGGCCATCGGCGCGGCCGAGGAAGTCGAGCGTGCCGTCGGGCCGCCAGCGCACCCGATCGCCGGTGCGATACAGCCGCTGCGGCGCCTGCGTGCCGCCCAGGTGATCGGGCACGAAGCGCTCGGCGTCGAGCTCGGGGCGCGCGAGGTAGCCGCGCGCCACGCCGAGGCCGCCGACGTAGAGCTCCCCGACGATGCCGACCGGGACCGGCGCGCGGGCGCGGTTGAGCACGTAGACCTGGGTATCGGCGATCGGGCGGCCGATCGGGATCGCGGTCTCGGCGGGGAGGTCGCGCGGGATCGCGTAGGTCGCCGTGAACGTCGTGCACTCGGTCGGGCCGTAGCCGTTGATCAGCTCGGTCGCGGGCAGCGCCGCGAGCGCGCGCCGCACGTGGCTCGGCGACAGCACCTCGCCGCCGGTGAGCAGCTGGCCAAGGCCCGCGAGCAGGCGCGGATCGTCGTCGACGATCGAGTTGAACAGCGCCGCGGTGAGCCAGGCCGAGGTCACGCCGTGCGCCGCGATCGCGCGCGCCAGCCCACGGCCGGTCGGGATCGGGTCGCGGTGGACCACGCAGGCGCCGCCGTGCAGGAGCGGCCCCCACAGCTCGAGCGTCGAGGCGTCGAACCCGAGCGGCGCGGCGTGGAGGAAGCGGGTGTCGGGGTCGAGCTGGACGTACGTCACGCGCCCGACCAGCCGGACGATCGAGCGGTGCTCGATCTGCACACCCTTGGGCTGGCCCGTCGAGCCCGAGGTGTACATGACGTAGGCGCGGGTGCGTGGCGTGGCGCGCTCGACGCGCGGCGCCGCCGCGACCGCCTCACCCGCCGCGTCGCTGGCCGCGTCGTCGTCGACGAACACCGTGCGCGCGGTCAGGGCCGCCAGCGCATCGCGCCGCGCGCGCCGCGTGACCAGCACCCGCGCCCCCGCGTCGCTGACCGCGAACCCGAGCCGCTCGGCCGGGTGATCGGGGTCGAGCGGCAAGTACGCGCCACCGGCCTTGAGGATCGCGAGCGCCGCGACCACCGCCTCCGGCGAGCGCTCGAGGCACAGCGCGACCGGCTCGTCGGTCGCGACCCCGGCGGCGATCAGGCGCTCGGCCAGGGCGTCGCTCCAGCGATCGAGCTCGCGATAGCTGAGCTGCCCGCCGTCCCAGATCAGCGCGACGCGCTCGGGCTGCGCGGCCGCCTGCTCGCGGAACAGGCCATGCACCGTGGCCTCGGCGCGGTACTCGGTCGTCGTCTGGTTCCATTGCTCCACGACGCGCGCGCGCTCGGCCGGCGACAGCGGCGAGATCGTCTCGAGCCGCGCCCCGGGCGCCAGGAGCGCCGCCATCACCGTGCGCAGCAGCTCGCCGAGCCGCTCGACGGTCGCCGCGTCGATCCGGGCGCCGTCGAACCGAGCCGTCGCGCTCGCGCCGCGGACATGCCACACCAGCGCCGGTCCGCCGTCCTCGGGACCGCGATCCGCGTCGGCCCATGCGCTGTGCGGCGCCGGATCGGCCGCGCTCGCGCGCGCAACGCCGTTCGAATCGCGGACCGGCGCCGCGGCGACCGCAACCAGCCAGGGCGCGAGCTCGCCGGCGGCGGGCACGTCGATCGCGACCACGCGCAGCGTCGCGGTCACCCTGCCCGGCGTGCCATTGGCGATCCAGCGGCCGATCCGCACGCGGGGAACCCCGATCAGCCGCGCCAGCACGAAGGCCCAGGCGGCGCGCCAGATCGCATCGCGCTCGGCCCCGGTCTGCTCCGCCAGCGCGGTGACGGCCGCGGCGTCGGCGGCCGCGAGCTCGACCATCACGGCACGCTCGCCCGCGTCCAGGGCGCCGGGCGCCGTGACCACGTCGAACAGATCGCCGTCGGTGGAATCGGCCAGGATCATGGGCAGGTCTCCTCGATGCGGGCGACCAGCGCCTGGACGATGTCCATCGGCACGGTCATCGCGTTGAGCGCGGCGTCGGTGTTCCACGCCGGGCTCTCGGCGATCTCGATCCAGCGCGTCGCGGCCGGCAGCCGCGGCCGCCAGCGCTCGAGCTCGGGCGTCATGCGCGTGGTGATCATCGTCAGGTGCTCCGCGCGCGCGTCGATCGCGGCGAGATCGATCGCGGCGATCTGGCCGCCGAGCACGGCGCCCACCGGCGCACCGAGCGCCTCGGCCGGGATGCCGCCGGTGATCCGCAGGCGGTCCTGCCAGCGATCACCGATCTCGGACCGCATGTAGGCGCGGTGTTGCTCGACCAGCGCGTCCAGGTACGCCCTACCTTCGACCACGGGATCCCACAGCAACAGATGCCGCGGCCGCAGCTCACCGCGCGCGCTCGCCAGCGCCGCCAGCGTGGCCCCGAACCGCAGGCCGACGATCGCGATCCGCGCGGCGCCCGTCGCGTCGCGCAGCCGCGCGGCCGCGACCGCGATGTCGCCGACCCAGGCGTCGACCGTCGCGGCCTCGCCATCGCCCTGCGAGTCGCCGGTGCTCGAGTAATCGAACCGCAGCCCGGCGTACCCGGCGCGTGCGAGCTGCGTTGCCAGCACGCGAAACGTGCGGTGGGCGCGCGACGCTTCTTCACCGAACGGGTTGCACAGGAGCACCGCCGTCGTACGACGTCGTAGGCGCTGTGGGAAATGCAACGCGCCGAGCAGCTGCCCCGTCGCGCCGAAGTAGTCGATGGCCACCTCCGGCAATGAGAACCAGTTTACAGTTGCGTGGCACATGTCAGCAACCCGCCAGCGAGACGAACATCTGGCGGGGCCGACCGCGGGCGACCAGGCGCTGCGGCTCGGCCCCGAGGGCCAGCTCGTCGGGATTCTGAGTCACCCGGCGGCCGCGCCGGCGGCACCCGCTCCCGCGCTCGCGCTGGTCCTGCTCAACGCCGGGGTGCTCCACCGCGTCGGGCCGCACCGGCTCCATGTCCTCCTCGCCCGGCGCATGGCGGCGGCAGGTGTTGCCAGCCTCCGCCTCGACCTCGGCGGGATCGGCGACAGCATCACCACCTCGGACGCGGCGAGCTTCCGCGACAGCGCGGTCGCCGACACCCGGGCCGCGATGACCGACCTGACCACCGCGCTCGGGGCCGAGCGCTTCGTGCTGTTCGGCGTCTGCGCCGGCGCCGACAACTCGATCGCGACCGCGCTCGCCGACGATCGCGTCGCCGGCATCGTGCTGATCGATCCGGCCGTGTACGCGACCCGCCGCAGCCGGCTCCGCCACCTGCGCGCGCGGCTCGCCGAGCACGGCGGCCCGCGCGGCGCGCTGCGCCGGGGGCTCGGGAGCGCGGTGCGCCGGATCCGGGGCGCGATCGCGGAGCGCGGCGACAACGCCGGTGACGACGCCCCGAGCGAGGGCCGCGAACCCCCGCCGGTCGAGACCTTCCATCGCCAGCTCGCCACGCTCGCCGACCGCGGCGTCCGCGTGTTCGCGATCTACTCGGGCATCCACGGTGCGCGCTACAACCACCCCGACCAGCTGTTCGAGCTGTTCCCCGACCTGCGCGGCCGGATCGATCACGCCTACTTCCCCCGAGCCAATCACACGTTCACCGAGCGCGATACCCAGGCCGACCTGATCGCGACGATCACCGGCTGGATGCAGAAGCGCTTCGGGTGACCGCCCGGTCGTCGAGTCGGGGTCAGGCCGGAGCATCACTGCCGCACGATGCTCGCCGGTACGCGCGCTGCAGGCGCCACGCGGAGTCGACCCGGCGGGCCTGAATACTGGTCAGCCAAAATCGGCAGCCGCGTGTCGATCTCGGCGGCGCTCGTTCGTCGCCCGGTCAAAGGCACAAGACAAGGAGACTGCGATGCGGAAGCTGATCGTTCACGAGTTCGTCACCCTCGACGGAATCATGCAGGCACCCGGCGGCGCCGACGAGGACCGCGACGGCGACTTCGCCCACGGCGGCTGGACCCGGCCGTACTGGCACGACGACATCGGCGCGACCTTCGGCGCGCTGATGCAGGACGTCGATGCGTTCCTGCTCGGGCGTCGCACCTACGTCACCCACGCCCAGGCGTTCGAGCCGATGCCGACCGGCGACGTGTTCGGCGACATGATGAACGCGCCGGCCAAGTACGTCGTGTCGAGGACGCTCGACCAGCCGATCTGGCGCAACACGACGATCATCCGCGACGACGTCGTCGGCGCGGTGCGCGCGCTCAAGGCGGGCGCGGGCAAGACCATCGTGACCGATGGCAGCAGCCAGCTCGTCCACGCGCTGCTCGAGAACGATCTCGTCGACGAGCTCTACCTCCACGTCTATCCGCTGGCGCTCGGCCGCGGCAAGCGCGTGTTCCCGGCGACCGGGCTCGATCGCCGGTTCGCGCTCGCCAAGGCGACGCCCTACCCGACCGGCGTCGTCGGCCTGCACTACACGCGCGCCGCGTGATCGCCCGGCCGGCTCGGCCTGGGTCGGCCCCGTCACCGCGACGCCAGCTGACCTTGCGCGTCGACCTCCGCGGTCGTCGCCTGCGCGAGCCAGGCCGCGAACCGCGCCGGATCGTCGGGGATCCGGGGCACCGCCGGGTCCCAGATCCGGACCCACCGCGTCCCGCCGGTCGAGACCAGCGTGCCGTCGATCGAGAACCGCACGAAGGTCAGGTCGGCGGGCTCGCGGCGCAGGACGGTCGGCCGCGCCGTGGCGAGGTCCCACCGGGTCACGGCGCCATCGCTGCCGGCGGTCACGACCGCGGAGCCATCGGGCGCGAAGTCGGCGGACAGCATCGCGGCCTGATGGCCGTCGAGGACGGTCGCGTGGCCCGAGGCGATGTCCCAGACCCGCGCGGTGCCGTCCGTGCTCGCCGTCAGGAGGTGCTTGTCGTCGCGCGAGAACACGGCGTCGAACACGAAGTTGCTGTGACCGGTGAACGTTCGCAGCGCCGCGCCGGTGGCGACGTCCCACAGCTGGAGCACGCCGTCGCGCCCCGCCGAGGCGAGCAGCCGGCCGTTCCACGAGAACCCGATCGCCACCACCGCGTCCCGGTGCTTGCCCAGCGTCCGGGTGGTCCCGGTCCGGACGTCGACGATCCGGATCGTGCAATCGCTGCCGGCCAGCGCGAGCTGGCTGCCGTCCGGCGACAGCGCATCGCTGACGTCGAAGGTCTGCTCTGCCGCGTACGGCGTCAACCTGGTGCGGTGGGCGGTGGCTCGATCGTAGATCACGAAGCTGCGATCGGCCTCGGGGAACCCGAACCGCTGGCCGTCGCCGGTGACGGTGCCGTTCTGCATCCAGAACAGCGGCCTGGCCCCGGAGATCGGCGGCGTGATCGTGCCGTCGAGCTCGCCGATCGCGAGCTTGCCGTCGGCCGCGTTGCGCAGCAGCAGCGCGCGGCTCGCCGTGATCGGCGCCGGCGAGGTCATGCCGGCAAACCCGCGGACCTCGCCTTCGCCCAGGCGATAGACGCGGAGCACGCCGTCGCTGGTGGCGGAGGCGAGCAGCTTGCCGTTCGCGGACACGTCGAGGTCGATGATCGCGCCCTGGCGCGCCGCCAGGGTGCGCTGGGTCCCCGAGACCAGGTCGAGCGCGGTCACGGCGGCACCGCCGGTCATGGTGATCAGCGTGCCGTCCGGGGCGAACACCATGCCGCGGCGAAAACACCCCTGACCTGCCAGCGCGCGCGGCGGGCCACCGCGCTCCAGATCGAACGCCCAGATCGTCCCGCTCATCCGGCCGCACATCGCCGCCCACCGGCCATCGCCGGACAGCCGCACGCCGCCGGCGCCTTCGGGACCGCGCAGCGTCATCTGCGTGCCCCGGCGCCGATCCAGCACGATCACGTGATCGAGCGCGGTGACCGCGAGCCAGCGGCCATCCGCGGAGGCGGCGAGCTGGACGGGCCGGTCGGCGAGCGCGAGCTGCCGGGTGCGCTGCCCGGTCGCGAGGTCGAGCACGTCGAGCTGCCGCTCGCGACCGAGCGCGAGCGCCGGGCGATCCGGCAGGAACACCGCCGCGAGGGTGTCGGCCGGCAGCGCGCGCCGGGTCCCGCTGGCCGCGTCCCACAGACAGGCGCCGCCCTGGACGTTCCAGGCCAGCACGAACGCGCCGTCGGGCGAGAACGCGGTCGACATGGCGAGGCACGTGCCCTCGAGCTTGCGACTCGTGCCGGCGGCGACGTCCCACAGCCGGACCGTCCCGCGCGCGTCGGTGGTGACCGCGCTCCGGCCGTCGGGCGCGATCTGGACGGTCACGCGGGTGCCGTCCTCGGCGTGGAGCACGCGGCGGCCGCCGGTCTCGCCGTCGACGATCACCAGGTCGCCGCGGCTCGTGGTCGCCGCCACCCGGCGGCCGTCGGGGAACGCCGCGACCCAGGTGAACGGATCCGGGTTGCGGATCACGTGGCTCGCGATCCCGCGCGCCCAAGCGTCGGCCGCGATCGCGCGCTCGGCCGGCAGCGAGCCGGCATCGTGGGGATAGCGCTTGAGCCACGCGAGCGAGGCGGTCGGATCGCGGTCGAGGTCATCGCGCGCCTCGATCAGGAGCAGCTCGCGGTGGCGGGTCTCGGCCTGCCCGCGCGCCGCATCGGCCGCGGTGCGCGCCGCGTTGGCGCCGTCGCGCTCGTCGACGATCCGGCGGACGCCGAGCACGACGACGGCGGCGAGCACGACGATCAGCGACGCCACGACCGAGACCATCGCGCGATGCCGGCCGAGCCAGCGCCGGATCAGCGCGCCCGGCGAGTACTGGTGGGCACCGACCAGCTTGCCGGCGAGGAACCGCCGCAGCTCGTCGGCGAGCTCCTCGGCCGTCGCGTAGCGCTGCTGCGGATCGGCCGCCATCGCCTTGGTGACCAGGGTCAGCAGATCCGGGGCGCGGTCGGCGAGCTCGGCGAGCACCGGCGCCGGCGGCGGCGTACCGGGCGGTTCGCCGGTGAGCACGTGGCCGAGGATCGCGCCGAGCGCGTAGACATCGGCGCGGGTATCGATCGGCCGGCCGCTGGCCTGCTCCGGCGCCATGTAGCCGGGCGTGCCGAGCACGTCGCCCGCGCGGGTCCGCGGCTCGGACGCAGGATCGGCCGGCCGGCTCGGCGAGCTCGGCGTGCTCTGCGACGTCCGCGGCGCGCCCGGCGCCGGCTCGCCGCGCCCGCTCAGGCGCTTGGCCAGGCCCCAGTCGACCACGACGGTCTCGCCGAGCTCTCCGACGAGGATGTTGCCGGGCTTGAGATCGCGATGCACGATCGCGTGGCGGTGTGCGTAGGCCACGGCCTCGGACACCGCGAGCACGTGGGGCAACAGCGCGAGCCGCTCGGACAGCCCGTGCGCGCGCGCGATCAACGACAGAAATGGCAGCCCGGACACCTTCTTCATCGCGTAGTACAGCTCGCCCGCGTGCTCGCCGGCGTCGTACACCGGCACGATCCCCGGGTGCTCGAGCCCGGCGGTCACCAGCGCCTCGCGGAGGAACCGGCGCTGCCGCTGCTCGTCGCCGACCAGCTCGCCCGGCAAGCACTTGAGCGCGACGATGCGATCGAGCTTGAGGTCGCGCGCCTCGTAGACGATGCCCATCCCGCCGCGGCCGATCTCGGCGATCACCTCGTAACGATCCAGGGTTCGGCCCACCGCGGTCGGCCGGGCGTCGCGCGGCGCGCTCGCGGCGGCGCGCAGAAACGATTCCATGCTACCGAGCTCGCCACCGAGGTCACCACCGAGGTCGTCGGCGGTCTCGTAGCCGGAGTCGACGGCGACCTCGTCGTCGCCACGCGCGCTCGCCGCCGGCGGGCGCGCACTCCCCGTGTCGTCCTCGGATATCATGCGCGAGCGCATCATTGTATCATCGCTGCGTGCACCCCAACCCGTGTCGAGGTGGCGCTCGGTGCCGGCGAAGCTGACTGGCCAGCCGACCCGCGGCGTCGACGCGGCGGTGCGACACGCCTGGCAGGCGGGAGACGCCAGCGGCGCGATCACCGTGGTCCTCGAAGCCTACGGCGGCGAGATCCTCGGCTGGCTGGTCGGCGTCCTGCGCAATACCGATGATGCCGGCGACGTGTTCTCCGCGTTTTGCGAGCGGCTGTGGGCGACGTTCTCCAGCTTCAGCTGGCGCTGCTCGATCCGCACCTGGGCATACACGATCGCTCGCCGCGTCGCGATCGATCACCAGCGAGCCGAAGCCCGCCGCGCGCGCCGGCTCGTCCCGCTGTCGGTGTCGCCCGAGGTGGCGCAGGTCGCCGAACGCGTGCGCACGACCACGCTGCCGGGCCTCAAGACCGCCAATCGCCAGGCGATCGCGCAGCTTCGCGATCGGCTACCGCCGCAGGATCGCATGCTGCTCGTCCTGCGGGTCGACCGCGGCCTCGGCTGGGACGACCTGGCCCGCGTGTTCCTCGAGCGACCCGAGCCGACCGCCGCCGAGGTCAAGCGCGAGGCCGCGCGGCTGCGCAAGCGCTTCCAGCTGATCAAGCAGCGGCTGCTCCAGCTCGGCCGCAGCGCCGGCCTGGTCGAGAGGCCGTGAGCTTGCCGCGCCGGCCTTCACATCCGCCGCGCTCGGTCGTCTACCAGGGAGCGGCGCTCTGCGCGCTCCCCTGAAAGTGGTGTGGCGCGTGGGGCCGGTGCGCGCGCCGTGGTACGAGACGGCATGAGTCGCATCTTCCGCTCGTTGCCGCCGAAGGGAGCGCGGCTGGCGATCGCATTCTCGGGCGGGCTCGATACCCGCTGCGCGGTGGCGTGGATGGCCGAGCAAGGCATGGAGGTCTACGCGTACACCGCCGACCTGGCCCAGCCCGACGAGGCGTCGGCCGGCGATATCCCGCCGATCGCGCTCGAGCACGGCGCGCGGTCGGCCCGGCTGGTCGACTGTCGCGACGCGCTGGTCCGCGAGGGCCTGGCCGCGATCCAGTGCGGCGCGTTCCACCTCGCCACCGGCGGCAAGAAGTACTTCAACACCACGCCGCTGGGCCGCGCGGTCACCGGGACCGCGATCGTCCACGCGATGATCGCCGATGACGTCCACGTGTTCGGCGACGGCTCGACCCACAAGGGCAACGACATCCAGCGGTTCTATCGCTACGGCATCCTGGTCGACCCCGGCCTCAAGATCTACAAGCCGTGGCTCGATGCCGCGTTCGTCAAGGCGTTCGGCGGCCGCAAGGAGATGGCCGAGTACCTCGCGCGGATCGGCAAGCCGTACAAGACCGGCGTGGAGAAGGCGTACTCGACCGATGCCAACCTGCTCGGCGCGACCCACGAGGCCAAGGACCTCGAGCGGCTCGACACCGGCATGCGGATCGTCGAGCCGATCATGGGCGTGGCGCCATGGCGGCCGGACGTCGCGATCGCCGCCGAGGAGGTCACCGTCGGGTTCGAGCACGGCCGCCCGGTCTCGATCGATGGCCGGCGGTTCGACTCGCTGTTCGAGCTGTTCGTCGAATGCAACCGGATCGGCGGCCGCCACGGCCTGGGCATGAGCGATCAGATCGAGAACCGCGTGATCGACGCCAAGAGCCGCGGGATCTACGAGGCGCCGGGCATGGCGCTGCTCCACCTGGTGTACGAGCGGCTGCTGTCGGCGATCCACAACGAGAACACGCTCGATCTGTACGCCAGCCTGGGCCGGCGGCTCGGCCGCCTGCTCTACGAGGGCAAGTGGTACGACCCCGAGGCCTGGATGCTCAAGGACGCGCTGACCCGCTGGGTCGCCCCGAGCGTCACCGGCGAGGTCACCCTCGAGCTGCGCCGCGGCGACGACTACACCCTCGTGGCGACCCGCGCCGAGTACATGAGCTACGGCCCGGACAAGCTGTCGATGGAGAGGGTCGCCGAGCCGGCGTTCACGCCCGAGGATCGCGTCGGCGCGCTCGAGCTGCAGAACCTGTCGGTCGGCGACAACCGCGATCTGCTGCTCCACCACCTCGCCAGCGTGCGCAAGCTCGCCGCCTCGACCAGCGAGCTCGTCGGCCTGCTCGGCGTCGGCGAGGGCGTCGGCGACGACGACTGAGCCCGGGCCCGGGATCCAGGCGGGTCACTGCGCCCGCGACACGTGCACGCGCAACCGGCCGCCATCCCGCTCGACCGTGATCGCCCAGGGCCGGCAGCACACCGCGCAGTCTTCGACCAGCATCCCCGTGGTGTCCGGGTCGACGTAGAGATCGACCCACTCTCGACAGTACGGGCAGCGAACGCGGGCGGTGTCCTCCACGCGCCTATCCTGACACGCTCCGGCGGACATCACCCGTGCCGCGGCAACATCGTCGTCGCCGGCCTCGACACCGGCGGCGATGCCACTAGGCTGCATGCATGGCCACCGTGCTCTCGGTCAATGTCGGCCGGGCCCAGCCCACCGAGCACTCCAGCGTCGGCGTCACGGGGATCGACAAGCGGCCGGTGTCGGAGCCGGTCGAGGTCCGGGCACCGGGCGCCAAGCGCGATGGCCTGGGCAGCGGGCTCGTCGGTGATGCGATCTGCGACCGGCGCTACCACGGCGGCAACGATCAGGCCGTGTACGCCTACGCGCGCGAGGACCTCGATCTGTGGGCCGCCACCCTCGGCCGGCCGCTCGGCAACGGGTGCTTCGGCGAGAACCTGACGACCGCGGAGCTCGATATCACGGCGGCGCGGATCGGCGAACGCTGGCGGATCGGCGACGCGCTGGTCCTCGAGGTCTCGTGCCCGCGGATCCCGTGCCGCACGTTCGCCGGCTGGCTCGGCGAGCATGGCTGGATCCGGAGCTTCACGCGCGCGGTGCGCCCGGGCGCCTACCTGCGCGTGATCGAGCCCGGGCCGGTGCGACGCGGCGACGCGATCACCGTCGCGCATCGCCCCGAGCACGACGTCACCGTCGGCGTGGTGTACCGCGCGCTGACCCGCGAGCCGCTGCTGCTCGCGCGCGTGCTGGCGGCCGGCGCCCTGCCCGACCGCGACTGGCCGGCCGCGCGCCGCCGGCTCGAGCGCGCCGAGGCCGCCGCGCAGCGCAAGCGCGGAGCGCGCTGACCGCGGCTGCCGCCGCCGCGACCGCCGCCGCAACCGCCGCGCTCCGACCCGGTCGCGTCGCGCTCCGCCCGCGCGGAGGCGCGTGGCGCGGGGCACGGCAGGCGCTGGCTGGTTCGCGAATCATGCGCATGCCGCGAGATGATGCGGTGGCGCGTAACCAGAACATGAGATCGCGGTGATACGTCGACACGCATTACCGTATTTGGGTACTGCACCGTGTTCAGCAAGAAAACGTGCTTGACAGGTGGAATAATATTGTTTATGCGTAATTGAATAATATCAGAGACACTCACGGGAAGCGTCCCGGAGAGGTTCTGATCGGTGTCAGGCCAGCAGGAGTGTACGGCATGAAGCTCTGTGTGACTCTTTGTGTTTTATGGGTGGTTGGGACGTCGTCGATCGCATCGGCGCAGCTCGTCAATCAGTGCAGCCAGGACGCGCTCACCGTGCCCAACGCACAGGGCCGGAACGCGTGGGCCGCGAACTGTGGCTACACCTCGTCGGCGGGGGCAGCGTTCTACGACTCCCAGAACCTGTACGTCGAATTCACGTCCGGATGCGGCCACGCGGGCTGCAGCCCGTTCATCCCGGTGGTCGCGACCGACCCGTGCATCCCCAACCTCGTCAGGCTCGGTCTCTGTGAGGACCAGGCCATGCTCACGGTCAGCAGCTTCCACAGCGGAGTCGACGTGTTCACGGCGAGCCGCTTCGACGAGTGCCCATTGGCGACGAGCTGCAGCTTCAGCTACGAGGTCGGGCAGCCCGTCACCGTCGAGGTGACCAACACCGAGGACTTCGACGCGTGCGTGCGGTTCACCGGCTGGTCAGGGGCCTGCGCCGGCCAGGGCGCGTCGTGCAATCTCGTCCTCGGCACCAACATGTCCACCACGTCCCGGTGGGGCCGGATCACGAACTGCACCTTTGGATGCCTGATCGCACCGTGCCAGTTGACCCCACAGATCGAAGTCGGCGACTGACCCGCAGCGAGCTCACGGCTGCGGCCAGTCGAGTGGCTTCTGGCGGAAGCGCTGGAGGTAGCGCGGCTGGCCCACACCGAACGCGGCGCCGAGCCCGACGATCACGGTGATCCCGCGCCGTTCGGGGGCTTCGGTCACCGGTCCCGCCGCCCGCGCGATGACGTCGGCGGCCTCGTCGCGCGACTTCATCACCCGCACGAACAGGCGGGACTCCGCGAGCAGCGAGGAGAACTCCCAGTCCGAGCCGCCGCGCATGCGGATCGCGACGCCGAGCCCGAACGCGTCGGAGCTGGCGTCGCGGCTCCACCACGTGCGCTCGGCGATCGCGTGGAGCTCGAGGCCGAGCTCGACGTCGCGGTGCTCGAGCAGCGACGGCCACAACCAGTCCGCGACCAGCACGCGCGCGCTGCCGGCGACGGCGAGGTTGCGCGCCTCGGCCTCGATCTCGCGGCGCGCGGCGGCCTCGACGGCGAGCCCGAGCCGCCCCGACCACCACGCGAGCTCGAGCTCGCCGCCGAGGAGCTCGGCCCGCCGGTCGGGCGCGTCGCTGTAGGTCAGCGCGCCGCCGAACATCGGCGTGCGCTCGCCCTCCGCCGCGGCGCCGCCCGTCATCATCATCACGAGCGCGGCTGCTGCGTGGATCTTCACGGGCGCGAGTATACGTCGCCGTGACCGGCGGCCGCGGCCATGGCGTCGCGACTCCCGCCGGCCCACCGTGCCGCAGCGCGCAGTGATCGATCCGGCACGCCCGCGGCCGGGGTGTCGAAGACGCTGTGCGCAGCCCGATCGCCGCCGTGTGTGAAGATGTGCGACGACGCACGCGGAGGCCGCATCGGACGGGTCGTTGCGCGCGCCGGTTCTCGGAAGTGCGCGGTTCTCAGAACCGCGCGTGAACCGCGACTGGCTGATCCATGTCGAAGGACCCGTGCACGTCGTGCATACGGAAGTGGTTGTACGCAAACGTCTCGACGCTTCCGGCGGTCAGGTGCAGCGCGACGCCCCCGTCGCCCGTCCACAGCGTGCTCAGGCCTGAATCGCTGGCCTGGGCCAGATGCCCTCTGAGATGCCATACCTGCGAGTCGAGCAGGATATCGAGCGTGTAATCTCCAAGAGTCGGGTCCAGGACCCCCGCGTCGCTGACGCTCCATGGCGTCGAGCCCGCGATGCCGGAGATCGTGAACGCGTGACGGGTAAAATGGCTCACGCTTCCCGCGTCCATCGCCTGCCAGACCGCGGTGCATTGCCCGGAGTACGGCCCCTGGTTGTCCACCGCAAAGGTGCACGGCGCCGGGGGCGATGCATCCGGGATCGCCGCGTCGGGAGCTTCGGCGGGTGCGTCCGGGCCGACGGGCGCGGGGCTCGGGCTGCGGCATGCCGCCACCGCCACCGCGTAGCCCATCGCAGCGACGCTGAGACTCGATGAAGCCCGAGGACGCGCCCGCATCTGCCCAAGATAGCCCCCCGTGCGGTGCATGTCGAGGGGCCGCCACGGTGCTCCTCGGTGGCAAAGGTCGGAACAGACGTCGGAGAGGCGAGACGGCCTCCGCGACCGGGCGGTGGTCGTCGCCGATCACTCGTCGGCGGTGTCGCCGGTGCCGTTGAACGAGGCGTAGATCGCGCCCGGGGCGGTCGGCCCGACGCCGGCGGCGTCCATCCGGCCGGCGCTGCCGGACTTGAGGAACGCGGCGATGCCGCGCTGGCCGCGCCACGCGAACGCGCGGCGGTTGACGTAGAGCGTGACGGTCGGGAAGTTCGACGCGTCGGCCTCGACCGAGTACGAGCCGTCGCAGCGCAGCGTGTATCGGATCTGGCTGTAGATGAACGGCGCGTCGAACCCGAGCAGGTTGAACGACGCGATGCGGGCCGGCCGGCTGACCCGGGCCTCGAGCCGCGCGGTCCAGGTCAGCGCGTCGTCGGCGCCGTTGACGGAGTACGAGTGCCACGGGCTCCCGGTCTTGCCCTCGCCGGCCGTGAAGATCTCGTGCGTCGGATCGGGCGTGAAGCCGTGCGAGTGGGTGACGGCGCCGTTGAGCTCCTGGCCGTTGAACCCGAGGAGCAGCTTGCCGTCCTTGCACTTGATCTGCGGCCGCCACGTGCCCGAGGTCGACGAGGTCAGCTGCAGCCACGGGCTGGTGGCGGCTGCAGGCTTCTCGGCGCGCGGCTCGTCGGAGATTCGACGAGTCGTCGACCACAGGGCGAGCACCCGTTGCTCATGACTCGATGGCAGCCGAGCCGTGTCCATCTCCGTGCTGCAGCGCGCAGTGATCGATCTGGCAAGCGCGCGGCCGGGTGGACGTGGCTATGCGTCGGCCGCGTACCCGAGGACGATTCGCGCGGCACGGTGTCGGCTTCGATGACGCGCGCTCGGTCGGAGCGGAAGCGAGCAATATCGCCGTCCACGGCGATGTGCATTTTTGGGTTCATTGACAGAAGCAATCGATCGCTGTGGAGCTAATTGCATCCCACCGATCTTCCGTGCGCCAGGGTTCACAACGGATCTGACGAAGCGATCTGATGTCAGGGGGTTGCGCTATCGCGCATGGATTCGGTGAATTTGGGAATCCGGATCGTCTGGCACTTGTTCAGCCCGCGATGGAAGATCTCGCGTTGCCGTTGGACC
>DASWRS010000381.1:0-18207 GCA_036403075.1 Kofleriaceae bacterium
CCGGGAACCTCGAGCGCGAGGTGGTCCGCCCGCTGCACGACGCGATCGGCATCGCGATCGCGGGGATCGCCGAGCTCGAGCTCGAGCTCGAGGGCCAGGACGTCGAGGGGCTCGAGTGGGACGACGCGCTCGAGCCGACCCGCGATGGACCGGCGCGCTGGCTCGGCCGGATGCTGAGCGACGAGCTGTGGCAGCAGGTCGCCGACGTGTGCTTCGTGGCGCGCGGCGAGCTGCGGCGCGCCGAGCGCACGATCCGCCGCACCGGCGCGAGCCACGAGGATCGCCTCGCGGCGTGCGAGGGTGCGCACCGCAAGCTCCAGCGCGTGCTCGGCGGCGTGCTCGCGACGCTCGGCCGCGCCCGCGGCGGCGCGGTCCCCGTGATCGCCGAGCTCGCGGCCGACATCGAATCGGCCGTGGCGGTGCGACGGATGTACGCCCGGTTCCGCCGCTCGCTGCCGGCGTGCGACCCCGCCGATCCGGCGAGCGTGCGCGGTGCGCTGCGCTGCTCGGCGGTGTCGCTCGCGGCCATGGTCGGCGGCAACGAGTTCGGCGATGTCCGGACCTCGGACCGCGCGCTCCTGCTCGAGCTCCAGGGCCGGATCCTCGGCTGGGCACGCGATGGCGCGTCGGAGCGCGATGGCGCGCAGCTCTACCGCGACATCGTCACCGCGGCGGAGCTGCTGCGCTCGATCAACCTGCGCCAGGAGCTCGCCGCGCACGATCGGCGCATGCTGCGCGAGGCCGCCGCCGCGCTCGCCGCCGCCGATCCGGCCGCCGCGATCGCCACCGCCGCGCCGGCGCTGCACGCGCTCGACGGCCGCGACGACGCGCTCGACGCCGCGGTCGAGCGTGCGCTGCGCGAGCCACCGAGCCAGGACCGGCTCGCCGCGCTGCGCGCCGCCGTCGCGGCGCTCCCCACCCCCGAGGCCGTGGGCTGACATGCCGATCGTCGATCGCCGCACCAACAGCGTCGTGCTCCGCATCGTCTACGACGGTCCGCCGGAGGCCGGCAAGACCACCAACCTCCGGATGCTGTGCGATCGGCTGTCGCGGAGCCGGCGCGGCGTGATCGATAGCCCGGGCGGCCACGACCGGACCCGGTTCTTCGACTGGCTCGACGTCACCGGCGGCTGGGTCGGCGACCACCGCGTGCGCTGCCAGCTGGTCACCGTGCCGGGCCAGATCCAGCTCGCGCGGCGCCGGCGCCACATCCTCGACAGCGCCGACGTCGTGGTGTTCGTCGCCGACTCGCGGGCCAGCGCGGCGCCCGAGACCAGCGCCGCGCTGCGCTCGCTGGCGCGCGGCCTGAGCGACCGCGCCGACGTGCCGCTGGTGCTCCAGGCCAACAAGCAGGACCTCCCCGATGCCCGGTCGCCGGGCGACCTGCACGCCGCGCTCGGGCTCGCCGCACGGATCCCCACGGTCGCGGCCCACGCCAGCGGCGGGACCGGCGTGCTCGAGACCTTCCTGCTCGCGGTCCGGCTCGCGGTCGATCACGTGCGCGCGCTGCTCGTCGCCGGCGAGCTCGGCGACGGCGACGCGACCGGCGCCGCGGAGCTCCTGCGCGCGCTCGAGGCCGACGCACCCGCGGCGTTCGAGGCGCTCGACGCGATCGCCCAGACCGCGGCCGCGGTTCCGGCCGGATCCGTCGATGCCGCGGCCGAGCTGCTCGCGCGGCTGCGCAGCGAAGCCCCGACCCGGCCGATCCGGATGACGCAGTGGTCGCCGCCCCGCGGCATGGCTGCGGTGGTCGCGGCCGACGCCACGCCGGCCCCGGTGTGGGACGCACCCGCCGTGCCCGAGGCGGTTCCAGAGCTGGTGATCTCGCGCGTGACGACCTCGACCTCGATGAAGCCGCTGACGCCGCCTCCGGCCAACCCGGCGCAGTTCCCGGTCACCGACGACGACACGACCTGGGACCTGCCGGCGGTCCCGCCCAGCGCGCTGGTCAGGGCCGCGCGCCACCGCGAGCGGAGCGCGCCGATCGTCCTCGAGGCCGCGTACGACGCGAGCGCGCCGAGCCTGATCGACGCCGGGTACGAGCCGAGCGCGCCGATCGTGATCGACGCCGCGTACGAGCCGAGCGCGCCGATCGCCTCCGATCCGCACCACGATCCGCACCTCATCGTCGCGGACAAGCCGGTCAACGGGGCGACCCGGCCGGTGCCGCTCGGCCTGCCGCCGCCGCCGGACCCGCTGCCGTTTCCGTTGCCGCCGGTCGATCTGCCGGTCGGCATGGTGTGGCCCGGGGTCGGCGGCCGGGCCGCGCTCGCCGCGCTCACCGCGCCGGTGCGCGTCGCCGAGCAGCTCGCGCCCTGGGCGCCGGTCACGGCGATCGAGCTGACGTGCGGCGACGGCTGGTCCGCGCACACCTCCCCCGACCTGGTGTTCGCCGACATCGACCACGGGCGGCCGGCGCTGCTCGCGGCAGCGCAGTGGCAGACCAAGCTGGGCCACCTCACGCCGCCGGGGCGGACCTACGCGCTGGCGCCCGAAGGCACCGGCGTGCGGCTGTGGGTCGTGACCCCGGCGTATCGCACGGTGTGGGCGGCGATCGAGGACGCGTTCGCGTGCGGTGATCGCAAGACCGTCGCGCGGCTCGCGAACGCCGGGCTCGACGCGGTCGATCAGCTGCGCGCGCGCGGCGTGCCGATCTCCGATCTCGATCACATCGCGGTCGACGAGCCGGCACGGCTCCTGGCGACCCCGTGGACCGCGCAGCGCGATCGCCTGACCGCGCAGCTCCAGCGCCTGTTCAGCGCGGCGGTGCTATGAGCGGTCGCGCGTGCCGGCCGACGCGGCACCGGCCGCCGGGCATCGACTGGCTCGTCCCCGGCATGCTCGGCGGCATGGCGCGCCCGGGCCTGACGTTCGACGAGGACCTCGATCTCGCCGGGCTGCGGCGGCTCGGCGTGCGGTGGCTGATCTCGCTCGAGCCGGCGGCGTTCCCGCGCGCCCGCCTGGCCGCATACGGCGTGGCCGGCGCCCACCTGCCGATCGAGGCCCTGGCGGCACCGAGCGTGGCCGCCGCCTGCGCGATGGTCGCCGAGACCGAGGACCGGATCCGGCGCGGCGAGCCGACGATCTATCACTGCAAGGGTGGCCTGGGCCGGACCGGGACGCTGCTCGCCGCCCACCTGATCACCCGCGGCATGGCCCCGCTCCACGCGCTCGAGGAGGTGCGCGGCATCCACCCGCGCTACGTCCAGTCGATCGCCCAGGAGCAGTTCCTCGATCAGCTCGCCGCGTGGCTGCGCGCGCCCACCTGCCCGGCCGCGCCGCGGGACACCGGGACGCGCTGACGGGAGCGCCGGCGCACGCCGTGGTGTGCCCCGGCGCGCTGGATACGGTAGAGTGAGCGAGTGTGCGCGCGGGACGCGTTGCGAAACCGGACGGGTCGCCCTGCCGATCGCGTCGCGGCGAGCGTGGCCGGCGCACCCGGGAGACCGCATGGCGCATGACGTGACCGGCCGGACGGCGGGCCCGCGGCGCGCCGGGGAGGCCGCGCGATGATCCGCGCGATCGCGGGGCTGCCGTCGCAGCTCGCCGGCGCGGTCCGGCGCGCCGCGCGCGATGGCAAGCTCGCGATCCTGATCGCGCTGGTGTTCGCCGCGGCGTCGACCGGCGTGATCATCCCCGTGCTGCGGGCGCTGGTCGAGGACACCGGCCACGGCAGCGTCGCCGCCGGCGTGTTCGCCGCCGCCCACGTGCTCGGCGGCGTGCTCGGTGCGGTGCTCGGCGCCCGCGCGCTGCGCCGCGCCGGATCCGCGCGCCGGCTCGCCATGGCGTCGCTCGCCGCGAGCGTCGCGGTCACGCTGGCGATGGCCGCGGTGACCTCGCTCGAGCTCCGGATCGCGCTGCGGTTCCTCGACGGCGGTTGCCACCTGCTCGCGATCACCAGCCTGGTCGCGGCCGGGACCGCGGGCGATCCGGAGCAGCGCGCGCGGCGCGCCGTGATCATGGGCATCGCGATCGTGCTCGGCGTCGCCGCGGGCCTGGGCACCGGCGGCGCGTTCCACCGCCCGGTCGCCGCGCTGGTCATGGTCGCCGCGCTGTCGGCCGCGGCGCTGGTCACCGTGCTCGGCTGGGTCGCGGCCGAGCCGCTGCCGGTCGCGCCGCCGCGCCGCGCCGCCGGCCGCGGCCCGATCGCCCCCGGCCTGCTCGCGTTCTGCGAGCGGTTCAGCTTCGGCAGCATGACCGTGGCGATGTCGTTCCTCGCCGCTCCGTCGCGGGTCGGCCTCGTGCTCGGCGTGTTCATGGTCGCCTCGGTGATCTCGCTGGCCGCGGCCTGGCGCTACGCCCCGCGGCTCGGGCCGCGCAAGCTCGCGGCGCGCAGCGCGCTCGGCTTCACACTCGCGCTCGCCGCGTCGGCGGCGATCGACGTGCTCGCGTCGCCGGGACCGGCGCTGATCTGGGCGATCGCGGCCGGCGTGTCGGCGGGATCGCTCTACGCCAGCGCGCTCGTGCTCGCGACCGGCTCGGCCGAGATCGAGGACCGGGCGCGCGGCATGGCCACGGTCCAGGCCGCCGGCAGCGCCGGGCACGCGCTGGGCGCGCTGTCGGCCGGCACGCTCGCGTTCGCGCTGCCGGGCATGCTCGTGATCGCGGTCCCCGGCGTCGCGGTGATCGCCGCCGCGGCGATCGCGGTGTGGTTCATCGTCCCCGACGCCGTGCGCGACTGTCCGGTGATCGGCGGCCTCGACGCGAGCGAGCCCGCGCTGCCCGAGGCCCGGATCACGCGGCCATGATCGTCACTCGGTGACGTAGAAGAACTCTTCGCGGACGATCTTGCCGTCCTTGACCGTGTACAGCGCGGTCTCGTCCATCTGCAGCCGCTTGCCGGACGGCTTGTGGGTGATGTCGTAGGTGAACCGCACGATGAAGCGATCGCCGTGGGGCCACGGCCCCTCGCAGCTCGCCGAGTGCACCGTGTGGTTGTCGGTCCACCACTTGCCCTTGGCGAGCACCGCCTCGCGGCCGCGCGCCTCGGCGCCGAGCCCCGGCATCGCCCGGGCCTCGACGGCGACGATGTCGGGCGCGTACAGCGTCTGCATCACCTCCTCGTTCTTGCCCTGCTTGCACAGCTCCACCAGCTTCTTGCCAACTTCGAGCGTCGTCATCGCGGTCTCCTTCGGTTCGAGTCCCACGCAGGATTGGCCGCGCGCCGCGCCCCGTCAACCGCCGGCCGGCCCGGCGCGGCCGCTTAGCTGACCACGTCGTGTCAGGATGCGTTCAGAGCCGCGAGCCCGGCAGCGGATCATGGGACGCCAGGCAGGCCTCGAGCTCGGTCGTGGGGGTCCAGCCGCACGCACCTTCGGGCTGCCGCTCGCAGGTCGCGTCGCGGAAGCAGGCGTACGCGTCGCGCCAGATGCACGACGAGACCACGTCGTCGCGGTCCGAGCAGACCTCGGCCGAGCAGCCGCCGATGAAGCAGGTGCCGTCGGTCCGCGCCTGGTGGTGCTCGGACATGCACCCGAAGAGGCCCAGCATCCCCGCGAGCAGCCCGATCACCGTGGTCGTGTGCGCCCGCATGATGCTCCGGTCTACTCCATCCCGCGGCGGCGCAGATCGTCCTCGTCGAGGCCCTCGAGGTGACCGATCTCGTGCAGCAGCGTGTCGCGGATCTGCTCGGACAGCTCGCTCCGGGTCTTGACCGCGCGCGCCAGGTTCTTGCGGTACAGCACGATCGACACCGGCTCGTCGCCGGGCTGCGGCGGCAGCTCGGCGGCGTGGCCGACCGGCCCGCGGTACAGCCCGAGGATCGTCGGCGGGAACGGCGGCGTCACCGCGGCGAGGTCGACCGGATCGGGCAGATCGGCGACCTCGATCTTGATCGAGCGGACCTTGACCTTGCGCGCCGCGGGCAGGCTCGCCACGACCGTGTCGACCTCGCGCTGGAACTCGGCGACCGGGATCACCACCGGCCGGGCGAGCTCGTTGGGGGCGAGCTCGTGGGCGCGGGAGAGCTCGGCGTCGGCGCCCTTGGTGTCGCCGAGCTGCTCGAGCGTCAGGCCGAGCATCTGGTGGGTGTACGCGTCGTCGGGCTGGATCGCGAGCGCCTTCTGCAGCACGGTCCGGGCGTCGTTGAACCGCGACAGGTCGAACAGCGCCACGCCCTTCTCGTGCAGCGCGTCGCCGCGGCCGGGCGCGATCCGCAGCGCCGCGCCGACCCGCGACAGCGCCTCGTCGCTGCGGCCGAGATCGTTGAGCGCCTGGGCCTCGAGCACCGAGAGGTCGGCGACCAGCGGCGGGTTGCGCCGGCGCCGCGCCTCGGCCCGCCGGCTGCCGCGCTGCGCGAGCTCGAGCCCGAGCCGCAGCGCATCGCGGCCGCGCTCGCCCTTGCCGTTGATGTAGAAGTCCGCCACGGCGCGCAGGGTCTCCGGGTCGTCCGGATCGAGGGCGAGCGCCAGCTGGTAGGCGATCTGGGCCTCCTGATCGCGGCCGAGCGCGGCGAGCGCGGCGCCCCGCAGGTGCTGGGCCTCGACCGAGGTCGGGGACAGATCGCCCGCACGGTCGGCGCAGGTCCACGCCGCCGCGTACTGCGCGCGCTCGATCTGCTTGTTCGCCTCGTCGAGCAGCGCCGAGACCCGCGCATCGTCGTCCGCGTTGTCCGGGAACACCGCCGGGCACTCGACCACCGGCTCCTCGTGGTGCGGCCGCACCACCGTGGCGCCCTCGACCAGCGAGCCGGCCTTCGACGGTGGCACCGCGGTCGACGCCGCCGCGCCGGCGCTCGAGCCCGACGAGGTGTGGCCGAGCTTCTCCGGCGGCGCCGCGCCGTTGCACGCCGCGAGCAGGCCGGCGATCACGAAGAGGGCGCGCATCGAAGGAAGGATAGCAGAGACGACAACGATTGCGGTACGTTGTCGCCGTGTTGACCCGCCGCGGCTTCGTGATCGGTTCGCTGTCGACCGGTGCGCTCGCCTGCGGTCGGTCCGCGCTGGTGCGCTCTGCCCCACCGCGGATCACGCATGGCATCCAGAGCGGCGACGTCCAGACCGGCCGCGCGCTGATCTGGGCGCGCTGCAGCGAGCCCGCCCGCATGGTGGTGGAGTGGGATACGACCACGCAGTTCGCGCGGCCCCGGCGGATCGCGGGGCCGATCGTCGGGCCCGCCACCGATCACGCCGCGACCGTGGCGCTCGACGGTCTGCCCGACGCCCAGACCGTGTGCTACCGGGTGCGGTTCGAGCGCGAGGCCGCGCGGGGCGCGAGCGCCTGGGCCACGGGGCGGTTCGCCACGCCGCGCGCCGATCGCGTCCGGTTCGTGTGGACCGGCGACACGGCGGGCCAGGGCTTCGGCCGCAACCCCGAGTGGGGCGGGATGCGCGGCTACCACGCGATGCGTGAGACCGAGCCGGCGTTCTTGCTCCACTCGGGCGACCTGATCTACGCCGACAACCCGATCGTCGCCGAGCAGACGCTTGCCGATGGCCGGGTGTGGCGCAACGTCACCAGCGAGCGCGTCGCCCGGGTCGCGGAGGAGCTCGACGACTTCCGCGCGCGGTTCGCCTACAACCTCGAGGACGAGCACGTCCAGGCGCTCGCCCGCGAGGTCCCGATCCTCGCGCAGTGGGACGATCACGAGACCCACAACAACTGGTGGCCCGGCCAGGTGCTCGACGACGAGCGCTACCACGTCGAGCGCAACGCGTCGGTGCTGTCGGCGCGGGCGCGCCGCGCGATGATCGAATGGACGCCGGTGCCGCCCGGTCCGGTCCACCGCGTCGTGCGCTACGGCCCGCTGCTCGACGTCATCGTCCTCGACTGCCGCTCGTTCCGCACGGCGAACGACGCCAACCGCGGCGACACCGGCGCGATGCTCGGCGCCGCGCAGGCCCGGTGGTTCGTCGACGCGGTCGCGGCGTCGCGCGCGCGCTGGAAGATCATCGCGTGCGATCAGCCGGTCGGGCTGGTGATCGGCGATGGCCCCGACAACGTGCGCAACGAGGGCTTCGCCAACGGCGACGGGCCGCCGCTCGGCCGCGAGCGCGAGCTGGCCGGCATCCTCGCCGCGCTGCGCGAGCGCGGGGTGCGGAACCTGGCGTGGCTGACCGCGGACGTCCACTACGCCGCCGCACACCGCTACGATCCGGCGCGCGCGACCGGCGCGGTGTTCGATCCATTCTGGGAGTTCGTCGCCGGCCCGATCCACGCCGGCACGTTCGGCCCCAACGCGCTCGATCCGACGTTCGGCCCCGAGGTGGCGTTCCAGTGGGCGCCGGCGGCAGGCCAGAGCAACCTGGCGCCGTGGGACGGTCTGCAGAGCTTCGGCACCGTCGACGTCACCGCCGACGCGTTGACCGTGGCGCTGCGCGGGATCGACGGCCGCGAGCGCTACCGCGTCGAGCTGCCGCACGTCTGAGCGCGCGGCGGCGCACTGCCGTGGGATCGCGCGCCCCGCGGGTTTGCGCGATCGATCACGTCCTCACGGTGCTCCATCACGATGCTCCATCGATCGCGCGCGGATCGGGTCGCGCGACTCGCCGTCCGGAGCGAGCAGCGCGAGCGACGGCGGCTGCGATCACGTCGATCGCCGCACGACGCGGCTGAACGTTCGTCGTCCCGAGATCACCCACTGCGCCGGGTGTGCGCGTGAGCGCACGCTCTCGGCGTGGCGCCATGGCGATGGAGCGGGGTACGCTAGCGCAATGCGCGCGAGCGACTCCAACGTCTGGCACCAGGTCCACGCACAGCGTGAGGATGGCGTGGCAGCGATGTTTTTGATCCGCGAGGTCGAGCCGCGCGCCGATCAACCGAAGATCTTCGTGGTCGAGCTGCCCTACCCGGTCACCGATCTATCGGGCCAGCCCGACGCCGCGGGGTATCGCCGGCTCGGCGCGTTCCAGGAGCAGTGGCTCGAGCCGGCGTGCGCGGCGCTCGGCTGGACGTTCGTGGCCTGGAAGAGCGAGGACGGCTCGTTCTTTCTCTACCTCTACGGCGCGGGCGATCCCAACGCGCTGCTCGAGAAGCTCGCACCGTTCGACGGCGAGCTCGGGTTCTTCAACGACCTCGACGCCGACTGGTCCGAGTACGCGGCGCTTCGCGACCTGGTCGAGCAGGCCGAGGCCGACGACGACGACGACGACGACGACGGCGACGGCGACGGCGATGGCGACGGCCAGGTCCACGCCGCCGGCCACCGCCACGGTCACGACCGCATCCACGACTCCGAGGTCACGGCGACCGGGATCCAGGTGATCGATCTGACCGGCGAGTCGGACGAGCCCGAGGCCGCCGCCGCCGCCGACGAGGCGGACGTCGAACCCGACGCCGACGCCGCCTCTGCGGCGCCTCACCCCCGCGGCAACGGCGCGTCGCGCTCGACGGTGGCGCGCACGGCCGCCAGCGCCGCGGCCGGCCGGCCACCGCCGCGCAAGGCGAGCGCCGAGCGCCGGCCCGCGAAGCGCCAGCCCGCCCAGCGCGCCGCCGCCGGATCTTCGACCAAACCGTCCGGGCGCGCCGCCCGGGGCAAGCCGACCCAGCGCGCCGCCGCCACCGAGCGCACGCCGTCCAAGCGCGCCGCCGCCACCGAGCGCACGCCGTCCAAGCGCACCGCCTCCACGGCGGGCAACGCCGGCAAGCGCACCGCGTCGGCGGCAGGCAAGGCCGCCAAGCGCAGCGCCGCGGGCGGCGCGACCAAGGCCGCACGCCGCGGGGCCGGGGCTCGCCGGACGCGCCGGCGGTAGGGCCGGCGACGATCGACGGTCGCGGCGGCAGCGGCTAGTCGTCGACGATGCCCGTCGGCCGGTCGGCCGGCAGCGTGTAGCGCTTCTCGACCGCCGCGCGGATCGCGGCGCGGCTCTCGGCCGGGGACTGGCCGCTGCGCTCGATCGCCTCGGTCTCGCCGGCGAGCTGGTCGTCCTTGATCTCGTCGCGGAACCACTTCGAGTAGTCGCCGTTGTGGCGGTGGTACTCCCAGGTGTCGTCGTCGACGCCGTCGCCGAGCTGGACGAACAGCATCAGGTTGTTGGCCTTGAGGTTGAGCCGGGCCTCCGGACCGCGGAAGTAGAAGCTGCGGCCCTGGCCGAGGTTGCCCTCGACGTACTTGCGCGAGTGCCGGGTGCGCTCGCGCAGCGGCGGCTCGACGCGGATCACCCGGGTATCGGCGCTGCCGACCTTCCAGTACAGCGCCGAGCCCGCCGCGAGCTTGCCCTCGGTGTGGATGATCGGCGGGGGGCGGTTGGCGGCGTGGCACAGCTCGATCACGGTCTCGACCGGGTGCTCGCCAACCGCGAGCAGGGTGTCGATGGTCTGCAGGATCGCGGGCGCCACGCTTCCCGGGTGCACGGTGACGTAGATCGTGCCGTGCAGCCGCGGCGACCCGCCGTCGCTCGCGGGCTGCCACGCGACCGGCAGCATGTGGTGGGCCTCGTCGACCACGAGCCAGTGCGGCCGGCCGGTCCGCGTCCGGAGATCGGACAGCGCGAGGCTGAGGCGCGCGAAGCACTCCGGGCGTTGGGCGACCCCGACGCCGAGCAGGTTGGCGACCACGTTGCGCGACGGATCGCGGACCACGTCGATCACCTCCTCGACCAGCGGCTCGCGCTTGGGGCCGCCGAGCACCACGGCCTCCTCGAGCGACGTGTAGTCGCCCTCGGGATCGATGATCGCGAACTGGTACCCGGCCTTGCACAGCCGCTCGAGCAGGCTCGTGGTCAGCGTCGACTTGCCGCTGCCCGACGTGCCGCACACCATGATGTTGCTCGCGTACGGGTCGATCGTGATCGGCCCCTGATCGGTCGCGCCGAGCTCGATGTGGTGGCGCGCCAGCGCCGGCCCGAGGTCGGCGAGGTCGGTGGCGACCACGTGGTCGATCAGCTCGGCCACGCCCTCGCCGTGCTGCCGGGTCATCACCAGGTCGGCCTTGTCCTTGAGCGCCGGCAGCGCGTTGGCCACCGCGACGCCGCACTCGCACGCCAGCAGCAGCGCGTGATCGTTCTCGGCATCGCCGACGCCGATCGCATTGTGCGCCGACAGCGAGAGCTCGGCGAGCGCCGCGGCCAGCCCGGTGCCCTTGTTGACCCCGCTCGGCAGCACCATCACCGCGCCCTTGTTGAACACGACCTGGAGCTCGAGGCCGAGGTCGCGGATCGTGTGCAGGATCGTGTCCTGGTGCGGCTCCCAGCTCGCGACGATCGTCCGGCCGCACGCGACCCGATCGACGCCGCGCGCCCGCAGCTCCTCGATGAACCGCCGCGGCGGCGGCTCGGCCAGGGTCCGGACCTGGCGGGTCGCGGGGTCGTACAGCACCGCGCCGTTCTCGGCGACGATCCGGGCAAACAGCTCGGGCTCGCGCAGCAGCGCGAGCAGCTCGTCGAGCTCGCGCCCGGTCACCATGATCGCCTTGCGGCCGGAGTCGCGCAGACGGTGCAACGCCGCCCACATCGCGTCGCTCATCTCACCATGGTGCGCGAGCGTCCCGTCGTAATCCGCGGCGAGTACGTGATAGCGCATCACCCGGAAGACTTGCACGAACGGCACCATGCGCGCCCGCGCGCGCCGGTCCATCGCGCCCGCACACCGTCCGCCGATCGTTCCGGGGGAGCGGGCGCCGCGCCGGTGGACGCGCGGACTCAAAAGGTCATCACGCTCCCGTGCAACGAGTGCCCGGGAGCGTGATGATCGGTACTACATGTTCGGCGGCCCGAGGAGGTCGTCCGAGGGAAGGTCGAGATCTTCGAGGCGTTTCGCAATCAACGGCAGGCACCGCGCTGTCGATCCGTTCGTCGATGCGGTGTGCTTCGACTCCAGGACTTTCCGTTCGCGATCCTGTTTCCGGTTGCGTTGCCGTGTTGTAGATCCAGCCGCTCTCGTGACGACCCGCTCCGGCCGCCGAACACGATCGAAGATGGAGCAAGCGATGTGCCCGCGCGCCGCCGCGCTGGAGGCGAACGGCGTGGTCCGCGGCGCGCGGTTCCGCCCGCCGGGTGTGCGCGTGGTCGTGCGCGCGCACCGGCCGCCGCGCGTCAACCGCCGATGGTCTCGCCGCCGAGCACCGGCAGCACGATGCCGCTGATGTAGCTCGAGTCGGCTTCCGACGCGAGGAACACGTAGGCGGGCGCCAGCTCCTCGGGCTGCGCCGGGCGCTCGAGTGGAGTCTGCGATCCGAACTTCTCCATCTGCTCGGGGGTCATGCCCTGATCCGCGGCGTTGAGCGGGGTCCACACCGGGCCGGGAGCAACCGCGTTGACCCGGATCCGGCGGTCGACCAGCTGCTGCGCGAGCACCTTGGTCAGCTGGTTGATCGCGCCCTTGGTCGCCGAGTAGTCCGGCAGCATCTCGGACGGGCTGAACCCGTTGGTCGAGCTGGTCGCGATGATCGCCGAGCCCGGCGGCATGCGCTCGATCGCGGCCTGCGCGAGGAAGAAGTACGCGTAGATGTTGGTGCGGAACGTCCGGTCGAGCTCCTCGAAGGTCAGCTGCTCGATCGACTTGCGGTTCTGGTACGCGGCGTTCGACACCAGGAGGTCGAGGCCGCCGAGCGCGTCGCAGGTCCGGGTCACGAGCTCGCGGCAGAATCCCGGGTCGGTCAGATCGCCGGGCAGCTGGACGCAGCGGCGCCCGCAGGCCTCGATCGCGCGCCGGGTCTCGTCGGCGTCGGGCTGCTCGGCCGGCAGGTAGTTGATCGCGACGTCGGCGCCCTCGCGCGCGAACAGGACCGCGACTGCGCGCCCGATGCCCGAGTCGCCGCCGGTGATCAGCGCGCGCTTGCCCTCGAGCTTGCCCGCGGCGCGGTACGCCGGGGCCTCGTAGCGCGGGCGCGGCTCGAGGTCGATCTCGAGGCCGGGTTTCTCCTGATGCTGGGCCGGAAACGGTGGCTTCGGTTGCTCTGGGGGATGATGTTGCGTCGCCATCCCCGCTGGCGATGCAAGCCCATCGCCACCGCCGCTGGCATGCGCGCGGCCGGAGCCGCGGCGTGGATGTTGCTCGAGTCGTGGCCATGCGCATCCACCACCTCAATTGCATCTCGGCATGTCCGCTAGGCGGTCGACTGATGGACGGCCGTTCGCACGGCCTGCGCGGCAAGCTCGCGTGCCACTGCCTGCTCGTTGAGCTCGGGGATCAGCTCGTGCTGATCGACACCGGCTACGGCCTGCTCGATGTCGCCCATCCGGCGCAGCGCCTCAGCCGGTTCTTCCTGCGAATGCTCGATCCGGACTTCCGCGAGGAGCTGACGGCGGTGCGCCAGATCGAGCGCCTCGGCTTCGCCGCGAGCGACGTGCGCCACATCGTGCTCACCCACCTCGACTTCGATCACGCGGGCGGGCTCGACGACTTTCCGGCGGCCGAGATCCACCTGATGCGCTCCGAGGTCGAGGACGCCGTGCGCCAGCAGTCGTGGCTCGATCGCCAGCGCTACCGGCCGCAGCAGTGGTCGTCGTCGTCGCGCTGGATCTACTGCCAGGCCACCGCCGGCGAGCCCTGGTTCGGCTTCGATTGCGTGCGCGACCTCCGCGGTCTGCCGCCCGAGATCCTGCTGATCCCGCTGCGCGGCCACACCCTCGGCCACGCCGGCGTCGCGGTCCGCGACGGAGGGCACTGGCTGCTGCTCGCCGGCGATGCGTACTTCGATCACGACGAGCTCGATCCGGTCCACCCGCGCTGCAAGCCGGGGCTGCGGATGTACCAGTGGATGATGGAGAAGGACCGCACAGCCCGGCTCGGCAACCAGCAGCGGCTGCGCGAGCTGGCGCGCGACCACGGCTCGCAGGTCCACGTGATCTGCTCGCACGATCCGGGCGAGCTCGAGCGCGACGCGGGCCACCGCCTCGAGGCGCCGGTGCACGTGCCGCTGCCGGCGACCGACGAGCTGCGCCCGTCGCCGTGAGCCCGGCGCTCAGCGCGACGGCGGTGGCGCCGCGGGCGGCTCGCGGGGCCCGGCGGAGCTGACGTCGAACGCCGCGCTGCCCGCCGAGGCCGCAACCTCGTCGGCGGCGGTGCGGCTCGGCCGGAGCGGCGGGGCCGCGTCGAGCGCCGGGAGCACGGACACGCTGCAGATCGCGACGCCGCTGTGCGGCCGCGCCGGCATCCGCCGCAGATCGACGCCGAGATCCTGGTTCGACACGATCCCGTAGCTCACCCAGCGGGTCAGCACGTGCAGCGCCAGCGCGACCTCGTGCATCGTGATCCACTCGCCGGGGCAGCGGTGCCCGGTCGCGCGATCGCCGCCGCCCTGCGGGATCAGCGCGAACGCGTCTCCGGGCCCGTGCGCGAACCGCTCGGGCCGGAACTCGTCGGGCGCGTCCCACAGCCGCGGATCGTGGAGCGTGCCGTAGACGTCGAGCAGGACCAGCGTGCCCGGCTCGAACACGTGGTCGCGCCACGTGAACGGCGACCGGACCTTGGCGCCCAGGTACGGCGCGAACGGGTAGTACCGCCGGACCTCGTGCATGAACCAGTCGGTGTAGTCCCCGGCGCCCACCGGCTCGCGCGCCAGCCGCTCGGCGGCGGCCGGATGCTCGTGCAGCGCCAGCGCGGCGAACGCGACGTACCACGCGATCGCCACGGTCGGCCGGATCACGTTGATCACCTCGACGGCCGCCGTGCGCGGATCGAGCAGCTCGCCGTCGTCGCCGCGCAGCCGCGCCATCACGTGCAGCGCCGAGCGCGGGTCGCCGCCGAGCGCGCCGCGCCGCACGCCCTCGACCAGCCCGGTGATCCAGCGCTCGGTCCGGCCGCGCGCCAGCTTGCCGCGCCACAGCCGCGGCCCGACGCCGCCGAACGCATCGACCATCGCGGCGAGGTCGCTGGCCCGCGCCGGGACCTCCGACGCCGCGAGCGGCACCCCGGCCCAGGCGCACGCCGCGGCCGCGAGCACGCGCTGGGCCTCGTCGAACACGACCACCGTGCCCTGCGCCGGCCAGCGCAGCACGGCCGCCTGCCACTGGCGCGCGGTCTCCGCGATCAGCGCATCGAGGCTCGCCGGGCTCATCAGCTCGAGGAACGCGGCCTTGCGCCAGCGATGCGCGCGATCATCGAGCGTGTGGACCGCGTGCTTGCCGAACAGCGACGTCACCACCCGGCGGGGCAGCGCCCCGGCGCGCTCGAACCGGGCCTGGTCGTAGAACAGCTCGGCCGCCTCGCGGCCGTGGATGCACACCGTCGGCTTGCCCATGACCCGGGCCAGGAACAGGTCGCTGCCGAACCGCCGGCAGCGGTTCCAGATGAACTCGTAGCCCTCGCGCATCACCGCGAGCGTGCTGTCGAGCGCAGGGTCGCGCGGGATCGATGGCATGGTCCCGGCGATTGCACGCTGCGTACCCATGCTCGCCCGCGGGCACCGCGACGCGAGGGCGACATCACGGACCCGGCTGAACGGCCGGGCACGAAGTCGCAGACAGCGCGGAGCGGCGGTGATATCGAGGATGCATGACGCCCCACGTGCTCGTGCTCGAGATGAAGAAGCTGCTGCGCAACCTCGATGGCTGGCTCGCCAAGGCCACGGCGCACGCCGAGGCCAGGAAGTACGACCCGGCCGTGCTGCTCCAGACCCGGCTGATCCCGGACATGTTCCCGTTCGTGCGTCAGGTCCAGAGCACCTGCGACTCGGCCAAGTTCGCGGCCTCGCGCGTCGCCGGCAAGGACGCGCCGTCGCACCCCGACTCCGAGACCACCATCGCCGAGCTGTCGGCGCGGATCGGCAAGGTCGTCGAGTACCTCGACACGTTCACCGCCGAGGACTTCGCCGGGGCCGACACCCGCACGGTGTCGCTGCCGCGCTGGGAGGGCAAGTCGATGACCGCGATCGACTACCTCGTCGAGCATGCGATGCCGAACTTCTTCTTCCACCTCACCACCGCGTACGCCATCCTGCGCGAGGCCGGGGTCGACGTCGGCAAGCGCGACTACCTCGGCACGCTCAGCCTCAAGTAGCCGACCTGACCGGGTCCAGTCACGCGATCGCGACCACGCCGGACTCGATGATGCGTTCGTCCACCGTGAGCAGCGTGAGCCCCTGACAGCGGGCCGTGGCCACGATGATCTGATCGATCGGGTCGGCGTGAAACCGAGCACCGAGCCGCGTGCTCTCGAGCGCCACGCGCCCCGTCAGCGGCAGGATGGAGACGAACGCGCTGGTCTCCAGCTGCTCGAGGCTGTCGTCCACGCTCTGGGTGAGCTCGATCCGCCCACGCTCGACCAGCTTGGCGATCTCCCACAGCGACATCGCGCTGAGCCCGACGGCCGTCCCGGACTGCTCGCTTCGCTCGAGCAGCCTCGCGTGCCCCTTGGAGAGCTTGCGGTCGTCGGTCAACCACCAGATCATGATGTGGGTATCCAGCAGGTACTTCACCGCACGGCCTCGAAGTCCGACGACCAGTCGACCTGGACGATGTCGCCGCGGATCCGGGCCATACCCTTCCAGGCCCCACGCAAGGTCCCGCGTGCCGGCCCGGTCGGGCCCAGCCTCGCGATCGGCTTTCCGCGCTTGGTGATGACGACCTCGGTCCGCGTCGCCTGCACGTCATCGAGGATGCGGAGGCACCGCGCCTTGAACTCGCTGGCGTTGATGATCTTGGCCGAAGTCATCCCAGAAGCGTACATGTGACCATGTGACCAGGCAAGTGGTCACATGCGACCCATCCGGGCCGCGCGCGGCTACGCGTCCGCCCAGTTGTCGGCGATGCCGATGTCGACCTCGAGCGGCACGCTCAGCTGGTAGACGCCCTCCATCTCGAGCTTGAGCGCCGCGCCGACCGCCTCGGCGATGTCCGGCGGCGACTCGAACACCAGCTCGTCGTGGACGGTGAGCAGCATCTTGACCGGCCAGCCCTCGCGCGCGATCCGCCGCGCGGTGGCCAGCATCGCCAGCTTGATGATGTCGGCGCCGGCGCCCTGCATCGGCGTGTTCTGCGCCACGCGCTCGGCCGCGTGCCGCGCCTGCGGCGACTTGGACACGAGGTTGGGGATCGGCCGCCACCGGCCCAGCAGCGTCCGCGCCCCGCCCTGCGCCCGGGCCAGGGTCACGATGTCCTCCATGAACTTGCCGATCGTCGGGAACCGCTGGAAGTAGCGCCGCGAGTACTCGGCGGCCTGGGTCCGGGTGACGTCGAGCGCGCGCGCCAGGCCGAAGTCGGACTGGCCGTACGACAGGCCGTAATTGACCGCCTTGGCGATCCGGCGCTGCTCGGCGGTGACCGCCTCGCGCGGCACGCTGAACACCTCGGCCGCGGTCTGGGTGTGGACGTCGACGTGATCGCGGAACGCCGAGCCGAGCAGCGGATCGCCCGACAGGTGCGCCAGGATCCGGAGCTCGATCTGCGAGTAATCGGCCGCGATCAGGACGTGGCCGGGCGCGGCGACGAAGCCCTTGCGGATCTCCCGGCCGAGGTCGCTGCGGATCGGGATGTTCTGCAGGTTGGGATCCTGCGACGACAGCCGGCCGGTCTCGGCCACGACCTGGTTGAACGTGGTGTGGACCCGGCCGGTCACCGGGTTGACCAGCGGCGGCAGCGCGTCGAGGTACGTGCCCTTGAGCTTGATCAGCTCGCGGTGGTCGAGGATCGGCCGGATCACCGGGTGGGCGTCGACCAGCGCCTCGAGGGTGTCGGCCTCGGTCGACCAGCCGAGCTTGGTGCGCTTGACGCCCTTGGTCTCGATGCCGAGCTTGTCGAACAAGAGCTCGCCGAGTTGCTTGGGCGAGCCGATGTTGAGCTCGGTCGTGCCCGCGGCCTCGTAGACCCGGCGCTCGAGATCCTCGAGCCGGGCGGCGACCTGGACCGACAGCCGCTTGAAGTGCTCGGTATCGACCGAGATCCCGATGCGCTCGATCTCGGCGAGCAGCCGCGCGACCGGCAGCTCGACGTCGCGGTACAGCGCCGACAGCCCGCTGGCCTCGAGCCGCGCCGGCAGCTGGGTCGCGATCGGCAACAGCGCGTGGGTGATCGCGCCGGCCCACGGTGCCGCGCGCTCGACCGGCACGGTCTCGAGGCTGGGGTGCGCCTTGCCCTTGCCGGCGATCGTCGCCCGGCTCGGCAGCAGCACGCCGCCGAGCCGCTCGACCGCGGCCTCCCCGGGCTCGGCCTCGGCGGTCGGATCGAGCAGGAACGCCGCAAGCATGGTGTCCTCGGTGATGCCGTCGACCACCACGCCGGCGATCGCGAACGCGCGGATCACGGTCTTGGCGTCGTGCACGATCTTGGCGACCGCGGGATCGCCGAGCACGGCGTGGAGCGGCGCGAGATCGCTTGCGACCGGCGGCGCCGG
>DASWRS010000382.1:0-4391 GCA_036403075.1 Kofleriaceae bacterium
GCAAATCAGTCGCCTTGCGCGCAGCGCTGCTTCCATTCAGTGTCGCAGGTGAGCCTGCTCGAGCATCGCGCCGGCGCCGAGCATCCTGACGAGCAGCGTGTCCGGCGTCATCGGGAGTCACGGATTCCGGGGTTTCCGGGGGCTCCGTTGGCGCCCTCGATCCGCGTCCATCCGCTCTTCGGATGCGCCGGCGTCGATTGATCATGTTCGCCGTGGCGATCGCAAGAGGTCATCACGTGAGAGTGTTCGTATGGTAGTCCGATACCAGACACACTGATACGAGTGTATCTCGCAATCCGGGTCTGGCGAATACCGCAACCTCGAGCCCCAGCGAATCATCAAGTAATCAGAATTGCCCTTCAGCGAATCTGGTCATTGCGCGTCTGCGCTCGGATATTGCTACATTGCAATATGGTCGAGCTCGCGGATAGCCGATCGCAGTAGATCGCAGACGGCTGGTTGCACTGCTGCAAACGGGTGTCTGCAACAGGAGCTCGCAGTCGCAGATCGCGCGGGCGCGGCGAGGAACTGTCGGCATGATGCCGAGTGCGCTCGCCGGGGTCGCCACGGGCCACAGCGTTCGTCGATCGCGCGCCCGGTCGGATCACGTCCAGGGACATCCACGGTGGCCGGCCACGCGGGATTTCCCGAGATCCGGGCCGGCCTGCTCCACAAGCCCGGGCTCGCCGACTGGCTGGTGAAGCACGGCAAGGCGCTCGCGCCCCTCGTGATCTGGCTTCATCGTCATGTCGGGTAAGCCGGCGAGCCGATCCCGGGCTGTGCCTCTGCTGTCCCGTGGCGCCTGTACGGTAACTCCTCGGAACCAGGCAACGCCAGTGCGGCGGCCGGCATCTATAAAGCGACCCGAGGGTGACGAAACCTGTCACCTCCGTGTCGATCCGGAGGCGCTTCATTCGTCGTGTATGTGGAGGAGCTCGCCCATGTCGCTCGAAGCCCAGAACGCCCGCTGCGCGGATCCCGGTGCATCCCCGGGCGCCGACGGCTGGGGCTGGGCGCTGGTGCAGCGCGACTGGAGCCTGCGCCAGGGCGAGCCGGGGCGGCCGGGCGTCCTCGCGGCGCTGGCCGCGCGGGTCGCCGCCGTGATCGCGCGGGTCCGTCGCGTGGTCGGTCTCGCGGGGCGAGGCGTCGCCGGTCGCGCTAGCCCGCCGGACGGCGGTGGATCTGGAACCCGCCGAAGCTCTGCGCGACCGTCATCATCTCGAGGGTGTTGATGTTGACGTGCGCGGGCAGCGTGGCGACCCAGTGCGCGGCCTCGGCGACGTCGTCGGCGCCGAGCGCGTCGACGCCGTTGTAGACCGCGCGGGCGCGGTCCTGATCACCGTTGAACCGCACGACCGAGAACTCGGTGCCGCCGGCGAGGCCGGGCTCGATGCAGGTGACGCGCACGCCGGTGCCGTGCAGGTCGCTGCGCAGGTTGAGGCTGAACTGGTGGACGAACGCCTTGCTCGCGCCGTACACGTTGCCGCCGGGGTAGGGGTAGCTGCCGGCGACCGACCCGATGTTGATCACGTGGCCGCGATTGCGGGCGACCATGCCGGGCAGGACCGCGCGGGTCGCGTACATCAGGCCCTTGCAGTTGGTGTCGACCATCTCGTCCCAGTCGTCGAGCGCGGCGCGCGGCGCGGGCTCGAGGCCCTTGGCGAGCCCGGCGTTGTTGACCAGGACGTCGATCTCGGCGAACGCGGCCGGCAGCGCGGCGATCGCGCGCTCGACCGCGGCGCGGTCGCGGACGTCGAGCTCGACGGCGAGCACGTGATCGCCGAGCTCGCGGGCGAGCGCCTCGACCCGATCGGAGCGCCGCGCGCAGATCACGACGCGGGCTGCGGTCGCGGCGAACCGCCGCGCGATCGCGGCGCCGAACCCGGCGCTCGCGCCGGTGACCAGGACGGTGCCGAGCGCCGGCGTCACGGCCGGCGTCACGGCCGGCGTCACGGCTGGCCTCCGCGCGCGCGCGCGGGCCAGGGCAGGGGAGCCGCGCCGGTGCGTGCGCGGCCACGAGCGGCGGTGTCGGCGGTGTCGGGGATTCGACCCGGGTGCATCATCGCGGCGATGTTCCGGCAAGCGGGCGGCCGTGTCTTGCCCGGCCGCGGGGAATCGCTGCGGGAGCGCGCCGGCCGGCTGCCGGGCCGCGCGTTGCGTTGGTGGTATATCGCGGTCATGCCGAACCGTCTCGCCGCCGAGAGCTCGCCATATCTGCGGCAGCACGCCGACAACCCCGTCGACTGGTGGCCGTGGGGCTCCGAGGCGTTCGCCGAGGCGCGGCGGCTCGACAAGCCGGTGTTCGTGTCGATCGGCTATGCGGCGTGCCACTGGTGCCACGTGATGGCGCACGAAAGCTTCGAGGATCCGGAGACGGCGCGCCTCATGAACGAGCGGTTCGTCAACATCAAGGTCGATCGCGAGGAGCGGCCCGACGTCGACGCGATCTTCATGAACGCGATCCAGGTCCAGGGCGAGGGCGGGGGCTGGCCGCTGTCGGCGTTCTGCCTGCCCGACGGCCGGCCGTACTTCCTGGGCACCTACTTCCCGGTCGAGCCGCGGTTCGGGCGCCCGGGGTTTCGCGAGCTGCTGGTCGCGGTGTCCGATGGCTACCGCACCCGGCGCGGCGACGCCGAGGACAACGCGCTCGCCTTGCTCGATGGGCTCGAGCGGGTCGACGCGCACTACCGCCGCGGCGCGCTCGCCGCCGATCCCGCCGCGCTGTCGGCGTCGCTCCTGATCGCGGCCGGGCGGCAGCTCGCCGAGCGCTGCGATGCTCGCCACGGCGGGATGGGCGGCGCGCCGAAGTTCCCGTCGAGCTCGACCCACGATCTGCTGGCGCGGGCCGGCCGGTTGCCACACGGCGAGCCGGCGCGCGAGGCGTTCGATCGCTGGGCGCACGGCATGGCCGAGGGCGGGATCTACGATCACCTCGGCGGCGGCTTCGCGCGCTACTCGGTCGACGCGCGCTGGCTGGTGCCGCACTTCGAGAAGATGCTCTACGACCAGGCGCAGCTGCTCGGGATCTACGCCAGCGTCGCGGCGATGGCCGGGCCATTCGCGCTGCGCGCCGAGCAGGTGATCACCGAGACCACGGGGTTCCTCGCCCGCGAGCTGTCGGATCCCGACGGCGGGCTGTGGTCGTCGCTCGACGCCGACAGCGAGGGCGAGGAGGGCAAGTTCTATGTCTGGACGCCCGACGAGCTCCGCGCCGCGCTCGGCGCGGCCGGCGCGCTGGTGTTCGCGCACGCCTACGCCGTGACCGAGACCGGCAACTTCGAGCACGGCGCCAGCGTGCTGTCGCGCGCCACGCCGCGGACATCGCCGGCCGAGGAGGACCACCTCGCCGAGCTCCGCCGCCTGCTGTTCGAGGTCCGAGACCGCCGGGTCCGGCCCGGCACCGACGACAAGGTGCTCGCGGGCTGGAACGGCCTGGCGATCAGCGGGCTGTGCGCGGCGTGGCGCGGCGGCGGCCACCAGCCGGCGCTCGCGCTCGCGCTGCGGGTCGGCCGGTTCGTCCGCGATGCGCTGATCGACGGCGATCGCCTGGCGCGGGTCTACCACCGCGGCCGGACCAAGCTCGACGGCACGCTCGACGACTACGCGTTCGTCGCCGCCGGCCTGTTCGATCTCGCCGAGGCGACGCTGGATCGCGCGTGGTGGGACCTCGGCGCGCGGCTGGTCGGCGCGATCCGCGCCAAGTTCGTCGCCGAGCACGACGGCGTGGTCGTGTTCTACCTGTCGCCCGCGGGCGATCCGCTGCTCGTGCATCGCCCCGAGTCGCACCACGACGGCGCGATCCCGGCGGGCGCATCGATCGCCGTCCAGGCGCTGCTCCGGCTCGGCCTGGTCGGCGACGATCGCGAGGCGCTCGCGCTCGCCGAGACCTACCTGGTCCAGCGCCTGACCGGCGCGGCCACCGCCAACGCCTGGGCGAGCTCCGGCCTGCTCGCCGCGCTCGACCTCTACCTCCACGCCAAGGTCCTGGTGGTCACCGAGGGCGAGGGCCGCGATCGCCTGCTCGCGGCGGCGCGCCGGATCTACGCGCCGACCTTGTGCATCGCCGGGCCGTGGGCCGCGCCGTCGATCCTCGAAGGCAAGACGCCTGCCGGCGCCACCGCGCGCGGCTTTGTGTGCACCGGCCCGACCTGCTCGGCGCCGGTCAGCGATCCGGCCGCGCTCGCCGCGCTACTCGTGGATGCCGGTTAGTTCCGGCCGTCGCCGCTGCCGCTGTCGCTACCGCCGGCGGACACCGGCGCGGCGGTGCCGCGCGACCGCCGCCGGGCGATCCGGCCCGCGCCGGGGACCGGTGCCGGGCGCGGCGCGCCGTCGCGGAGCCCGTACTGCGTGAGCTTGAACGTGAACGTGCGCACCGGCATCCCGATCAGCTC
>DASWRS010000383.1:0-1611 GCA_036403075.1 Kofleriaceae bacterium
TCGCCAGGGTCGGCGGCACGTAGTTGCAGATCGCCTCGGACAGGTGCTCGGGCCGGATCTCGCCGTCCTCGGCCAGCGCCACCGCCGCGCGCAGCGCCTGCTCCAGCTCGCGGATGTTGAGCGGCCAGCCGTAGCGCAGCATCAGCCGGGCCGACGTCCGATGCAGCGTGATCCGCTCCGCGTTCGGCGCGAGCCGCGGCAGCAGCGTCGAGATCAGGCACCCCATGTCCTCGCGGCGGTCGCGCAGCGGTGGCAGCGTGACCTCGAACCCGGACAGCCGCGCGTAGAGGTCCTGGCGGAACCGGCCGTCGGCGATCCGCTTGACCAGATCCTGGTGCGTGGCGGCGATGACGCGGACGTCGACCTTGACCGCCTCGCTGGCGCCGACCGGGCGGACCTCGCCCTCCTGCAGGACCCGCAGCAGCGCGACCTGTGACTCCTCGGGCAGCTCGGCGATCTCGTCGAGGAACAGCGTGCCCTGGTGCGCCCTGCGCACCAGCCCATCGCGCTCCTCGTTGGCTCCCGAGAACGCGCCGCGGCGGTGGCCGAACAGCTCGCTCTCGATCAGGTTGCGCGGCAGCGCGCCGCAGTTGACCGGCACGAACGCGCCGCGCCGGCCCGACACGTCGTGGACGGCCCGTGCGATCACCTCCTTGCCGGTCCCGGTCTCGCCCCGCACCAGCACCGCCACGCCGGCGCGCGCGATCCGGGTCAGCTGGTGGACCCGGTGCTCGAGCTCGAGGCTCACCGTGCGAAACGCCATCGGCGTGGCGGGCTCGGCCGCCAGGTCGCGATCGCTGTCGTCGACCGGCGCACCGTCCTCGCGGAACATCAGCAGCGTGCCGCCGGCCTCGATCACGTCGCCATCGGTCAGGGTCGCGACCTGCGCCGGCTCGCCGTTGACCGAGATCCCGTTCTTCGAGCCCAGGTCGGCGACCTCCCAGCCCGCCGGCTGACGGCGCACGCTGAGGTGCTTGCGCGAGGTCTCGTAGTCCGGCACGGCGAGCGCGGCGGAGCGGCCCTCGCGCGTCACGTGGCGCCGCGAACCGCGGCCGAGCGTGACCTCATCGAGGTTGGCGAGCGACAGCCGCAGCGCCGACGCGGTGAGCCGGCGGCACTCGACCACGACGATCAGGCGCGGCGTGCCGTCGTCGATGGCTCCATCCGAGAGCATGCTGCGGCTCTCGCTGACGGTCTCGGTGGGGTCGCCGCTCACGGTGATCGCGGGTAGAATATCCGTAGCCGGGGACGCGCGCGCGGGTCCAGAGAGAGGAAGCAACCTCGAGTCGAGGGTGAATCCCGTGCGTCATGCGCGGAACTGGGCGAGCTCGACGTGGAGCCGCCGGCACCACCGCCGGATCTGGATCGGCGCCTTGCCCATCGCCCGCCCGACCGCCGTGACGTTGCCGCCATGCTCGCGGAGCAGCTCGACCACCCGCTCGCGCAGCACCCGGTCCTCCGGCCGCAGGCTCGCCAGGGTCGGCGGCACGTAGTTGCAGATCGCCTCGGACAGGTGCTCGGGCCGGATCTCGCCGTCCTCGGCCAGCGCCACCGCCGCGCGCAGCGCCTGCTCCAGCTCGCGGATGTTGAGCGGCCAGCCGTAGCGCAGCA
>DASWRS010000384.1:0-6090 GCA_036403075.1 Kofleriaceae bacterium
CCGAGATGGCGAGGACGATCCGTGGAAACCGCGCGTTGCGAGGCGCATAGGCGGTCGCGGTCTCGGTATCGATGTCCACGGCGTGGTCGCCGATCTGGACGTACGGCGTGAAGAAGTGGGTCTCGTCTCCGACGCGACGGATCAGCCCGAGCAATTGCGCGGCGACCGGCTGCTCGGCGGACGTCAGCGGCTCGCGATCGGTACACGAGGCGGCGTTCACGAGCTCGATGAACGCGTCGACGCCCTCGGCAAGGTGCACGTGATATGCCGCGATCGTCCTCGCACCGACGTCGGCCACGCTGCCCGGAATGCCGGTGCCGAGGAGCTCGATCGGCCCATCGACCGATGGCGGCTCGGCACCGACCGGCGCGAGCAGCGCGATGGCCTCGACCGGATAGCCGTCCGACGGGTCCCCCGGGGTGCCGGTCAGGCAGCCGGTACAGGCAAGCACCGCGACCGTCGGGACCTTCACAGCACGAGCTCCACGCCGATGATCGGCAGCGGGATCAGCAGCGTGTTCGGCGTGCCGCGAAACCTCGCCATGTCGGTGGAGGCGTTCGGGTCGTAGTCGGCGTCGTAGCTGAGGATCTCGCGGGCAAACGTCGCGTTCTGGAGCTCGGCGTAGAGCCGCAGCTGCGAGCCCGCGAGCTGGAACGCGCGCTCGGCCCGTAGATCGATGCGCCAGGTGGTCGGTGGCCGGCGCGACAAGGCAGGATTGACAATCTCCGCGACCACGCCGTTCGAGCACGTGGCGATCTGGCGATACGGCAAGGGCCGGCCGGTGTGGACATGGCCGGTCGCGCCGAACAGCCACGGACCGGAGCGCCACTGCGCGGTGGCGTTGAGCGTGTGGCGCTGGTCGAAGTCGGTCGGCAGCTGGATGAACCCGAGGTCGCGATCGATCTTGCCGAGCGAGTAGGACAGCCATCCCGTGACCGTGCGCCCGAGGTCGCGGCGAATCATTGCCTCCACGCCCATCGCGCGGGTATCGACATTGCGGTACACGGCCGCGCCGGAATCGCCGCACAGGCCGGCGCGAAAGCTGGTGTCGGCCAGGCCGAAGTCGACGGCGTAGTGAGTGTCGCGGTAGTAGGCCGCGAAGCTGCCTTGCAGGCCCGCGCCGAGGGGCGTGACCAGCGACAGCTGCGCCGCGGTCGCGCGGTTCATGCCGGCGAGGCTGCCGGCGCCGTCGGTCATCGGCAGCGGGCCGATCACGGTCGCGGGCTCCTGCAGCGAGAGCTGCGGTGGCGCGGAGTACACCCCGACCGCGAGCTCGGCGCGGGCGCCGTGCAGCTCGGTGGCGATCGCGAGGCGCGGATCGATCGTGACATGGCGCGCCGACGATCCGTAGAGCTCGGTGTGATAGCGATCGGCGCGAAGCCCGGGCGTGAGCTGCACGCGGCCGATGCGCAGGTCGAGGGCGGTCCAGGCGCCCTGGGCATCGACCGTCCGGGCCAGGCCCAGGAACGGGTCCGAGAGCGTCAATGCGAACGGCGTGGCGCCGTTCACCAGCGTGCGATGCCGTGCGTGAAGCCCGGCGCGTGCGGTGAGCCACGGCGCGACCTCGACGCTGCCATCGCCGTAGATCCGCACGCCGTACGAATGGCCGCCCTGGTCCGGAAACAGGCTATTCACGCCCGAGCGTCGCAGCGAATCGATCGCGGTCTCGATGCCGGCCCGAAGTCGCCGCCCGGCGCGTGCCCGGCTCCACCGCCCGTCGAGGCGGTGAAACCCGAGCTTGTCGGCCTCGTCGAGCTCGCGGTGCGCCGCGTCCGGCGGCAAGCGCGCGTGGTCGTAGGCGCCCAGGCTGGTCAACGTCAGCTGGTCGCCATTGGCGAGGCGGTGGACGAGCCGGGTCTGCTGGTCCACGCTGTACAGCGAGGCGCGCGGGTCGTAGATCTTCGCGGCGAGGGTCAGCGTGCCGACGCGCGCGGCGATGGCCAGCGTCGTGGACGGCGAGAGCGGCTGGACGCGAAACGCGCCGAGCTCGACGAGGTTCGCGCGCAGCTCGGTCCGGGGCGTCGCCAGGCTCGACGGGGTCAGCGCGATCAGGCCGCCGATCAGGTGGCCGTTCTCGGCGCCGTGACCGCCTGCGCGGAGCGACACACCATCGATGAACGCGGGGTGGATCACCTGGTTGCCGATCAGGAAGTGATACAGCTGCGGGAGCTCGATCCCGTCGAACTCGTATCGCGACTCGCCGGGCAGCGTTCCGCGGATGACCGGGTAGCCGGAGGCGGCGATCGACGTCACCACGCCGGGCAGGAGCGACAGCGCGCGAAGCGGCTCGCCCAGGGCGCCTGCGGTCTGTCGCGCGACCTGGGCGTCGAGCGAGATCGATCCGGGCCGCGCCGGGGCCGAACCGGTGACCTCGATGACCTCGGCGGATCCGCCGTCGGCCGGCGGATCGGTCGGCGGCTCGGCGGCTGGATCGGCCTGCGCCACGCGAGCCGCGAGGGCCACGGCGATGATCCCACCGGCGAGCACCCTGCCATCGCACCGTGGAGGCGGCATCCGGGGCGGGCGCTGCAACCCGCGGACCCGGGGATCCGCCGTCGCAACCCATGGAATGGACGCGTACGACGGGGATGCAACGCCGCGCTGTCAGCGGCGATCGCGGCGTCCGTGCCAGATTGACTCGCCTTTTCGAGGCCATGTCGGCCGGGGCGGTCACGGAGCCGCGTCGAGCCACCGGGCGCGTGCACGAAGCGCCAGGGTGGACCCGCCTCGCTTCACCGTCCACCGATTCCGGAAGTACGGAGCACGGTCGCCTCGCCCGCGTCATCCGCCTGAGCGTCTGCCCGGCGACTCGGCGCGCCGGGCCGTGTGCGCATCCCTGAACATGTCCGGTGTCCGGCTGGATTTCGGACACCACGTCCGGTATCCGGACACGGAGCATTCCAGTGCCGTGAAATCACGCCGGCGCACGCGGGCAGGCATCTTGCTGCAGCCGAGAGAATGTCTCTTCACCACTTCGTATCTGGTCAGCTCCCCAATGTCGTGCGCTCGTCGAAGCAACGGCAGTTCCTCTCGGTCAAGGCTCGCTCGAGGCCCGGCGCGCGCACGTGGCGTTTCGCCGGCTTGCTCGCACCGCGCGTGCTGCTGCTTGCCTTCGATCGAGGGGAGGTGTAGTCATGGCGAACGCAACGGACATGGCGACTCCGGTGACACGTGGCGAGCTCCGGGAGGAGCTGGCGCAGCTCGAACAGAGGCTTGAGCAGAAGCTCGAACAGAGGCTCGAGCAGAAGCTTGAACAGAAACTCGAGCAGAAGCTTGAACAGAAACTCGAGCAGAAGCTCGCGCACCTGGCCACCAAGGTCGAGCTCGAGATGTGGGGTGGAGCGCTGCTGGCGCGCATCGAGTCGGACAAACGGGAGCTGACCGAGCGCATCACGCGGGAGGTGACCGAGCGCATCGAGCTCACCGAGCAGCGATTGATCGCGGAGCTCGCGCGCCACACGAGGGCATTCCAGGAAGCGGCGATCGCGATGATCTCGGTCATCGACGAGAAGTACAAGGACCTCCCCGCGCGCGTCGGCCGGCTCGAGGACGCGGTGTTTGCGCCCGAGCCGCGGTGATCATCAGCTCACCGGCATGTCGCCGGAGCTGGCATCAGGCAGCTCCGGTCGAACGTTGGATCAGGTGCTTGGGCCGGTGCCGTGATCTTCGGCGCGGTGCTCGTCGGCTTGCAGGCTGCCGAAGCGGATCGCGCCTCCGGCCGGCATGCAGAAGATCCGGGCCCGCACGTGGGCCTGGCGGGCGGCCTGGCGGGTCAGCTCGAGCGCCTCGACCGGGCCCGTCCTCTCGATCAGGTACATGCCGCTCGGCAGCCGAAGGTTCTTGCCGCTGATCCGCGCCTTGATCGTCCGCACGAACCCGAGCTCGCCCATTGCCGCCGAGAACGGGATCTCGGTGTCCGGGAATTCCAGCTCGACACGCACGAACGTTCTGGTCATTTCCAATGATAGCACATCACGGGCCGGAAACCGAATCCCGACTTTCTCGGAGCTGCGAATTCCGTACCGATCCGTGCCAACGCCCCGGGGACCGCGCCTGTACCCAGGTCAGGTGCCGAGCTACCGGATCGGCAGCTCGAGCCCGCCGAACGGCAGCCTCGCGCTCGCGCACGAGATCTTGGCCCGCGCGACCGCCGGGGCGGGGCCGACCTCGCCTCCGCTGTTGGGGAAGTTGTCGCGTCGCGCGCCGTCGGATTGGGTCACGCACAGCGTGTGCCCGGTGAGGAACGGGCTGGTCGGGAACTCGAGCGGACCGTTGTTGCGGAGCCGGGTCACCGGGTCCGGTGCGTTGCGGAAGACCTCGTGCACGCGGCCCAGCAGCGTGACGACCACGACCGCGTTGCGCTCGTTCGCGGTGCCCCAGATGTTGCCGAGCTTGTCGAGCGCGATGCCGTCGAGGCCTTCGAGCGCGGGGTGCTGGACGAACACGTTGTCGAGGCAGAGCGTGTCCGGGGTGAACGTGGTGTCGCAACCGACCTGGCTCGCGAGGTTGCCGCGCGGATCGAGCTCGACTCTCCAGATCGCGCCGCGCGCGGTATCGGCCACGAACATCGATCGCCCGCTGGCGGAGAACGCGATGCCGTTCGCGACCAGCGACACCGAGCCCAGCGTGTCGGCGGCCGTCCTCGTGGACTCGGTCGCCGTGATGCTGCCCGGCGGCAAGGCGCGCGGGTCGCGCCCGACACCGCCCTGGACCACGCCCGGCGCGCCCCCCGGAGGAGCGACCGCGTTCACCAGGTTGGCCAGCGGCGGGATCCGGAACGCGACGGTCACGGTGCCATCACGGGCGATCCGGTAGACCCGTCCCTGTCCGGTGACGCCGTCCGTCGCCCACAGGTTGCCGGCGCGGTCGAACGCGATGCCGTTGGCTCCGGCCGCGCCGGACGCGAACAACTCGCCGGCGGGTGGAGCCGCGCTGTCGGGCCTCAGCCGGTAGATCTTGTCCGCGCCGTCGGTGATGAACAGCTCGCCATGGTGGTCGAAGGCGAGCCCGGCCGGGCTGCACGGCGCCGGTAGCGTCCCGACCACGGCGACGGCTCCGCCTGCCGCGGGCACCCGCCAGATCGGACAGGTCGGGCTGCCGCCGCGCCCTCCGGCATAGAGGTTCCCGTCATCGTCCGCGACCAGACCTTCGATGCCGAGCGGCGCCTTGAACACGGTCGTGAACGTCCAGGGCTGGGCGAGCGATTCGGCCAGCGTGGTGCCGCTCGCGGTAGCCGGCGGATCGGAGCTCGCATCCGTGCACGTGGTGAGGAATGTACCGGCCAGCAGCGAGAGGCCGGCGGTGAGCAACAGCGATCGGGATCGCGTGTGATTCGACATGTAGCACCTCATCATTTCATCGCAGCGGGTTTGATAGTCTCGACGTTTGGTAGGCGGGACATTCCGCCGGCCGAGCGGCCAGAGCAAGCCTCAAGCGAGATCCGGATCTCGGCCGGACACACGCGTACTCCAGCGGACACTCCGGCATCGACCTGATGGCGTCCAGCGCGATGTGCGCCGGCGCCCGAGCGCTCGCTCAGATCTGGGTGATCTCGACGAAGCACAGCTTGTTGTTCATCGCGCCGGCCGCATTGGAGATCGTCAGACGGCCATCGCTCACCGTCACGTTCGGCGACGCGGCGGAACGAGACCAGAGCGAATCGGATCCGCATCATGCAACCTTCCTGCGCGTGGGCGCGCTCGAGCCTGAGTAGCGGCCGGAGGTCGGGGTTGTGGTCCGCAGCCTACGCGGCCCGGTCCGGAGCGCCAGTGCAAAATGCCCCGCGCTGCCTCCCCCGCGCATGATCGTTGCCTGCGCAACGACTGGCGCGAATCACTGCGTGCCACTCGTTACGGATTCAGATCAGGTGTCCCTGAGGAGCGCACCTGCTGTAGCAGATCTGCTCGGCCCGGCGCCAGCCGCTGCGTGCGCCGCCGGGCGAGTCACGGCGCCGAACCGAGCCAGGGCGAGGATCAGGACCGCGCAGCCTCGAGGTCTGCATGCTCGAAGGCGCTCGACATGCGCTCGATCTGCGCCTTCGACAGGCCGGCGGCAGCCGCGGCGGTTCGCCAGCGACGGACCGATCGGCCC
>DASWRS010000385.1:0-27437 GCA_036403075.1 Kofleriaceae bacterium
CAACGCGAGATAGATTCCCAGGCCGGGTGGTCCTTCGCCGGCCCGTCGTGGGGATGGCGCGGACCTCCGATCGCAATCCGGCCGTTAACAGACGAGCGTTGGGCCCAGACCCGCGTCGCCAGCGCGCGTGTTTGCGTTCTCGCCCAGCGCGCTGAACCGGTGAGGTTTACGCGGCGACGGGGGCGATGAGCGGCGACGGGGCGCGACGAGCGGCGACGGGGGTGGCGAGCGGCGACGGCGCGACGGGCGGCGACGGCGTGGCGAGCGGCGGGGCGAGCGGCGACGGGTGGCGAGCGGCGAGCGCGTGGCGAGGGCGAGCGGCGACGGGGCGCTAGGGTTTATGGCCGCCGAATACGACCTCGAGCGCGCGCAGGAGATCCCGCTCGCGCAGGTTGGCCTTGATGTGGAGCTGGTCGCTCTCGGCCGAGACGGTGACCGCCTTGGCCACCGCGGAGAGCTCGGCCGGCAGCTGGGTGCCCTGCCGCGCCTGATCGAGCTGCTGGTTGATGGCGCCCGCCTCCTTGGTCGCCTGATCGGCGTTGCCCAGGACGGCGTGGACGTCGGCGGCGAGGTTGCCCTTGGCGTAGCCAACCGTGCCGTAGCCGCCGGCCAGCGTGATGCCGGGCTCGAGCTCGCGCTGACCTTCACCGGCGCCCCAGATCTCGGCCGCGGTGTTGACCTTGCCCAGGGTCTTGCCGATGCCGGTCTTGCCGAGCGCGCCCTTGCCGCCCATCCACCTGGCCAGCGCCGGCCGATCCTCGGGGTGGAGCGCCACGACGACGACGTCCTTGCCGGCCCAGCCCACGAAGTGGCTGTCACTGCCGTGGGAGATGACGGTCACGTCGCCGTCCTGCTTGACCGAGACCTTGAGGTCGGACTTGCCGGACTGCATGATCTGCTGCAGGCACGCCGACAGTTTGGTGCGATCGAGGCCCTTCAGCGCGACGTACGCCGCGCCCTCGCTCTGGTCGCTCGACATCCCGACGACCACGCCCTGGACGATCGCGACCGGATCGAGCTTGCAGAGGTCTCTGACCGCGTCGAGCACCTTGGCGGTGTCGGGCTTGTCGCGCAGCATCGGGAAGTAGGTCGCGAACAGCTGGGTCTTCTGCAGCGCGGCGATGTCGAGCCCGAAAACGAAGTGGGCATCCGCGGGCAGCCCGGCCCGGGCGGCGGCCCAGGCGCGAGCGGTGTCGGCCCGCGCGGGGCCGTGGAGCGCGGCCAGCGACAGGGCCGCGGCGACGAGGATTCCGGAAATACGCATTCCGGTCACCATAGCAGCTGGCGCCGACCCAGCTACACGGCGGCTCCGGCCATGGACCGCCGCGCCGCCGCCGCCGCCGGCCGCCATCCGCCGCGGACCACGCGTAGCCAGAACAGGCCGGCGCCGACGACGATCTCGACCGCGAGGCCGATCCAGCCACCGACCGCGCCGAGCCCCGCGGCGACACCGAGCGCCCAGGTCAGCGGCGGTGTGGTCAGCCACGAGGTCGCGATCCCGACGATCGCCGCGTAGCGCACGTCGCTCGCGCCGCGCAGCACGCCGCGCGCGATCACGTTGGCCGCGTCGGCGACCAGGAACGCCAGGCTGACGTGGACCAGCATGGTCGCGCGCGCCGCGAGCGCGGCGTCACCGGAGGCCAGCGCGCGGACGATCATGCCGCCGAGCACGGCGTACGCGATCAGGCACAAGGTCGCGTAGCCCGCGCCGAGCAAGAGCGCGCGCCGCGCGACCCGCGGGACCAGCGAGTCGCTGTTGGCCCCGACCGCCTGACCGACCAGCACGGCGGCCGCCTCGGCGAGCGCGTGCGCCGGCAGGAACGACACGTTGACCAGGTGGAGGACCATCTGGTGCGCGGCGCCGTCGATCGCCGACATCCGCGCGACCATGATGGTGAGGATCAGGAACGAGCCGACCTCCATCACGAACTGCGAGCCGTTCGGAACGCCCTGGGTCCAGACCTCGCGGACCGCGGCGCGGCGCCAGCGCACGCCGCGGAGCTGCGCGCGCATCGGCCACGCCAGGACCGCGAGCTCGGTGAGGTTGCCGCAGATCGTCGCGATCGCCGCGCCGCGCACGCCCCAGCCCAGGCCGAGGATCAACGTCGCGTCGAGCGCGAGGTTGACCGCGTTGCCGCACAGCGATGCGCGCATCGGCGCGCGGCTGTCGCCCTGGCCGTAGCGCGCCTCGCGCAGCCCGGCGTAGACCAGCACCAGCGGCGCGCCGAGCGAGCGGATCGTGAGGTACTGCGCGGCGAACCCGCCGGCGCGCGGCGACGCCGACAGCGACACCAGGAGCGGCGCGACCAGGTGGCCGGCAATCATCGCCGCGGCACCGAGCGCGATCGCGAGGCCGAGCGCGGCCCCGACGAGCTCCGGGATCCGGTCGCGGCGGTCGGCGCCGACCGCTTGCGACACCAGCGTCTTGGCCCCGCGCAGAAGGCCGATGCCGAAGCACACCAGCGCGAAGCCGACGATGCCCGCGAGGCCGACGCCGGCGAGCTCGTCGGAGCCGAGGTGGGCGACGAACGCGGTCGACGCCAGCGTCATCGTCGAGAACGACACCATCGACACGGTGATCGGCCAGGCGAGGCGGAGCAACTCGCGGCCAGGATGGGCCTTCCAGGTCAATGATCCAGACACTCGGGCAGACGCGGACATGACGACCTCCACCGTGCGCGCGGCACGGCAGTGACAGGGATTGCTCGAGAGCCCGTGGTCGTCGGCTGAAACGAGAACGGGCTCCTGGGTCATTCGACCGGGAGCCCGCGGAGGGAGAGAGGGAACGCTCGTGTCAGCTACACAAGCCTCGCCCACCGCGGGCCATGCCATCGTCGACGGGCAGAATCGTCGACGGGCACTTGCTCGGGTACTTGGCGCTGCTCATGGTTCGTACTCTCCGTTGGAATCACTCTCGCGCAGACCGGGCGCGAGATCAAGGGTGCAGTCGATAGGTGATCGTCGTGATCTCGCACGCGCGCAGGCTCGTTGCCGAGAACTGCCAGTCGGAGACATCGCGGACCAGCGCGTCGTTGAAGTCTCCGAGCGACGTACCGCGGACGATCTGCACGGTCTGGACGCGTCCGTCCGGCGCGACGCACAGCCGGACGTCGGCCGAGGCGACCTCGCCGAGCTCGGTGCGAATCTGACGCGCGATCCGATCGGCGCTCGGCAGCCGCGGATTCCGGGCGGCGGGGAACCCGGCGGTCTCCGCGATCGCCACCATCGCGACCGGCGCCGCGTGCGGCTTTGTCGCACGATCGACGCCGGCACCGACGCCCCCGGCGACACATCCGGCAAACAACAGACAGAACACAGCGAGCTTCGACATCATGATCTTTCCAGCCTCCCCGTTGCAGGATCGGCCCGATCACGCGGCATGCCAGCGGATCGCCGCGACCAAGTCGCCGAAACCGCGTGGTATGAAGCCATGTTGCGACGTCGCATGCGCGCGCCGCGGCGTGTCGCATGGCCGGCAAGAACCCGGGGAATGAGGTAGATGCCCGGACGGTTGACAGCCCGCGCGCCGGACGCTTTGCTCCGGCCTCCCACAGGTCAACCCAATGTCGGATCGCCTCACAGAAGACGTCACCAAGTTCCAGGGCCGGTTCGCCGACCTCAAGGCCGAGGTCGGCAAGGTCCTCGTCGGCCAGGACGACATGCTGCATCGCCTCGTGCTCGGCATCCTCGCCGGCGGCCACATCCTGATCGAAGGCGTGCCCGGCCTCGCCAAGACCCTGGTGATCCGGACCCTGGCCGAGGCCGTCGCCGGCGTGTTCTGCCGGATCCAGTTCACCCCCGACATGCTGCCCGGCGACGTCGTCGGCACGCAGATCTTCAACCCGCGCGAAGGCACCTACACCGTCCGCAAGGGTCCGGTGTTCGGCAACCTGATCCTCGCCGACGAGATCAACCGCGCGCCGGCCAAGGTCCAGTCCGCGCTGCTCGAGGCGATGCAGGAGAAGCAGGTCACGCTCGGCGACCAGACGTTCCGGCTCGCCGAGCCGTTCATCGTGCTCGCGACCCAGAACCCGATCGAGCAGGAGGGCACCTATCCGTTGCCCGAGGCCCAGCTCGATCGCTTCATGCTCAAGGTCAAGGTCGGCTACCCGTCGCGCGAGGACGAGGTCAAGATCATCGACCGCATGGCGGGCTCCGGCGCCGAGCCGAGCGCGAGCAAGGTGATGACGACCGACGAGATCCTCGCCGCGCGCGAGGTCGCCCGCCAGGTGTTCGTTGACGACAAGGTCAAGCGCTACGCGGTCGACCTGGTCGCCGCGACCCGCGATCCGAAGGCCGCCAACCTCGCCAACCTGGCGCCGCTGATCGACAACGGCGCGTCGGTGCGCGCGTCGATCGCGCTGATCAAGGTCGCCAAGGCCCAGGCGCTGCTGTCGGGCCGCAGCTACATCTCCCCGCACGACGTCAAGACCGTCGCGCACGACGTGCTGCGCCACCGGATCCTGGTCTCGTACGAGGCCGAGGCCCAGGGCAAGACCACCGATCACGTGATCGCGCAGATCCTCGAGAACGTCCCGGTCCCGTAGGCGGTCCCCGATGCTCCCCGCCGAGATCGCGCAAGCCGTCAAGCGCATCCAGTTCGTCACCGGGCGTCAGGTCTCCGACGTCATGGCCGGCGCCTATCTCTCCGTGTTCAAGGGCCGCGGCATGGAGTTCGACGAGGTCCGGCCCTACGTCCCGGGTGACGACATCCGCTCGATCGACTGGAACGTCACCGCCCGCACCGGCGAGCCCCACGTCAAGCGCTTCGTCGAGGAGCGCGAGCTGACCGTGATGCTGCTGGTCGACGTCAGCGCGTCGCAGGACTTCGGCTCGGGCCGGCGCAGCAAGCTCGAGGCCGCGGTCGAGCTGTCGGCGCTCCTGGCGATGAGCGCGGTCGAGAACGGCGACAAGGTCGGCCTCTTGCTGTTCCACGGCGGCGCCGACCTCTACATCCCGCCGCGCAAGGGCGGCAAGCACGCGCTGCGCGTGGTCCGCGAGGTGCTCGCGCGCGGCGAGGCCCGGGCCGGATCGATCGATCCCACGGATCCCGGCGATCCCGGCGGTCCCGGCGCTGCCGGTCCGCGGCGAGGCGACGATCGCGATCGCCCGGCCGCCGGGCGCGCGCCCGATCCGGCGACCGCCGCGCCGGCGAAAAGCGCCGAGCCCAGCCGCGGCGCAATGCGCGAGCTGTCGCGCACCGTGCGGCGGTGGTTCGCGAAGCTCGCCGCGAAGACCCGCGACGAGCCACGGCGCGCGACCAGCATCGCCGCCGCGCTCGAGTTCTGCCGCCAGGTCCTGCCGCGCCGCGCAGTGCTGTTCCTGATCTCGGACTTCCTCGACGACGGCTACCTCCAGGTGCTGCGCCACGCCAACCGCAAGCACGACGTGGTCGCCGCGCTGATCACCGACCCGCGCGAGGCCGAGATGCCGCCCGCCGGGCTGGTCACGCTCGAGGACGCCGAGACCGGCCGGCTCCGCCTGGTCGATACCCGGTCGGCCGGGTTTCGCAGCGAGCTGGCGAGCCGCGCGCGGGATCGCCAGACCGTGCTGCGCGACCAGCTGCGCGCGACCGGGATGGACCTGGTCGTGTTCGACGCCTCGGGCTCGATGGTCGACCCTCTGCTGCGGTTCTTCCGCGAACGCGAAAGGCGGCTGCGCCGATGACGCCCGTCGGATCTGCCCACGCGCGGCTCGCCGCGGCCTGCGTGCTCGGCTTCGCGGCAACCCTCGCAGCAGCCGCCGCCGGCTGCCACGACGACGACACCGCCGGGTCGGCGCCCGCGGCCGCGGTGATCGCGCCGGCCAAGGACGCGATCGTCAAGACCACCGAGGTCGGCCCGGTCAAGGCGACGATCAAGGTCTGGCCGGCCAAGCCGTCGCTCGGCGACGCGATCTACGCCCGGCTCGAGATCGACGCACCGTCGGGGATCGCGCTCGACGCGCCGTTCCAGGAGGCCGGCGAGCAGCGGCTCGGCCGGTTCCGGATCCTCACGTTCGCCCGCGACACCCAGCGCAAGCCCGATGGCGGGCAGCACCACGAGCAGACCTACACGCTCGACGCGCCGTCGAGCGGCCGGCAGCGGATCCCGCCGCTGCGGTTCGAGTTCAGCGACGCGCGCGCCGGCGCGGCCGCGGCGACGGGCGCCGGGTCCGCCGCCGGCAAGCCGCAGGAGGTCCTGACCGACGAGGTCCCGCTCGAGATCGCGCCGCTGCCGACCGAGGCCGCGAACACCCCGCTGCGCGCGGCCGCGGGCGAGCTCGATCCCGACGTCGGCGGCATCGGCTGGCTCGCGGTGCTCGGGATCGCGAGCGCGCTGGCGATCGCGGCCTCGGGCTCGGTGCTCGGCTACCGCGCGTGGCGCGCCCGGCGCCGGATCGAGCTGCAGCGCTCGGCGTACGACGACGCCGTCTCGCAGCTCCGCGAGCTCGAGCACCGCGGGCCGCCCGACGACACCGCCGCCGACGCGTGGTTCGTCGCGCTGTCGGCGATCGTGCGGCGCTACCTCGAGCAGCGCTACGAGATCCGCGCGCCCGAGCTCACCACCGAGGAGTTCCTCCAGGTCGCCACCGCGCGGCCCGAGCTCACCACCGAGCACCGCGGCCTGCTGCGCTCGTTCCTCGAGCGCTGCGATCGCGTGAAGTTCGCCGGCTACCGGCCCGACGCCGAGGAATCGCTCGCCACGCTCAAGGCGGCGCGCGGCTTCGTCGAGGACACCCGGCTGCGCGAGCCGATCGCGGTCGCGGTGGTGCGGCGCCCCGGCGCCACCGGCCCCGGAAAGGCCGCCTGAGGATGATCAGAGGATGACCACCATGGAGACGGCGATCCGCTGGCTGTACGGCCTGTTTCACGTCGAACCGACCCACCCGTGGCTGGTGCTGCTCGCGGTGCTCGCGATCCCGGCCTACCAGCTGTCGCGGAGCTCGGCCGGCCGGGTCGTGTTCTCGTCGCTGCGCGTCCTGCCGCTCGGCGGCCACACCTGGCGCACCCGGCTCGCCTGGCTGCCCGACGCGCTGATCGCGCTCGGCGTGGTCGCGCTGGCGATCGCGCTGTCCGGGCCGCGCGCCGGCGATCGCAGCGCCCGGGTCCGCCGCGAGGGCTTCGCGATCATGATGGCGGTCGACGTCTCGGGCTCGATGCGCGCGCTCGACCTGTCCGAGAAGAACCACGAGCTCAGCCGGCTCGACGCGGTCAAGCAGGCGTTCGAGCGCTTCGTGCTCGGCGGCGACAAGCTCGCCGGGCGGTCCGACGACGCGATCGGCCTGGTCGCGTTCGCGAGCTACGCCGAGACCCGGAGCCCGTTGACGCTCGACCACGGCAACCTCGCCGCCGCGGCCCGCCAGGTCGGGTTCGCGCGCGACGACGAGAGCGGGACCGCGATCGGCGCGGGCCTCGAGCTCGCGGTCCAGCGGCTCGGCGAGTACAAGGCGCGCAGCAAGGTCGTGATCCTCTTGACCGACGGCGTGTCCAACATCCACGACATCGACGAGGACACCGCGATCGACGACGCGGTCAAGGCCGGGATCAAGGTCTACACGATCGGCGCGGGGACCAACGGCTACGCGCCGATCCGGCGCCAGCTCGCCGACGGCCGCAGCTTCCTCGATCAGGAGGAGGTGTTCATCGACGAGACCCTGCTGCGCAAGATCGCCGACCGGACCCACGGCCAGTACTTCCGCGCGACCGACCACGCCGGCCTGGCGCGGATCTACGAGGCGATCGACAAGCTCGAGCGCACCACGCTCGAGGACCAGCAGTTCACCGAGTACCGCCAGTTCTACGGCGGGTTCGTCGCCGCAGCGATGGTCCTGGTGCTCGCCGCGTTCGGGCTGCGCGGCAGCGTGCTGCGGAGGCTGCCATGATCGACTGGCAGTTCGCCGAGGTCGGGCGCATCCACCTGGTGTGGCTCGCGCTCGCCGCCGTGATCGGGCTCGGCGTGCTCGAGCTGCGCAGCCGCAGCGCGCTGGGCGCGTTCCTGTCGCCGGTGATGCAGCGCCGGCTCACCGCCCAGGCCACGCTCGGCCGGCTGGCCGCGCGGCTCGGCCTGGTGCTGCTCGCGCTGCTCGCCGGGATCGGCGCGCTGATGCGGCCGCAGGTCCGGGGCGAGACCGAGACTGTGACCGCGGTGCAGGCCAGCGCGGACGTCATGTTCGTGCTCGACACCTCGCGGTCGATGCTCGCCGAGGACGCCCCGCCCAACCGGCTCGCGCGCGCCAAGGCCGAGATCGCCCAGCTGGTCGACCGGCTCGACCGCCACCGGGTCGGCCTGGTCGCGTTCGCCGGCCGCGCGGCGACGATGTGCCCGCTGACTCCGGACCACGCGTTCTTCACCACCGTGCTGTCGACCGTCGATACCCGCAGCGCCGGGCGCGGCGGCAGCCGGGTCGGCGAGGCGATCAAGGCCGCGGTCCGCGGCTTCCCGGCCGGCCAGGGCGCCAAGCTGATCGTGCTGATCACCGACGGCGACGACCAGGACCCGTACAGCGAGGACGCGGCCAAGCTGGCGCGCGACGCCGGGATCAAGATCGTCGCGATCGGCCTGGGCAGCGAGACCGGCAGCGAGATCACGCTGACCGATCCGGCGACCGGCGCCAAGACCACGCTGATGTTCGACGGCAAACCGGTGATCAGCAAGCTCGACGGCGACCGGCTGCGCAAGATCGCGCTGGTCACCGAGGGCGCGTACATCCCCGCCGGGACCTCGGCGGTCGATCTCGAGTCGATCATGAAGACCCACGTCGCACCGATGGTGAGCGCCGCGGTCGCCTCGGCCCAGCGCGTGATCCCGGCCGAGCGCTACACCTGGCTCGTGCTCGCCGCGCTCGGCTTCCTGTTCGCGGCGCTGTGGGTCGGGAGGACGCCATGATGGTAAAAACCCGCTCCGCGGTGCTGGCCTGCCTGATCGCTGGCGTCGCGGTCCTCGCAGGCTGCGTCGGCGAGCACCGGCCCGCACGCGACAAGTACAACGAAGGCGTCGCCGCGCTCGCCAAGCCCGATTACCCGGCGGCCGAGGCCGCGCTGCTCGACGCCCGGAGCCAGGCCGGCGTCGATCCCGAGCTCCGGTTCCGCGCGGCCTACGACCTCGGTGTCGCGTTCGCCGCCCACGCCGATCAGCTGCGGCTGGGCAAGGACGCCGATCTCGCCAAGGCGCTCGAGCTGGCGCAGCAGGCCGCGTCGTGGTTCGGCGACGCCGAGCGGCTGCGCCCCGACGACGCCGACACCCGCGCCAACCTCGGCATCGTGCGCGCCCGGATCCAGGCGATCAGCGACGAGCTGCGCAAGGGCGAGGGCAAGCTCGAGGTCCGGCTCGATCGGCTGATCGGCGAGCAGCGTGGCGTGCTCGACGAGGCTCGGGTCGCGTGGCTGGCGATCAAGCAGGCCGGCGGCGCCGATCCGCTCGCCCAGCAGGGCACGCTGACCCACCTGGCCGACCGCGAGCGCGGCATCGGCGCCGAGGCCGGCGTGGTCGGCGACCTCGCTGCCGACGAGATCGACGCGATCGGCAAGAAGCCCGAGGACAAGCGCTCCGACGAGGAGAAGGTCCGCGTCGTCCAGCTGAAGAACCTCGACCTCTACCTGATCGAGGGCCGGACCAAGATCACCGAGGCCCGGCGCAAGCTCCAGGACCTCGCCGCCGAGGACGGCGTCGCGCGCGCCGAGACCGCGCTCGCGGCGCTCAAGCGGGCGCGCGAGCAGCTGCTCGATCCGATCACGGTGATGCGCCAGGTTGCCCAGGACGAGCTCGCCGTGGTCCAGGACACGCTGCACTCCGACACCCGCACGGTCGAGCTCGGCGACGCCAGGCCGGCCGGGCCGCTGCCGGGCTGGCTCGAGCCGCCGGTGATCGCCGAGCGCCAGGGCGGGATCCGCGACCGGCTCGAGGAGGTCCGCGCGCGGCTGACCGCGGCGGCCGAGGCCCCGCCGCCGGCAGCTCCCGCGGCAGGCGCGGGCTCCGCGGCGCCGCCGGCCCCGGAAGCCGGCGATCCCAAGCGCGCCAAGCTGATCGCGCGGGTCAAGGCGGCGCTGCCCGCCGTCGGCGACGCGAGCGCGGCGATGGACCGGGCGCGCCAGGCGCTGACCGGCAAGCAGGTCCAGCAGGCGATCGATCACGAGCAGGCGGCGCTCGAGGCGCTCGGCCGTGCGATCGAGCAGTTCTCCGATCTCAAGCAGCTGGTCGAGCTGGCCTGGGCCGAGCACGAGGGGCTGATCCAGCTGCTCGCTCCCGAGGCCGCCAAGCAGCTCGATGCCGCGACCCGATCCCGGCGGACACACGAGGCGCTATCGCATAACCTCGGCCGGATGCCGCGGATCGCCGAGCTCGTCGCCGACGAGGTCACCCAGCTCGACGACCAGGCCAGGCAGCTGGCCGCCAAGGCGGCCGAGCCGGCCGAGCCGGCCAAGGATCCCAAGCAGGCCGAGGCCCAGAAGCAGCAGCTCGAGCAGGCCAAGCAGCAGCTCGAGCAGGCCCGGCAACAGATGACCCGCGCCGAGGAGCTCCGCGGCCAGGCCGCCACCGCGCTCGCGGCGCTCGACAAGGCGCTGTCGGGCCACGCCGATCCGATGCCGCCGGCCCGGGACGCCGATGCCAAGCTCACCGAGCTGCGCAAGCTGTTCTTCTCGGTGATCGAGCACCTCCAGGAGCTGATCCGGCAGCAGGGCGAGACCCGCGACCAGACCTCGGTCGCCAGCAGCGAGGACGACTTCACCCGCGCGCCCAAGCTGCCCGGCCTCGTCGGCCGCCAGGAGGACCACGCCAAGATGGCCAAGGCGATCACCGACGCGCTGGCGCAGCAGGCCGATGCCGCCGGCAAGCACCCGGCCCAGGCCGGGCCGCAGCAGGGCCCCGATCCCAAGGCGCTCGGCGCCGCGGCCGACGAGGTCCGCCAGTCGCAGGGCGACATGGGCGACGCGCGGGCCACGCTGGTCAAGGCGCGCGACGCCAAGAACGCGACCGAGAGCCTCGAGCCCGCCGCCAAGAGCCAGGCCAAGGCGGTCGAGCACCTCGAGAATGCGCTGCGGCTGCTCCAGCCGCCGCCGAAGAAGAACAACCAGGATCAGAAGCAGGACCAGCAGCAGCAGCAACAACAGCAGAAGAAGCAGGAACCGCAGCAGCAGCAGGGCGGCGCCGGGCAGCGGGCGCGCGACGACGACGCCCGGCGCCAGCGCGAGCGCCGCGAGCGCGACGCGCAGACCGACCCCGTCGAGAAGGACTGGTGATGCGCCGGATCGCGTTCCTGATCGCGCTGCTGGCGGCGGCACGCACCGCGCGCGCCGACCAGCCCCAGGCCGAGTTCCAGATCGGCGAGCGCGACACGCCGCACGTCGGCGTGCCGTTTCACCTCGACCTGGCGATCGAGGGCTTCGACGAGGCCCCGCCGCCCCAGGTCCCCAAGCTCGAGATCGCCGGCGCCACGGTGACGTACGCCGGCGGCAAGCCCGACCTCGTGCGCAGCATGCAGATCATCAACGGCCGGCGCAGCGACTTCGTCCAGGTGACCTGGCGGCTGCACTGGCTGGTCGAGCCCCACAAGGAAGGGCGGCTGCGGATCCCGCCGCTCACGGTCACCCAGGGCGGCAAGCGCGCGACCGCGTCCGGCGGCGAGACCCAGGTCGACACGATCCCGACCAACGACGCGATGAAGCTGTCGCTCGCCCTGCCCGATCGCCCGATCTTCGTCGGTGAGACCGTGCCGGTCACGCTGACCTGGCTGTTCCGCGGCCAGCCCCAGGGCGAGATCCACTGGACCGTCCCGCTCGCCGCGCTCGACACGTTCACCGTGAGCGTGCCGCCCGCGCCGGCGGGGTCGCGCAACGTGCTGCCGTTCCCGGCGGGCGACAAGCAGCTGCCGCTGCCGTACACGATCGATCAGGCCGATCAGGGCGGCGGCGGGGCGAACCGGCTGGTCGCGACGTTCTTCCTGACGCCCAAGGCCGCCGGCAAGCTCGACGTGCCGGCATCGTCGGTGGTCGCCGCGCTGCCGACCGGGCGCCCCGACTTCTTCGGCAGCGCGCCGGGCCGGCTGTTCCGCGCCGTCGACGTGCCGCGCACCCTCGAGGTCAAGCCGCTGCCCGAGACCGACAAGCCCAACAACTTCGCCGGCGCGGTCGGCGAGCAGTTCTCGATCGACGTCCAGGCATCGCGCTCGGTGGTCAAGCTCGGCGAGCCGGTCGATCTGACGATCCGGATCAAGAGCAACCAGCGGCTCGACACCCTGGCGCTCGGCCGGCTCGACCGCGACGGCGGCCTGCCGCGCGACCGGTTCGTCGTGCCCGGCGATCCGCCGACGGGCGAGCTGTCGGACGACGGCAAGACCAAGACGTTCAAGGTGACCGCGCAGGTCACCGGGCCCGCGACCGAGATCCCGGCGATCGCGTTCGCGTACTTCGACCCGACCAAGGCGACGTACCAGACGATCCGGTCCGAGCCGATCGCGCTGTCGGTCGCGGGCGGTAGCGTGGTCAGCGCGGGCGACGTCGTCGCCGCCCGGCCGACCGGCGCAGCCCAGGGCTCGCAGGCCGCGCGCCCCGCCGGCACCGCTCCCGGCCCCGGCGATCTCGATGGCTCGCTGGTCGACGCCGACCTCGCGCTGTCGACCGCCGGCCACGAGAGCGATCAGCCGCTCGGCGGCGCGGTGCTGTGGCTGCTGGTCGGCCTGCTCTATGCGGTCCCGCTCGTGCTGCTCGGCGCGCGCAGCTACCAGCTGCGCACCCAGGGCCAGCGCGAGGACGCCGCCGAGGTCCGCGCCGCGCGGCGCCGGGTCGAGGACCTGCTCGACCGCGCCAGCGCTGCACCGGCGCGCGAGATCGCGGGGCCGCTCGCGGCGGCGCTGCGCGACCTCGCGCGGATCCTCGGCCGGACGATCGACGACGGTGGGCTGCTCGCCCGGCTCGAGACCGAGAGCTTCTCACAAGCCGCCGCGAACGCGCCGCTGTCGGCCGACCTGCGGTCCGACACCGCGGGCCTGCTCCGCCGCTGGGTCAGCGAGGCGCGCCGCACCCGCAAGGCGCGCACCACGCGCGCCGCCGCGACCGGTGTGGTCGTTCTCGGCCTCGGGCTCGGGCTCGGGCTCGCCGGCAGCGCGCACGCCAGCGCGCCGCCACCGGCCGCCGCGCCGCCCGCGACCCGCGCCGCGACGGCGGCCGAATCGGCGCCGGCCGGGCAGCTCGCCGGCGCGCTCGGCGAGGCCCGCGCCGCGTACCAGGAGGCGATGCAGCTGACCGGCAACGCGACCGCGCGCAAGGCCGCGTTCGCGCGCGCGGCGACCGCGTTCGCCGAGGCCGCCCGCGCGATGCCCGATCGCCCCGAGCTCCTGACCGACTGGGGCAACGCCGCGCTCGGCGCCGGCGACGTCGCGAGCGCGACGCTGGCGTATCGCCGCGCGCTCGCGATCGACGGCGGCACGCCGCGCGCGCGCCACAACCTGGCGTGGCTGCGCAGCCGGCAGTCCGACGCGTTCCGGCCGGCGGCGGCCGGCGCGACCGACGCGCTGCTGTTCTTCCATGCCTGGCCGCGCGCCCGGAAGCTGGTCACCGGCGGCGTCGCGTTCGCGATCGCGATCCTGTTGCTGGTGCCGTGGTCGGGCCGCCGCCGCCGCGGCTTCGCCGGCCTGGCGCTGTTGCCGCTGGCGATCTGGATCGCGATGCTCGCCTCGGTGGTGATCGAGGATCGCAGGCCCGACGACGCGGTCGTGATGGACGACGTCGTTCTGCGCGCCGCCGACAGCGCCGGCGCGCCCGCCGCGCTGCCCCAGCCGCTGCCGCGCGGCGTCGAGGTCATGGTGCTCGAGCGGCGCGATGCGTGGACCAAGGTCCGGCTCGCCGGCGGCATGGCGGGCTGGGTGCCCGCCGGCGCGGTCGAGCGCGTCGCCCGCTGAGCTGCCCGGCCTGGTGCGCGTCTGGCGCTCGTCGGGCGCTCGTCGGGCGCGCGTCTGGCGCTCGGGAGTGCTCGTCTGACACTTGCTTCCACTGCATGACCGCGCGGTGATTGCCACACAGGGAGATCGGTATTCCGCATCCCTCACGCTGCCACAGCCACCTGCGTCACCAAACCTGACAACCCCCCGTCACGATCCACCGTGTTCGTGGTCGCTTGGTGGTCGCTTCGGGGTCGCTTCGTGCGGCGGGTTGGGCCATGGTTGCCACGCGCTCATGTCGCCGATCCCTGGCACCACGCAGGCAGAGCCCGTGTCCGCGTCGCGCGCGTGGCTCGATCGATGGACCGCCGTGCGCGATCGCACCACGGCGCTGTGTGCGCCGCTGTCCATCGAGGACCACGTGGTGCAGCCGATGCCCGACGCCAGCCCGGCCAAGTGGCACCTGGCGCACACCACCTGGTTCTTCGAGGCCTTCGTGCTCGGCGGCGAGCCGTTCGATCCGGCGTTCGAGTTCCTGTTCAACAGCTACTACGAGGCGGTCGGTCCGCGCGTCCCGCGATCGCGGCGCGGCATGCTGACGCGGCCCGGCCTCGATCGGATCCACGCGTACCGCGCCGCGGTCGATCGCCGGATCGCGCGCGCGCTGACCGAAGCCCCGCTCGACGACGCGGCGTACGCCCGGCTCGAGCTCGGCCTGCACCACGAGCAGCAACATCAGGAGCTGATCCTCACCGATCTCAAGTACGTGCTCGGCACCCAGCCGCTCCAGCCCGGCTACCGCGCCCTGACGCGCGGCGAGCCCACGGCGCCCGCGCCGCTGACCTGGCACAGCGAGCCCGGCGGCATCGTCGAGATCGGCGCGCCGGCCACCGGCTTCGCGTTCGACAACGAGCGGCCGCGCCACCGGGTGCTGGTCGCGCCGTACCGGATCGCGAGCCGGCCGATCGCCAACGCCGAGGTCCTCGGGTTCATCGCCGACGGCGGCTACCGTGATCCCCGGCTGTGGCTCAGCGACGGCTGGCAGCTCGTCCAGGCCGAGCACTGGGAGGCGCCGCTGTACTGGAGCCGGCTCGACGGCGGCCACGCGATCTACGAGCTCGCCGGCGTGCGCCCGGTCGATCCCGGCGAGACCGCGTGTCACCTGAGCCTGTACGAGGCCGACGCGATCGCGCGCTGGCTCGGCGCGCGACTGCCGACGGAGGCCGAGTGGGAGCACGCCGCGGCCTCGGTCGGCGGCGGCGGCGCACCGGGCGGCAACTTCGCGGACGCCGGCCGGCTCCACCCCGACCCCGCCGCCTCCGCCGCGCCGGGCGCGCTCGCGCAGCTGTTCGGCGATGTCTGGGAGTGGACCCAGAGCAGCTACTCGGCCTATCCCGGGTTCCGGCCGCTCGCCGGTGCGCTCGGCGAGTACAACGGCAAGTTCATGAGCGGTCAGAACGTGCTCCGCGGCGGCTCGTGTTTCACGCCGGCCAGCCATATCCGGCCGTCCTATCGCAACTTCTTCCCGCCGTCCGCGCGCTGGCAGATGACGGGCGTACGGCTTGCAACTGATGGCTAGACGACGACACGACCCGTGACACCCATCGCCGCCACCGCCGCAAGGGAGACCAGGATGAAACCGACGAACCGCGCCGTCCGCAGCCATCCCGACCGCGATCCCGCTCCGCTGGCCGATGACGTGCTCGCGGGGCTGCGCGCTCCGCACAAGCACCTGCCCTGCAGGCTGCTCTACGACGCGCGCGGCGCCGAGCTGTTCGAGCAGATCTGCACGCTCGACGAGTATTACCCGTATCGCACCGAGCTCGCGCTGCTCGATCAGCACCTGCCGGCGATTGCCCGGGCGATCGGCCCGGCGGCGCGCGTGATCGAGCCGGGCAGCGGCGCCGGCAAGAAGACCCGGATGCTGCTGGCGGCGCTCGAGGCGCCGTCGAGCTACGTCCCGATCGACGTCAGCGCCGAGCAACTCGCCGCCACCGCACGCGACCTCGCCGCCGCGCTGCCCGGGCTCGCGGTGACGCCGATCGCGGCCGACTACACGCAACCGCTCGAGCTGCCCGCGTCGCCGCCCGGCGCCGGGCGCACCCTGGTGTTCTTCCCCGGCTCGACGATCGGCAACTTCGAGCCCGACGAGGCCCGCCGGTTCCTCGCGCGGCTGGCCGCGCTCGCCGGCCCGGGCGCGGCGCTCGTGCTCGGCGCCGACTCCAACACCGACACCGAGGAGCTGCTGCGCGCCTACGACGATCGCCAGGGCGTGACCGCGGCGTTCGATCTCAACGTGCTCGCGCACCTGAACGCGAGCCACGCCGCGACGTTCGACCTGTCGGCGTTCCTCCACCGCGCGGTGTGGAACGCGCCGCGGTCGCGGATCGAGATGCACCTGGTCAGCCGGCGCCACCAGGTCGTCGAGGTCGCAGGCGAGGCGGTCCAGCTCGAGCGCGGCGAGGCGATCATCACCGAGCACTGTTACAAGCACCCGCCCGAGGTGCTCGCGGCGCTGCTCGACGGCGCCGGGTGGCGCGTCCGCCAGGTGTTCGCCGATGCGCGTGGCCGCATGCGGCTGTGGTACGCCGAGCGCTGAGCGGGGCCGCCGCGACCGCCCGCGCCCGCGCCCGCGCCTGTGCCTGTGCCTGGGTTGTGATAGATCGAGGGCGATGACGCGCCGCCTGTACCACGACGATGCCTACCTGCGCAGCTTCGACGCCGAGGTCATCGCGCTCACCACGCACAAGGCCCGGCCCGCCGTCGTGCTCGATCGGACGGCGTTCTACCCCGAGGCCGGCGGCCAGCTCGGCGATCGCGGCCGGCTCGGCGCCGCCGCCGTGATCGACACCCAGGAGACCGACGACGGCACGATCGTCCACGTGATCGACGGCGAGCCCCCCGCGATCGGCAGCCGGGTCGCCGGCGAGCTCGACTGGCTGCGCCGCCGCCAGCACATGGCGCAGCACACCGCCCAGCACCTGCTGAGCGGCGCGCTGCTCGATCGCGCCCAGGCCCCGACCGCGTCGGCGCGGCTCGGCGAGTCCAGCTTGACGATCGACGTCGCGCGCGATCGCGTCCCGGAGGCCGAGCTCGCGGCCGCCGAGGACCTGAGCAACGATCTGATCGACGACGACCTGGCGATCCGCGCGTGGTTCCCGAGCCCCGACGAGCTCGCCCGGCTCACGCTGCGCCGCGATCCCAAGGTCACCGCCGATATCCGGGTGGTCGCGATCGGCGAGTTCGACCTGTCGCCGTGCGGCGGCACGCACTGCGCGCGGACCTCCCAGCTCGGCGCGGTCCGGATCACCGGCGCCGAGCGCTACAAGGGCATGACGCGGGTGACGTTCACGGCGGCGCGCCGCGGCCGGGCCGAGCTGTTCGCGCGCGACCAGGTGCTGCGCGGCCTGGCGAGCCAGTTCTCGTGCGGGCCCGCCGAGGTCCCCGCCGCGATCGACAAGCTGCGGCGCGACGCCGACGCCGCCGGCACCGAGCTGACCCAGCTGCGCAGCCGGCTCGCCGCCGCGATCATCGCCCAGCTGCCCGGCGACGGACCGGTGATCGCCGCGCTGCCGGTCGATGCCGAGCTCTTGCGCAGCATCGCCGCCAAGCTCGCCGGCGCCGGGCGCGACGCGATCCTGTGTGCCCGGAGCGATGGCGATGGCGGCACGGCCGTGGTGGTGATGCGGGCAGCCGGCTCGGCGCTGGACTGCGGCGCGCTGTGGAAGCAACTCGCGGCCAAGCTGGGGGGCCGCGGCGGCGGCCGGGCGGAGCGCGCGGAAGGCAAGCTGACGATCCCGGTCGCGGACTGGCCGGTCGCGGTCGCGGACGTGACCGGATGACGCAGCCCGCTCTGTAGCAAAATTGTACGCGGGGGGTCGCGCCGGGGGCGCGTGACCACCGATCCCCGTAGAAAAATCGCACAGCGCGGCGCGCCCGCGCACTGTCGTGCGAGCGCCGGGCGCACGGTCGATCCAAGCATCGAGAACTTCGCAGATCGCCGCGGGCACCGAGGTCGGCCCGCCGTTTGAATTCGGCCGTGACAGGCCCTCTGATGCACGATAGCAATCCTCCTTCACCAGACAACCACGCTGAAGAGCACGCCATTGATCCCCGGCCCACCGAGGGCCGGATCGTGGGGATCGGCGCCTCCGCCGGCGGCCTCGAGGCCCTGGAGCAGCTGTTCGACGCGCTACCGCCGGACACCGGCATGGCGTTCGTGGTGATCCAGCACCTGTCGCCCGACTTCCGCAGCCTGATGGACGAGCTGATCTCGCGCCACAGCGAGATGCCGGTCGTGGTCGCCGGCACCAACATGCCCGTGCAGGCGAACCACATCTATCTGATGCCGCCGCGCAAGGAGATGATCATCCGCGACCGGCACCTGGTGCTCACCGACAAGGAGCCCCAGGCGTTCACGCTGCCGATCGACACGTTCTTCCGCTCGCTGGCCCAGGACGTCGGCAACCAGGCCGTCGCGGTGGTCCTGTCGGGCAGCGGCAGCGACGGCTCGCGCGGTGTGGTCGAGATCAAGCGCGCGGGCGGGCTGGTGCTCGCCGAGACCGCGGCGAGCGCCAAGTTCGACAGCATGCCGCTGTCGGCCGCGGCGACCGGCATGGTCGATCACTGCCACCCACCGCGCGATCTGGCGCGCGTGCTGTGCGGCCTCGAGCCGCGCGAGGTCTCCCCGGAGGCCGCGTCGCTGTCCGACGATCCGGCGATGGACGCGCTGCTCCGGCACGTGCGCGACCATTTCGGCATCGATTTCTCGCTGTACAAGACCACCACGGTGGGCCGCCGGATCCAGCGCCGCGCCGACCTGTTGCGCCTGAGCAGCCTCGCCAGCTACGTCGAGCAGGTGCGCGCCGACCCCGAGGAGCTCAATGCCCTGTATCAGGATCTGCTGATCGGCGTAACCCAGTTCTTCCGCGATCCGGAGGCGTTCGAGCGGCTCGAGCAGGAGGTGATCCCGGCGTTGCTCGACAAGCTGCCGGCCGACGAGGAGCTCCGGGTCTGGGTCGCGGGCTGCGCGACCGGCGAGGAGGCGTACTCGCTCGCGATGCTGTTCTGGGAGGGGTTCGCTGCGCGCAACCGGCCGGTCCGGCTCAAGATGCTCGCGACCGACGTCCACCAGACCTCGCTCGAGCACGCCGGGGCCGGGATCTATGGAGACGACCAGCTGCAGTTCGTGAGCCCGCGCCGGCTCGAGCGGTTCTTCACCCGGCGATCGAGCGGCTACCAGATCTCGCAGGACCTCCGGCAGCTGATCGTGTTCGCGCGCCACAACGTCACCAAGGACGCGCCGTTCACGAAGATGCACTTCATCTCGTGCCGCAACATGTTGATCTACTTCCAGCCGCAACCCCAGCGCACGGTGATGTCGCTGTTCCACTTCGGTCTGGCGTCCGGCGGCGTGCTGTTCCTGGGCGCGAGCGAGACCCCGGGCGCGCTCGCCGACGAGTTCGTGTCGATCGACGACCACTGGAAGATCTATCGCAAGCGGCGCGACGTCCAGCTGCTGTCGCAGATCCGGCTGCCGCTGCAGCGCCAGGCGCCGCGGCGGCCGGCGCTGATCGATGTGCCCAGGTCGCACTCCCCCGATCCGCTGATCCTCGAGACCTACGACCAGCTGCTCGATCGCTACATGCCGCCGGGGTTCCTGATCGACGAGAACTGCGTCCTGATCGACAGCTTCGCCGGCGCGGAGAAGCTGCTCAAGCTCCGCCGGCGGCGGCCGAGCTCGAGCCTGCTCGATCTGCTCGACGACGATCTCCGCAGCGTGGTATCGGGCGCGATCCAGCGCGCGGTCCGCGATCGCGCCCCGGTCGCGTACTCCGGCGTGCGGCTCCCGGCGTCCGACGAGCCCCGGCCGGACGGGGATGCGCCGCCGGCGGAGGTCCGCTGCACGCTGTCGGTCGAGCCGCTGCTCCATCCCCGCACCGGGACGCGCCACGTGCTGGTCACGTTCCAGCGCGCGGCCGAGCCCGCCGCGGCGCACCCGTCCAACGGGGTCGTCCACAAGGCCGAGCCGCTGCCGATCCCGCTCAGCCAGGCGTCGCGCGAGCACCTCGATACGCTGGAGTCCGAGCTGGCGTACACCCGGGAGACGCTGCAGGCGACGATCGAGGAGCTCGAGACCTCGAACGAGGAGATGCAGGCGACCAACGAGGAGCTGATCGCTTCGAACGAGGAGCTGCAGAGCACCAACGAGGAGCTGCACTCGGTCAACGAGGAGCTCTACACGGTCAACGCCGAGTACCAGCAGAAGATCGCCGAGCTCAAGGAGCTCAACACCGACATGGCGCACCTGCTCGAGGGCACCGACGTCGGTACGGTGTTCCTCGACCGCGACCTGCGGATCCGCCGGTTCACGTCGCGGATCGCCAGCGTGTTCCGTTTCCAGCCCTACGACATCGGCCGGCGGATCAGCGACTTCTCGCACAACATCGAGCGGCCGCAGCTGATCGAGGACATCGAGCAGGTGCGCGCCACCGGCACGGTGATCGAGGACGAGGTCCGCGACCGCGGCACGGTGCCGTACTTCCTCCGCATCCTGCCCTACCGGATCAACCGCGCCGACGACGCCGACGAGGCGGCGCCGATCGACGGCGTGGTCTTGACCCTGACCGACATCTCCGCGCTCGACCGGGCGCGCTCGCACCTCGCCCGGCTGTCGGCGATCGTCCAGTCGTCCGAGGACGCGATCATCGGCAACACCCTGACCGGCCAGATCACGAGCTGGAACCACGGCGCCGAGCGGCTGTTCGGCTACGCCGCGGAGCAGGCGATCGGCAACGACCTGCGGATGCTGATGGCGCCGGGCAGCGAGCCCGAGCTCGACCGCGCGCTCGACCGCACGCGGCGCGGCGAGACCGTCGAGCACGTGCTGTGGCTGTCGCGCAACGCGGCCGGCGCCAGCGTCGACGTCTCGGCCACGATCTCGCCGATCCATGACCGCCACGGCGCGGTCGCCGGGGTCTCCGCGATCGGCCGCGACATCTCCGCGCTGCTCACCGCGCAGCGCGAGCTCGAGCAGCGCCAGCAGCGGATCGCCACGCTACTCGAGCAGGCCGAGGAGGGCGCCCGGCGCCGCGAGCAGTTCATCGCCATGCTATCGCACGAGCTGCGTAACCCGCTGGCCGCCGTGATGAACGCGACCACGCTGATCAAGAAGCAGCCGGACGCCGCTGCGATCGGGCGCTGCCAGGGCGTGATCGAGCGCCAGGCGCTGCACATGAAGCGCCTGCTCGACGACCTGCTCGACGTCTCGCGGATCACCCGCGGCAAGTTCCAGCTGATCAACCACGACATCGACCTGCGCGCGCCGATCGAGTCGGCGATCGAGTCGACCGCCCCGCTGTTCACCGAGCGCGGCGTCCACCTCGACTACAGCCTGCCGCGCCACGCGATGCCAGTGCGCGGCGACGCCAACCGGCTGGTCCAGGTCGTGGTCAATCTACTGTCGAACGCGGCGAACTACTCGCCGCGCGCCAGCACCGTCCGGCTCCTGGTCACCAGCGAGGACGGCAACGGCGTGCTGCGCGTGATCGACCACGGCGTCGGCATCGAGTCCGAGCTGCAGAGCAAGATCTTCGACCTGTTCGTGCAGTCCGAGCAGCGGCTCGATCGCTCGCGCGGCGGGCTCGGCGTCGGGCTGTCGCTGGCCAAGAACATCGTCGACCTCCACGGCGGCGCGATCGAGGTCCACAGCGACGGCCCGGGCAAGGGCAGCGACTTCAAGGTCACGATCCCGCTGATCCCGTCGAGCTCGCTGTCGCGCGGCACCGACGATGTGTCCTCGAGACGCAGCGACCGTTGCCGGATCGTGCTGGTCGACGACCAAGCCGACTCGCGCGAGATGCTGCGCATGCTGCTCGAGTCGCGCGACCACCTGGTGATCGACGTCGAGGACGGCCCGAGCGCGATCGACGTGATCACGCGCGAGAAGCCCGACGTCGCGTTCATCGACATCGGCCTGCCGGCGATGAACGGCTACGAGGTCGCGCAGCGGATCCGCGGCAAGCCCGGGCTCGAGGACGTGATGCTGGTCGCGCTGACCGGCTACGGCGCGCCGAGCGACATCTCGGCGGCGCGGGCCGCGGGATTCGACGAGCACGTGATCAAGCCCGCCGAGCTCGCCAAGCTCGAGCGCATCCTGGCGAGCCGCAAGCCCAGCATCACGAGCTGACGGCCGCTACGCCGGATCGGCCGTGGCAGCGCCCGAGGCCGTCGCGCCGTCCCCGCCGTCGTCGCCCGCGCCGGGCCCGTCGAACAGCTCGGCGCTGCGCCGGGCCGGCCGGCCGCGACGCTTGCCGGTGGCGGTCGCGCTCGCGCTCGCGCTGGCAACCGCCACCGGCTTGGTCTCGGACAGCGCCGCGATTGCCGTCGCGAGCGCCGCCCGATCGGGGTGCGCCTGGCTGTAGATCCGCGCGTAGGCGATCGCGCGTGCCGCCGTGTCGCACAGCGCGCCCCGCCGCGCGGCGAAGCTCGCCAGCGCCGCATCGAGCGCCTCGCGCGCCCGGGCCACCGCCTTGGCCTCGGCGCGCAGCTCGTCGGCCTGGCGGCGCAGCGTCGCGGCGTCGATCTCGGGGAACGCGACCTTGGCGAGCTGCGTGGCGAACAGCTCGATCACGCCGCTCACCTCGGTGGGCACCGGATCCTCGGGCGGCAGGCCCGCCACCACCACCGGCGGACCAGCCTCGGACGTCACCAGGGTCATGCTGGAGATTGGCATTGAACATACGTTCAGTACCTGGTTCGGGGTGGGTTCGTCAAGCAGGCTCGGGAGATTCCCGGTCACAACCGGTGCGCTGCGCTCTCTACCGCGGGCAGGAGACGCAGGAGGAGACGATGTACGGATACGACGAGGAGCTGGACGCCGAGCACAGCGAGGCGGTGCAGGACGCGATCGACGGGGAGTACGCGACCAGCGTGATGGGGGGTGGCCCCAAGAGCGGCGTGTTTCGCAAGCCGCTGAACCCCGGCGTCGAGGTGCCGGGGCGTCCGGTCGACGATCCGACCCCGGAGTACGAGCCCGAGCCACCGGAGATGCCGCCCGATCCGGGGCCGCCGCCGTCGCAGCCGCCCCAGCCGCTCGAGCCGCCCGAGACCTACCCCGACTTCGATCCCGAGGCGGTCCCCGAGGGCCCGGGCCCCGCCGAGGGCGGCGAGCTGCTCGAGGATGGCGAGACGCTGCTCGAGGGCGGCGAGACCGCGGCTGAGGGCGTCGAGCTCGCCGAGGGCGGCGCCGCGCTGGGCGAGCTCGCCCCGGTCGCCGCCGCGGGGATCGCCGGATACGAGGTCGGCAGCGCGATCGCGCCCTACGTCTACGGCGACAAGAACCTCGATGGCAGCCCGGTCATCAAGCACGAGAACGTCGACGACATCGACGCCAACTACAAGGACAGCTGGGCCTACAAGATCAATCAATGGCTCGATGATTGAGTGACTCTCGATCGGCTGTCACAGCCGCACCGCAATCGACTCTATCTCGGTCATGAGCGATTACGATGATCAGCTGGAGGCCGAGCGCCAGGCCACGATGGCGGACGACGGCGCGCAGAGTTGCAGTGTCATGGGCGCGGGACCGATCTCGCCGCCGCCCAGCCAGATCCCGGTGGACCCGTTCGGGATCGAGAAGCCGGGCGACTGGTACCTCCCGGAGTCCGAGCCGCCGGGCTTCGAGCCCGGCAACCCGTTGCCGGTCCGGCCCAACGATCCGCTACCGCAGGAGCCGGTGCCGGAAGCCCCGGCCCCCGACGCGCCGGTGCCCGAGGAGCCGATCCCGGACACGCTGCGCAGCCCGGGCAACGAGGCGCCCGAGGCCGGCGAAGCGGCCGAGGCCGGCGAGGCCGCGGAGGCCGGTGAAGCCGCGGAGGCCGGCGAGGCCGCGGAGGCCGCCGAAGCCGCCGAGGCGGTCGAGGCCGGTGAGGTCGCGGTGGAAGGCGCCGAGCTCGCCGAGGGCGGCGCCGCGCTGGGCGAGCTCGCGCCGGTCGCCGCGGCGGGCATCGCCGGTTACGCGGTCGGCAGCGCGATCGCGCCCTACGTCTACGGCGACAAGAACCTCGACGGCAGCCCGGTGATCAAGCACGAGAACGTCGACGACATCGACACCAACTACAAGGACAGCTGGGCCTACAAGATCAACCAGTGGATGGACGACTGACCTGCGGACCTGCGGACCTGCTGATCTGCGCGCGGCGCGTCGTGGCATCTCGCGCGCCGCGGCGAGAAACCGGGAAGATCCAGCTGCCGCGACGTTCCGGGAACGGTGAGGTGTGCGGTGGTGAACCCCAGGTCGGTATTGCAGATGTCCTCGCGATCGCCGGTCACACGGCGCCCCGATCGGACTCTATCCCGATGATGAGAAGCTCGCCCGTTTCGCTGTCCGGGACGACGCTGCGCTTCGATCGCAGTGGCCGCCGCCTGATCGTCATCGATCCCGACGAGATCACCGTGATCGATGCGTCCGCCGCGCTGGCGATCCGCCTGGCGTTCCGCGGCGCCCGCGCGGCCGCCGGGTTCGACGACGAGCTGTGGATCGCCACCCATGACGATCGGCTCGTGCGCGTCGACCCGACCGGCGCGATGCTGGGCGCGCCGGTGGCGCTGCCGTGCGCCGCGCACGCCGTGCTCATTCCGGCGCCGTGCGGGCCGCCCGCGGCGGTGTGGTCGGCCGGCGCGCCGGTCATGTGCTCGCTCGCGCCTGCGGCCGCCGCGCCGCCCGGCTCGTGGTCGCTGGGCCCGCGCCGGCCGGCGCACGAACGCCCGGGCGACGCGCTGGCGCCAGGTCTCGCGGTGGTGTGCGTCGAGGCCGCGGAGACCGACGCGATCATCCCGATCACCGGGCAGCGCGTGGTCGCGGCGCGCGGCTCGCGCTTGACGCTGCCCTCGGGCCTCGCCGTGGCGCTCGCGCCTCACAGCCAGGTGCTCGGCGGCTGCGTCACCGGCGACGGCAGGTGGCTGACCCTGCTGGTCGCGTACCGCGCCGAGCGCCAGCTCGTCATGGTCTCGCTCGGCCTGGGCCAGGTGATGCACCGCCGCTCGGTCCCGGCGCGCGCCGCGGTGGCGGTCGCGGCAGGCGTCGCCGCGATCCAGATCGAGCCGCGCGTGCTGCGGGTGATCGATCTGATCAACAACCGCGATCTCGGCGGGGTGAGCCTCGACCACGACGTCGCCGCGTTCGCGGTTGGCCCGACCGGGCGCGCGCTGGCGACCCGCAGCACCACCGGTGAGCTCGAGCTCCACCGGATCGATCCGCTGTTCCCGCGTCCGTTCGCCGCGCCTGGACGCGCCGGCCTCGGCCCAGCTCGCGCGGGCCATGTCGCGCCCGCGGCCCCGCGCGTCCTGCTCGCCGGCGACGCCTCGGCCCTGGGGGCGGCCGACGCCGACGCCGTCACCGTCGCCGAGACCGTGACGGAGGCCGAGACCGTGACGGAGGCCGAGACCGAGACCGTCGCCGAGACCGCTGCCGAGACCGCTGCCGAGACCGCTGCCGAGACCGAGCCCGACCGCGAGGTCCGTAGGCCGGACGTCGTGCCCGCAGCCGCCGGTGCCGCGTTCGCCGCGCTCGCCGCGTTCGCGGCTCCCCCGGCGCTCGACGCGCCGATCACCGCGATCGCGCCCGAGCCGGCCGCTGCCGCGCCGGCGCTCGACGACGTCCTGGTCCACAGCGCCAGCGCGCCGACCGCGCACGCGACCGACTGGCTGTGCGGCTCCGGCGACTACATGGATGGAGGTAGGTGATGCCGGCCGCGAACGACGCCACGACCCGCGAGCCGCCGGCCGAGCGGTCCTGGCTCGACGTCGAGCTCGGCCGGATCTGGCTGCTCGCCGAGCTCTGCCTCCGGCACCTGCAGCGCGCCGGGCTGCGGCCGCAGAGCTCGCCGGCGGCGCCCGATCTCGCCACCGTGCTGGCCGCCCGCGCCGCAGCGCGCGGAGGCAGCACCGAGATCGACGCGCTGGCGGCGAGCCTGACCCAGGCCGACCGCGACGTCGAGGCCGCGCGGCGCACCAGCCCGGCCGGCCAGCTCGCGCGGCGCCTCGGCCTGAGCCGGCTCGAGCTCGAGACCCTGATGCTCGCGGTCTCGCCGCACATCGATCCGCCGCTGGCCGACCTGTTCCACGCCGTGCGCGGCGGCACCCGGCGCGGCGTCAACCTCGCGCTGGTCACCCAGCTGCTGCGGCTGCGCCGCGACGATCGCGTCGCCGTGCTGTCGACCCTGGATCCCGAGCGCCCGCTGGTCGCCTGGCGGCTGATCGAGGTCGGCCCCGCGGACGCGAGCGACGCCAGCGCGACCAGCCGCGCGATCCAGCCCACGTTCGGCCTGATCGAGCTGCTCGGCGGCGGCGGCGGGCCGTCCTCGAGCCTCGCGCGCCAGGCCCGGCTGATCCGGGCGCCGGCCACGCTCGACGATCTCGTGCTGTCGCCGCGGCTGCGCGACACCCTGGCCCGGATGTCGGGCGCGATCGCGGCACCGCGCGCCCCGTGGACCTTGCTCTGGGGCATCGCGGGCACCGGCAAGGCCGAGATCTCGGCCCGGCTCGCCGCGCACGCCGGCCAGCCGCTGCTCGCGTTCGACGTCATGGCCGCGGACAAGCCCGCGCGCCCCGAGCTGCTGCGGCTCGCCCAGCGCGACGCCCTCGCCCTGGGCGCCGCGCTCTACATCGGCCCGCTGACCGCCGGCGACGAGGCGACCGCGCTGCTCCGCCGGCTCGAGCCCTACCCCGGCGCCGTGTTCGTCGGCGTCGAGAGCTCGCGCCCGCCCAACCTCCGGCTCGAGCGCCCGGTCCGCGAGATCGCGCTCGGCCTGCCCGACGAGCGCGATCGCGTCGTGCTGTGGCAGCGCGCGGTCGAAGCCGGCGCCTCCGAGGCCGGCGCCGACGGCCTGGCGGCGCTCGCGCGCAGCTTCCACCTCAGCCCCGGCGAGATCCTCGCCACCGCCGGCGAGGCCCACGCGATCGCGCGCAGCGAGCGCCGCGCGGTGACCTACGGCGATCTGCGCGGCGGGATCGAGCGCCGGCTGCGCAACAGCCTGCAGGACCTGGCGTGGCGGATCGACGTCCGCGTGCAGTGGAGCGACCTGGTGCTGCCGCCCGACGGCCGCGGCCGGGTCGAGGAGTTCATCGCGCGCCGCGCGTTCGCCGACAAGGTCTACGGCGAGTGGGGCTTCGGCGACCGGCTCGAGCGCGGCAAGGGCGCGATCGCGCTGTTCTCGGGCCCGCCCGGCACCGGCAAGACCATGCTCGCCGGCCTGATCGCCAAGGGCCTCGGCCTCGACCTCTACCAGGTCGACCTGTCGCAGATCCAGTCGCGGTGGATCGGCGAGACCGAGAAGCAGCTCGGCCGCGTGTTCGATCTCGCCGAGCGTGCCCACGCCGTGCTGCTGTTCGACGAGGCCGACTCGCTGCTGTCGAAGCGGACCGACGTCGAGACCTCCAACGACCGCTACGCCAACGCCAACGTCAACTACCTGCTGCAGCGGCTCGAGCAGTACACCGGCGTGGTCGTGCTCACCACCAACAAGGACGCCGCGCTCGACGAGGCGCTGCAGCGCCGCCTGACCCTGCACCTCCGGCTCGAC
>DASWRS010000386.1:0-1578 GCA_036403075.1 Kofleriaceae bacterium
GCATTGCAGAGTCCGGCCGCGGATTGCGTGTGTGTCATGGATGTCGGAATCGTTCCATGACCCCGGCCTGACCCGCGATGCCTGGAATCGCTTCCTGCATGCGCTCGCTCCCGACGCCGCGCTCGCCGCGTCGCGCTACGAACAGCTGCGCCACCGGCTGATCGCGCGGTATCGCTGGCGCGGCCTGCCCTGCCCCGAGGACCTCGCCGACCAGGTGTTCGATCAGGTCGCCGACCGGCTGGTGCGCGGGCACACCGCCGAGCCCGACCTGACCGCCTACCTGGCCGCCGTCGCGCGGCGGATCGCGCGACAGGCGCGCCGCAGCAGCCGCGGCGTCCAGCCGCTCGATCGGATCGCCGCGCCCGAGCTGCGGGTGCCGGCGCCGGCGCCGCACGAGCCCGACGATCCGCTCGCGCGGCTGTGCCGATGCCTCGACCAGCTGCCGCCGCGCGAGCGCCAGACCCTGCTCGCCTACGAGGCCGGCCCGCCCGACGAGCACGTCCGCCGCCGCAAGGCGCTGGCCGCCGAGCTCGGCATCCCGATCAACGCGCTGCGGGTCCGCGTCCACCGGCTGCGCGCGCGGGTCAGCGCGATGATGCGCGGCGACCCGCCGGCGACCGACGCACGCCGCCGCGCCGTTTGACACGGTGTCGCATCTACACTATCAATGAGGCATGCTCGAATGCCTGCTGCGCCGCACCTATGCCCCGGCGGATCTGATCGCGCGCCACCCGCCGCGGCTGCGCCATCCCCACAAGCGGCTGGTGTTCGCGCTGGCGTGTCCGGACGACGCGCGCCACGCCGGATCGATCGAGGTGACGCGCTGGGCGGCGGCGACGCTGCCGCCCGCCATCCCGCCGGCCGCGCCCGAGCTCGCCGCCGTGCCCGGGTACTTCGAGTACGAGACCCGCGACGGCCTGTGGCACGTCAACTTCGCCGATCCGGCGCTGTTCTATGCCTACGGCTCGGCCCTGCTCGCGCAGGACGAGCTCCAGGCCGCCGAGCACCCCGCGCTCGGCGCCGTGCGCGAGGCGCTGGTCGCCGAGGGCCTGCCCGCGCTGACCGAGGACGCCGGCGCGCCGACGCCGGTGCTGGTCGCCGGGGTCGAGCGGCGCTGCGCGATCGCCACCGCGCCTGACCGCGACGCCGGGCGGCCGCTCGGCCTGTACGGCAACCGGTTCGCAGCCGCGCCGGCCGAGGTCGTGCGCGCCGCGGTCCGCGTGATCGATCCGCCGACCCGCACCAACCTGATCGCGATCGCGGCGCCCAACGGCGGCCTGGGCCGCTACCAGCTCGACGAGCTCCGCCGGGTCGCGGTCACCGCGTACACCGGGTTCGCGGCGGCCGCCGCCGAGTCGCACCGGATGTGGCCGGGCGCGCCGGTGGAGATCCGCACCGGGTTCTGGGGCTGCGGCGCGTTCGGCGGCAACCGCCGCGCCATGGCGCTGCTCCAGCTGCTCGCGGCGCGCCTCGCCGGCGTCGATCGCGTCCGATTCTACGCCGCCGATCGCCACGGCCAGGACGACCTGCGCGCGGCGGTGGCCGACCTCGCCCAGGTCCACGGCTCCGCTGGCTCAG
>DASWRS010000387.1:0-23890 GCA_036403075.1 Kofleriaceae bacterium
CGCCGGGGGCGCCCGCGAGCGGATGGGGTCGGGGGCCGCGACCGTGACCTGGATTGGCAGGCCTTGCTCCGCACATACCAAGGGCGGTTCGCGCAGGCGCCGGTGGTGATTCGGCGGGCGCGGTCCCGACACCCATCCGCGCAGCAGCCCCCGGCGAGTCGCGTGTACGCGTTCTCCCCGACGCTACACAGCCGCCGCGCAGCGCCGCGCAGCGCCGCGCGCGCCGCAGAATCTATCGGCGTTCACTGGATCGTGACAGTGAGCCGCGGGCCGGCCGAGCTGCCGAGCTCGGCGGTGGCGCCGCGCTCGAACGGGATCGACGAGCTGCTGCGGTACTCGCCCGCCGAGCCGCGTACTTCCCATTCGATCGACAGGTGCGTGTCGCGGAACGCGCACGCCTTGAGCTCGATCTGCTGGCTCGCGAGCTTGTGGCTCGCGGAGGCGCAGTGATCGTCGCCGGAGATCATGAGATCGAAGCTGCGGGTGGTGCTCGCGTCGTGCACCGAGAACCGGATCTTGGTCGCGACCGGCCGCGCCGGTGGCGCGGAGTCGGCGAGCGCGGGGCTACACAGCGCGAGGAGCACGAAGGTGAAGGCTGCAAAGGTCGTCATGGCCCGAAGCCGAGCAAGCGACACGCCACGCGTGCGCCACGGGGCTCCGCGACGGGGACGACGCGCGCACCGCGCGACAAGTCGCGAGAATCACGCGGCCGAAGCGATCCGCGCCGCGTTCCCCGAGCCGCCGCGCGCCCGCCGCGCCGCGCGCCCGCACCGCCTCCGAGTCACCGCGTCGATCACGCGGCGTCCGCGGTGCCAGAACGACAGGACCGCGATCGCGGCGGCACGGCGGCGGCGGCTCCGCGGCGGCGGCTCGGCTGCGGCGGCTCGGCGGCGGCTCGGCTGCGGCGGCTCGGCGGCGGCTCAGCTGCGGCGGCTCGGCAGCGGCTCGGCTGCGGCGGCGGCGGCTCGGCGGCGGCAGCACGGCGGCGGCGCCGGCGGCGGCGGCGTGCTTGCCGGGAGCCCGCCAGGTGCCGAGGCGGCCACCGGTGCGTCAGCGCCGGCCGTTCTTGCGCCGGGTCGGCTTGGCCTCGGGGCGAGCGTCGGCGCCGGGCGAGCCGAACATGCCATCGACGCCGCGCTGGGAGCACGCCCAGATCGAGATCAGGATCGCGAGGTCGGCCAGCGCGCGCCGGCTCATCGATGCGGGGATCACGAGGCCGTAGGTCTCCGACACGAAGCGCATGTCGCGCAGCACGCGGCCGACCTCGTCGCGGCTGATGTCGCCGTGCCAGTACACCACGCGGGTCAGCAGCAGCTCCTGATGGCGGCGCAGGAACTCGCCCATCGACAGCGGCTCGGCGATCCGCACCGACGGCGGCTTGCAGATCTCGAGCAGATCCTCGAGGTACTCGTTCCAGTGGTGGGCGAGCCGGCGGTTCTCCGGCCGGCGCAGGAACTTGACCCGCTCGACCGAGAAGTCGGCCTTGACGGTGGTCCGGAACCGCGGCGACACCGCCAGCAGGTCGTAGAGGATCGGCGGGTTGTCCTTGACGTAATCGGTGTCGTGGTAGCGCCACCAGTTGCGCAGCTGCGGCCACGTCCGCACCGACAGCAGCGGGTCGTCGGTCGAGTCGACCACCACGAACCGGCGGTCTTCGGCGCGCAGCACGGTGATCCAGTGCGACCACTCGTCGACGCACAACAGCACCGGCGTCTGCTCGCGCAGGTACTTCACCAGGACCTTGCGCGCCTGCTCGGCATCGGCGCGGCGCTCGAGCACCAGGTCGCACTCGAACGCGCGCGCCGCGCGCGCGAGCTGGATCTCGTTGGTCCCCGACCACCAGTGCGTGCGGGCGGTGGTCGAGATCTGGTTGACGTCGACCATGCGGCCGAGCGCGAGCAGGGCGTGCTTGAGCGCGAACGGACCGCAGGTCCATTCGTTCGGTTGGGGGTAGAACCCCGGTCCAATCAGCCCCTCGGCCACGGCCCACTCTAGCACCGGCGCGGTGCGTCGCTGCGGCCTCCGGCCCCCAGGTCGGCGGCTTTCTCCGGTAATCTCAAGCGGTTATTTCCGTTGGCGGCCACTGCCAACGGCGCCCCACCGACACCGACTCCCGGGGATGAGCCTCGATCATCCCGCACCACCGGGCCAGCGCGCGGGCATGCCGCGATCCGGTCTGGGCGCGCCGGATCGCCTCGATCAGGAAGCCGCGCTGGCGCTCGAAGTTCTCCGGCGTCCATGCGATGTCCGACACATCGATGCCAAGGCCGCCGGCGCCGCCGGCCCCGCGCGACGCCGCACAGCGCTCCAGCCAGGTCACCAGCTCGTGCTCCCACCGCGCCTGCGCCGACGGCCCCGCGGCGGCCGCGACCTCGCGCAGCAGCGTGGCGGCCGCCTCGCGCGACACCAGCAGCTCGGACGTCGGCCCGAGGCGGCGGTTCGAGAACACGACCATGGCTTCCAGAGTACGCACGCCCCTCTGACAGTTGCGTGACGGCAGCGTGCCCACGCTGCAACCGTGCCGTGCGACTTGACCCGCGCGGCTAGCTACTATACGCCGCAGCAGTGAGCTCCCGCGATCCGATCCAGCGCCTCGAAGACATGGAGGCGAAAGCCACGCTCGCCGGCGGCAAGGCGCGCATCGACAAGCAGCACGAGGCCGGCAAGCTCACCGCGCGCGAGCGCATCGCCGCCCTGGTCGATGACGGCAGCTTCGTCGAGCTCGACAAGTTCGTCACCCACCGCTGCACCGACTTCGGCATGGCGGAGCAGAAGATCCTCGGGGACGGCGTGGTCACCGGCCACGGCACCGTCGACGGCCGGCCGATCTGCGTGTTCGCCCAGGACTTCACCGTGTTCGGCGGCTCGCTGTCGGGAGCGTACGCCCAGAAGATCTGCAAGGTGATGGACCTGGCGACCAAGATCGGCTGCCCGGTGATCGGCCTCAACGACTCCGGCGGGGCGCGGATCCAGGAGGGCGTCGAGTCGCTCGCCGGCTACGCCGACATCTTCCTGCGCAACGTCCTGACCAGCGGCGTGGTCCCGCAGCTCTCGGTGATCATGGGCCCGTGCGCCGGCGGCGCCGTGTACTCCCCGGCGATCACCGACTTCATCCTGATGGTCGACGGGACGTCGTACATGTTCATCACCGGCCCCGAGGTGATCAAGACCGTGACCCACGAGGAGGTCAGCAAGGAGCAGCTCGGCGGCGCGGCGACCCACGCCAGCAAGAGCGGCGTGGCGCACTTCAACGAGGCCGACGAGCTCGCCGCGCTCGCGCGGGTCCGCGAGCTGCTCGGCTTCATGCCGGGCAACAACACCGAGGACCCGCCGGCCCGGCCGACCCAGGATCCGGCCGATCGCACCGACCCGGCGCTCGACAGCGTGGTCCCGCTCGAGTCCAACCGGCCCTACGACATCAAGAAGATCATCACCAGCGTCGTCGACGACGGCCAGTTCGTCGAGGTCCACAAGGACTACGCCAAGAACATCGTGTGCGGGTTCGCCCGGTTCGATGGCCGGCCGGCGGGCATCGTCGCCAACCAGCCCGCCCACCTCGCCGGCTGCCTCGACATCGACGCGTCGATCAAGGCCGCGCGGTTCGTCCGGTTCTGCGACTGCTTCAACATCCCGCTGGTCACGTTCGTCGACGTGCCCGGGTTCCTGCCCGGCACCAACCAAGAGTACGGCGGGATCATCAAGCACGGCGCCAAGCTCTTGTACGCGTTCGCCGAGGCCACCGTGCCCAAGATCACCGTGATCACCCGCAAGGCGTACGGCGGCGCCTACGACGTCATGGCGTCCAAGCACATCCGCGCCGACGTCAACGTGTCGTACCCGGCCGCCGAGATCGCCGTGATGGGCCCCGATGGCGCGGTCAACATCATCTTCCGTGGCGAGCTCGACAAGATCACCGACGAGGCCGAGCGCGCCCGGGCGCGAGCTCGGTTCACCGAGGAGTACCGCGAGCGGTTTGCCAACCCGTACAAGGCGGCGTCGCTCGGGTACATCGACGAGATCATCCGGCCGCGCGACACCCGCTGGACGATCATCCGATCGCTTCGTACCCTGCGCAACAAGCGCCAGGCCAACCTGCCGCGCAAGCACGGCAACATCCCGCTGTGATCGCTCCTCTGTAATCGCCCCTGTGATCGCTGATGTCCGCCGACCGGACGGCCCTCGTGATGCTCGTGAGCGGCGCGCTGGGCGCGCTGCCCGCGCTCGCGTCGGCGTCGCTCGGCCTCGCCGGCTGCACGCACCCCGCGGCCGTGCCGCTCGCGCCGCTGCCCCGCGCCGGGTACGCCCACTACCTGAGCGGCCGGCTGTCGGCGTACGAGGGCGACTGGGACGCCGCCGCGGACGCGCTCGCCCGCGCCGCCGCCGCCGCGCCCGACCAGCCGATGGTGGCGGTCGAGCTCGCCCGGGCGCAGATGAAGGCCCGGCGCACCGCCGCGGCGGTCGCCACGCTGGCGCGCGCGCGGCTGAGCTGGCCGGACCATCCCCAGGTCTGGCTCGCGTCGGGGGACCTGCTCGCGGCCGGCGATCCAGCCGAGGCCAGCCGCGCCTACCTGCGCGCGATCCAGCTGTCGCCCGACGACGAACGCGCGTACCTGGGGCTCGCCAAGCTGCAGAGCCCCGATGCGGCCGAGGCCACGCTGCGGATCCTGATCGCCCACGTCCCGGCGTCGATCGAGGGCCACTACCGGCTCGCGGTCCGGCTCGCGGTCCGCGGCGAGCTGGCGGCGGCGAGCCGCGAGCTGCGCGCCGTGCTCGAGCGCGACCCCGACCACATCGACGCGCGGCTCGATCTGGCCCGCGCGCTGCGCCGCCAGGGCCACCTCGATCAGGCGATCGTCGAGACCCGCAGCGCGTTCGATCGCAGCGGCCAGGCGCTCGACATCGCCGAGGAGCTGTTCGACCTGTTGTGCGAGGCCGACGATCGCGCCGCGGCGATCGATCTGTTGACCCTGCTCGACGACGACCACAGCGACGTCGAGGCGCTGGCCGTGATCGCCCGGCTCGAGCGCGGCATGGGGCGGATCGCCGAGGCCCGCGCGATCGCCGGGCGGATCTCGGCGATCGATCGCGACGCCGGCGCGATCGCGCTCGCGGAGATCCAGATCGCCACCGGCGAGCGCGCCGCGGTCGAGGCCACGCTCGCGGTGGTCGAGGCCGACGGCAAGCGCGCCGCCGAGGCCCGCCGGCTCACCGCGCTGGCCGCGCTCGACGCCGGCGATCCCGCCCGGGCGCTGGCGGTGCTCACCGCGCGCGGGGCCCCCGACGCGCTCGACAGCGCGCTGGTCGCCGCGTTCGCCCTCGCCGATCTCGGCCGGCAGCGCGAGGCCCGGGCGATGCTCGCGCCGTTCGGCGGCACCCGGGACGACCGCGACCTCGCGCTCCTGGCGCGCGCCCGGCTCGCCGACCGCGCGGGCGACGCCGGCGGCGCGCTCGCGATCCTCGAGCCGCTGATCCGCAACCGGCCCGACCTCGTGCCCGCGCTCAACCTCACCGGCTTCCTGCTCGCCGACGCCGGCCGCCGGCTCACCGACGCCGAGCGCTACCTCCGGCACGCCCGCGAGCTCGCGCCCGGCGACCCGGCCGTGCTCGACAGCTGGGGCTGGCTGCTGCTGCGCCGCGGCGACGCGCGCGGGGCGGTCCGCGCGCTCGATCGGGCCGCCCGGTTCGCGCCGCTCGAGCCCGAGATCCTCGTCCACCTCGCCGCCGCGTGGGCCGCCGACGGCGCGCCGCGCACCGCGGTCCGCACCCTCGATCGCGCCGCGGGCCTGGCGCCGACCCGGGCCGTGCAGCGCCGGATCGCGGCGATGCGCAAAACCCTGCCGGCCGGTGATACGATGCCGCGATGAAGCGGTGGATCCTTGGCGCTGTCCTGCTGGTGGTGGGTTGCAAGAACGCGCCCTCCGAGGACCAGTGCAAGCAGCTGCTCGATCACCTGGTCGACCTCGAGTTCAAGAAGGCCGGCGCCGCGTCGGGCGATGCGGTCAAGGCCGAGCTCGCCAAGCAGAAGCAGGCGGTGTCGGAGGCCAAGGCGACCGAGTTCCTCGAGGCGTGCACGAAGAAGACCCCGAAGGCCCGGATCGAATGCGCGCTGTCGGCGACCGACCTCGAGGGTGTCACGAAGTGTGATGAGGTGAAGTGAGCCGCGGCCGCGGCCCGTGGAACCGCAGATCTTGCGGACCGGCGGACCCGCGGACGCATGACCGGCCGCGGTGATCCGGGGAATGGAGATCCCGGCCGGCTTGTCGCCCCCCGGCCGTTGACCGGGGCCGCGTCGGCTGGGCAGACTCGGGGCATGCCTCGGTTGATCCGCATCGATACCGGCGACGCCATCGGCGACATCTCCGACAAGCAGCTCGCGTTCCTCGTCGAGCAACTCGAGGAAGAGCACGACGAGGACGAGGACTACTTCATCGATCGGGACACGCTCGAGCTCCTGTCCGATAACGGCGCTGACCCCGAGCTGCTGGTGCTGCTCGAGAAGGCGATCGGCGACGACGACTCGATGGACATCGCGTGGGAGTGAGCCGGCGCCGTCACTGCGCGCGCCGGCCACGGGACACGGTGAACACGGTGAAGTGCAGGATCAGGAGCGCGACGTTGACCGCGGCGATCACCACGCCGTGGCACACGACCCAGGGCGCGAGCCCGGCGACGAGCGCGATCATCCACACGAACACGTAGGTGTCGCGGCGGCCGAACGAGCGCAGCCAGGTGAGCGGCGACCGCGGATCGTAGACCTCGTCGGTGGTCGACTTGTCGGACTCGAACCACCAGCGAAACGCGAACACGTCGCCGGTGCCGGTGCGGCGATACACGCTGAGGTACGTGGTCGCCGCGACCAGCCAGCGCCCGCCGGCGGCCGCCAGGCCGAGCCAGCGCCACACCCCGCCCAGGCCCGCGCCGACGGCGATCAGGAACACGTTGTCGACCACGTCGTCCGACAGGTTGTCGAGCCACTGGCCGAGCCGCGAGTACTGGAAGCGCAGCCGCGCGAGCTCGCCGTCGCACGAGTCGAGGATCGAGTTGACCTCGAGCAGCACGCCGGCGAGCGCGAAGCTCGCGTGGCCGCCGCGGCCGGCGAGCCAGGCCGCGACCAGCCCGACCGCGATCGCCGCGAGCGTGACGTGGTTCGGCGTCACGGCGAGCGAGCGCCGCGCGAGCACGCGGGTCAGCCGCATCGAGAACCGCCAGTTGATCAGCGCGTCGACCGGGCCCTCGAACGACTTGTTCATCCGCCGGATCAGCGCCCACTCGGCGCGCCGCCGGGCCGCCTCGTCGGACAGCTCGATCCCGGCGATCACGTCGGCGCGCTCGCGCCGGGCACCGTCGGGCGGCGCGCTGCCCGGCGCCACGAACTCGACGGCGATCGGCAGCGGCCGCGGGAACGCGACCGGCGGCGCCGCGACCACCGCGCGGGTCGCGCCCTGCCGGGCGACCTCGCGGATCCGGCGCTCGAGCGCCGTGACCCCGCCGACCCGCCAGGTGTGGCGATCGCCGGCGGTCTCGAAGAACACGGTGCCGGCCGCGTCGCCGGCGGGGGGGGCCAGCGGAGACGGCGGAGACACCGGCGCTCCGGTCATCGGCGGCGCAACACGAGGATGTGCTCGGCCTTGGGCCGGTCGCCGAACGCGCGGTGCTCGCGGCCGCCGAGCATCGGCCGGTGCTGGGACGCCCAGGCCTCGAGCACCAGGTCGTCGGTGATCGCGCCGCGCACGTCGTCGAGCGCGTAGATCGCCCGGTTGCGCGCGACCGAGTCGCCGATCACCAGCGCCGCGGCGCGGCCGGGAGCGAGCACCCGCGCGATCGCGTCGACCGCGGCCGCGAGCCCGGCGCGCCAGGCCTGGCCGGCCTCCGGGTCGGTCTCGAAGCTGCGGCGCGAGCCGAGCTCGCCGGCGTCGAGCTCGCGGTGGCGGAGCGCGAGGAAATCGAACCGGAGCCGCTGGTGCTCGGCGTAGTCGTAGGTGCCGGCGTAGGGCGGCGAGGTGATCACGCCGGCGGCGCTGCCGTCGGGCACGACCTCGCCGAGCCGCCGCGCGTCGTGCTCGACGACCCGGGGCGCCGCGCCGGGGGCCCGCGCCATGTCGTGGAGCCCGGAGCTGAGGAGGTCGACGCGCTGGGCGAAGTGCCGGGCCGCCGCGCCGCGCGGGATGTTGCGATCGACCCACGTCGGATCGGTGTCGGACGCGCGCGACGAGACCTTGTAGAGGATCGCCGACAGGCACGCGGTCAGGACGTCGGCGATCTCGGCGTCGGTGTCGCGCAGCCGGTCGAGGTGCGAGGCGAGGAGCTCGAGCTCGCGGCGGACGTGCGGCGCGAACCAGCGCGCCAGGCGGCGGTTGCGCGCGTTGGGGTCGAAGCCCGCCGGCCGGCGCAGCGGCATGGCGTCGGCCCCCGAGCGCCGCGCCGCCTTGCCGGCGGCCAGCACGAGCCCGGCGATCTCGTGGCCGATCCGGTGGAGCTGCTTGCGCCGCGGCATCGCCGCCGTCCAGGTCTTGGCGCGGGCGACCAGCACGGCGAGCGGGTTCAGATCGACGCCGACCGCCGGCACTCCCGCGGCCCGGGCCTCGACCAGCACGGTGCCCGAGCCGCAGAACGGATCGACCAGCGGCGCGCTCCCGCCCGGCGCGCCGCCGATCAGCTCGACCAGCACCCGCGCGGTCGCCGGATGCAGCCGCGCCGGGTAGCCGTGGAATGGATGGGTCAGCGACTCGGCCGCGTCGTGGTCGATGTGGGGGGCGCGCAGCGCGGCCACCAGGGCGTCGGCCGTGGCCGGCGCGCCGTCGGCGAAGATCCGACCCGGCGTGCGCGGCATCGACAGAGCACGGCGCTGGCCCACGGACATGGCCGGACGCTAGCATGCCCGCCGGCCGCGACACGCACCGCCGCCGCGCGAGCTCGGGCCGCGGTGGTGGTAGCCTGGGCGTCATGTCCATGCCGCTCGAGATCATCGGCCTCGGCAAGCGCGAGGTCCGCTTCGTGTGGGACGAGGGGGTCGAGGACCTGTGGGGCGCACGCGAGCTGCGCCTCCGGTGCAGCTGTGCCCACTGTCAGTCCGAGGCCACCGGCGAGCGGCTGCTCGATCCCGCCACCGTCCCCGAGGACCTGTCGATCAAGGACATGCACCTGGTCGGCAACTACGGCATCGGGATCCACTTCTCCGACAACCACACCACCGGCATCTTCCGGTTCCGCGAGCTCAAGCGCGCCCGCTGACCCCGGCGCCGGCGGCCTGGCGGCGCCGGCCCGCAGGCCGCACGCCACGCTTGCCAGGAGCCCGCGCAACTACGCGTTCTTCGGAGTCTCCCGGCCGCCCGCGCGCGCCGCGGCCGTGCACGGTGCCGGCGTCACGTTCGTCGCGTCGCCCTGACGCTTCCAGGGGCATCGCCGCCGTCGCCACCGTAGAATCGGCAGCGGCCACGCGGGCGACCGCACGGGGGCGAAATCCGCGGTCGCGCGCTCGTTATGATATTGTTCGTCGCTTCCCGGGAGAGATTAATGAGATCACGCGTCGCGTTCGTGGTTGGGATGGTGATCTGCGCGCTGGCGATGGGCCGCGCGCAGGGTCAGCCCGCTGATGCCCTGAAGAAGGCACAGGCAGCATTCGATCAGGCACAGCTCGACTACCTGCAAGGCAAGTACGACGAGGCCGCGCGCGGCTTCGTCGACGCCTACGCCGCACGAGCGTTCCCGCAGTTCCTCTACAACGCGGGCGCCAGCTACCACATGAAGGGCAAGCAGGCGTCCGATCCCGACGCCTACCAGAAGGCGGTCGACGCCTATCGCGAGTACCTGAAGAAGGAGCCGCAGGCGGCCGACAAGGCCAAGGTGGAGAAGGCGGTCGGCGTGCTCGAGGCCGAGATCAAGCGGCTCAAGGCCGCGCCCGAGCCTGCCACGGAGACCGCGACCGGCGCGGCCACCGGCAGCGCCGCGCCGCCGCCGGCCCCGTCGCAGGAGGTCCAGCAGCTCGGCGACGTCAAGCCGCGCGGCCTGATCGTGATCGAGAGCGATCCGTCCAACGCGACGATCTACCTCGACGACAAGCGCAAGGGGCCGTTCGCGACCACGCCGTGGTCGGGCTCGCTCGAGGGCGATCACAAGGTGATCATCGAGAAGCGCGGCTACACCGTGGTCGACCGGACGGTGTCGGCCGATCCGACCAAGCTGTTCGTGCTCGCGGCCTCGATGTCGCAGCAGAGCTTCCTCGGCTGGGTCGAGGTCTCGTCCAACGTCCCGGGCGCGGACATCTTCATCGATGACAAGTCGGTCGGCGCGGTCGGCCGGACGCCGCTGTCGCAGAACATCAAGCCCGGCAAGCACACGTTCTGGATCAGCGCCGACGGCTACGACGAGTACAAGCAGGAGATCGAGGTCATCCCCAACGAGACCCACGCGATCAAGGCCCAGCTCAAGGGCGCGCCGGTCGGCAAGCTCAACGTCACCGGGATGGGCATCGAGGACGCGTCGATCATCGTCGACGGCAAGGCGCTGTGCGAGCGCGGCCCGTGCCTCAAGAGCCTGCAGCAGGGCGACCACACGCTGACCGTCCAGCGCCCGGGCTTCAAGCCGTACACCAAGCGGATCACGATCCAGGCCAAGACCGAGACCCAGGTCCGGATCACGCTGGCGCCCAACCCCAGCCGCAGCGATGCGATCGTGGCCTACGTGCTCGCCGCCGGGTTCGGCGGCGGCGGCGTGTTCCTGGGCCTACAGGCCAACAAGTACCGCGACGACGTCAAGAAGGAGATCGCGGCCGGCAACCCGCCGCCGGACTCCAACGACCCGCGGCTGACCCGGGGCAAGATCTTCGCGATCGCCGCCGACGCCACGTTCGTGGTCGCGGGGATCACCGCGCTGACCGCCGTGTACTACACGTTCCGTGAGAAGGGCGCTCCGTCGGCCGGCTTGATCGACGTCCGCGCCCTGGCCTTGACGCCCGAGATCGGACCCGGTTATGCCGGCCTCGGCATGGGAGTGAGATGGTGATGCGCACCACGATGTTGCTCGTCGCGGCCGCGGCCTCGGCTTCCCTCGCTGCCTGCAAGTGGACCGACTTCGACGACCTCCAGGGCCAGACCTGGGTCGATTCGACCGAGAAGCCCGACGTCAAGTCGGCGGACTACGGGGTCGCGATCGCGCGCGGCGCCGATGCCAGCGAGAGCGGATCGAGCGGCACGCTCGCCGTGATCGGCGCCGGCCCCGGCACGTACTCCGAGCTCGGCTACACCGCGGCCGGCGCGTCGAGCCTCAAGACCAACGGCCTGGTCCTGACCTCGCTCGGCGTCATGACGCTCGACTCGCCGCCGATCTTCCTGGCCAGCCCGACCAGCTCCGAGGTCGCGCTGGTCACCACCGGCGACACCGGCTCGATCGTCGTGGCCGCCGGCAAGCACACGCTCGAGATCCACCAGCTGTTCGTCGGCAACACGACGCTCGGCGCCGGCGCGGGGATCGCGACCACCCCGGACGCGGCGACCTATGTCCACCCGCCGCCGTTCCCGGCGATCGCCACGCCGCCCGATCGCGAGCCGCTGGTCGCCGTCGGCGACGTCGTGATGGGCACGGTCTACGGGCTGCCGACCAACACCCCGCAGCCGGCCTGCAAGCTCGGCGACGGCACCGCGACCGCGATCAAGATCGGCGCGCTCGGCAGCGTGGCCAACGTCGGCGGCACCGACGACGTCCTGGTGTGGAGCGCGGCCGGCAAGCTCCACCGCTACCCGGCGAGCGTGTTCAACGGCTGCCCGAACGCCACGCCCGTGATCCCGCTGGCGTCGACCGCGACGGGCGACGCGCCGATGTTCGCGCCCGGCCGGGGCTCGCAGATCCTGACGATCGACGCGACCCGCGTCCTGCTCCAGGGCCACCAGGACACCACCAAGGGCAACGCCAGCTTCCTCCAGGTCTACGACGCCGCGACGCTCAAGCCGGTCGGCAAGTCGGTCGCCAAGGACGGCATGCGCTCGGCGGCGTTCCTCAAGACCGACGCCGGCGAGTTCGCCGTGGTCGGCCTGCCCGGCGCGGCGATCGACGGCACGACCGCCGGCCAGGTCGAGATCTACCGGATCGATCCCGCCGGCGGGCTGGCCGATCCCGCGGTCCCGGTCGCGATCCTCCACGACGCGCAGCCCGAGAGCAACGAGCTGTTCGGGCGCTCGGTCGCGGTGGTGCCGTTCAACGGCAAGCAGGTGATCGCGGTCGCCGCCGACAACGAGATCTTCATGTACTTCCGGGCCAACCTGACCAGCGGTACCGCGCTGTACGCCGAGACTCGTCAGGGACGGTGAGTTGCTGCACCTCTGCGCGACGTGCCGCCGGCAGTTCGATGAACCAGGGTTCTGCCCGTTCGACGGCACCGCGCTGTTTCCGGACACCGCCGATGTGCGGACGCTGGTCTCGGCGCCGATGGCCGCGCAGGTCCCCGGCGCCGCGCCCGATCAGCAGACCCTGAGCGAGCCGGCGCGCGCCGCCGTGACCCCCGGGGCCTCGCCCCCTGGCGCCGGCGCGGCGTCGACGCAGGTCGAGATCCGCAAGCGGACGTTCCCGCTGACCCCGACGCCGCCCCCGGCGTCGGCGTCGACCTCGGCCTCGGCCTCGGCCGCCGGCGCGGGCACCGGTGAGATCACGCAGGCCCGGCGGGTCAAGACCAAGACCGGGCCCGAGCCCGCGCCGCGGGTCCGCGCGTCGTCGGATCCGCCGCGGTTCAAGGCGCTGTCGGCGTCCGAGGACCCGAGCGAGGCGCTCGAACTGCTACGTGCGCCGCGCGGCAACGAGTACGACAAGCTGGTCGGCCAGACCCTCGACGGCCGCTACTACGTCGAGAAGAAGATCGGCGAGGGCGGCATGGGCGTGGTGTTCAGCGCCCGCCACGCGGTGATCGAGCGCCCGCTCGCGATCAAGGTCCTGAAGCGCGAGGCGATGCGCGACACCGCGACGATCCGGCGGTTCGTCCAGGAGGCCAAGGCGGCGTCGCGGATCGGCCACCCCAACATCGTCGACGTCACCGACTTCGGCACCACGCCCGACGGCATGACGTACTCCGTGATGGAGTTCGTGCCGGGCCAGACCCTGGGCACCGCGATCCGCCACGCCGCGCCGTTCCCTCCGGTCCGCGCAGTCCGCATCACCGCGCAGATCGCCCGCGCGCTCGCGGCCGCGCACGACAAGGGCATCGTCCACCGCGACCTCAAGCCCGAGAACGTGTTCCTGCTCGATCGCGACGGCCGGCCGGACTTCGTCAAGATCGTCGACTTCGGGATCGCCAAGGTCACGCCGCCGCCGGGCAAGACCAACGAGCCGCGGCTGACCCGCGCCGGCTCGGTGTTCGGCACGCCGGAGTACATGGCGCCCGAGCAGGCCGCCGGGCGCAGCGACACCGACGGCCGCGTCGACATCTACGCGCTCGGCGTGATCCTCTACGAGATGATCTGCGGCCGGGTCCCGCACCGCGGCGACAGCATGGTGCGCACGCTGGCGATGCAGATGCTCGATCCGATCGAGCCGCCGTCGAAGGTCCGGCCCGATCTGCCGATCGCCCCCGAGCTCGAGGCGATCGTGATGCGCGCGCTGGCCAAGAAGCGCGAGCAGCGCTACCAGACCATGGGCGAGCTGCTCGAGGCGCTCGAGGCGATCCTGCCGCCGCCGGTCGGCCACAGCGTGACCGGCAGCCCGGTCTACAGCCTCGCGCCGCTGCCGCCAGGCGCTGATCCGGGCGTCGTGGCGTCGCCGCCGGGGATGCCGCTGGCCTCGGCCGAGCCCGCCCCGCCGCCGGCGACCACCCCCGGCGTCGACCCTGCGCGCGCCTCGTCGCCGATCCGCCGGGTCAAGGACGAGCCCGAGTTCACCGCCGACGACCGCCCGCCGTCGTTCCAGCACGTGTTCACCGAGGAGCTGGCGCCGGCGCGCGAGCGCCGCTGGCCGCTGCTGCTGCTGTTCGCGCTGATCGCCGGCGGCGCCGCCGGCGCGTTCGCGGTCGTGGTCAAGAGCCGCCGCGCGGTCGTCGCCGAAGGCGAGCGCGATGCCGGCGCCATCGCCGTGCTCCGCGACGCCGCCGCCCACGAGCTGCCCGGGCCCCCCGGGCCGAACCCGCCGGCCGACGCGGCCGCCGACGCCGCGGATCTGATCGTGCTCCCCGAGCCCGACGCCGGCCGCACGATCGCCCGGCCGGCACCGCGCGACGCCGCCGCGCAGGTCCCCCCCGCCACCCCCAACGGCCGCGGCACGATCATGGTCCAGGTGCTGACCCGCCCCGAGGGCGCCAACCTCTACGACGGCTATCACTATCGCGGGCCGGGCGGCGCGCAGCTCGAGGAGCCGTTCGGCTCCAAGCTGACCATCACCTGCCGCCAGCCCGGCTACAAGCCCGGCTCTGTCGAGATCGCGTTCGACGGCCGCACCGAGGCCGTGCTCTGCGTGCTCGAGCGCATCAAGCGCTGCATCGACGGGCTCAAGAACCCGTTCGACGATTGCGAACCGGCGCCCTGATCGACCGCCCGCGGGCGCGCGATGCTCGCGGTGCCGCCAGGGGTCCTCGCCGCGAACGTGGCGTGGCACGATGATCGCGATGCAGAGGTCACGGGCTCGAACGCCCGCACCGGCGACGAAGGCCGCCCGCCCGGCGCGAGCGAGGCCCCCGGCGGCGCGTGCCGAGACCCCGGCGGCGCGTGCCGAAACCCCGGCCGCGCGTGCCAAGACCCCGGCGGGCCGAGCCGAGACCCCGGCCCGAGCCAAGACCCCAGTGCGTGCGAAGACCCCAGCGCGAGCCAAGTCCCCGGCGGCCCGGTCGCGACCGGCCCGGCAGGAACCGCCCGCGGCGCACGCGTCGCTGTCCGCCCGCGAGGCCCGGCAGATCGCGGTCGCCGCGCAGGGCTTCGGCGCGCGGCCCGAGCGCTCGACCCTCGCCGAGGTCCTCGCCTTGTTCGATTCGATCGCCGTGATCCAGATCGACGCGGTCAACGTCGTGTGCCGCAGCCAGGAGCTGCCGGTCTGGGCGCGGCTCGGGGCCCACGACCGCGACGCCTTGCCCCGGCTGTGCCAGCGCAGCGCGATCTTCGAGTACTGGGCCCACGAGGCCAGCCTCCTGCCCGTCGAGCTCCAGCCGCTGCTGCGCTGGCGGATGGCGGAGGCCGCGACCTGGGCGTGGCGCAGCATCCGGGTCCTCGCGCGGCGCGATCCGGGCTACATCGCGGCCGTGCGCGCCGAGGTCCACGCCCGCGGCGCCATCACCGCCCGCCAGCTCGAGGAGCGCGGACCGCGCCGACCCCGGAGCCAGAGCCAGGGCCAGGGATGGTGGAGCTGGGACGACCGCAAGCGCGCGCTCGCCTACCTGTTCTGGGCCGGCGAGATCACCGCCACCCGGTTGCCGACCACGTTCGAGCGGGTCTACGCGCCGCTCGATCGCGTCCTGCCGGCCCACGTGCTCTCGGCGCCGACCCCGGCGCCCGACGACGCGCGCCGCGAGCTCCTCGCGCGCTCGGCGCACGCGCTCGGCGTCGCGACGGTGCGCGACCTCGCCGACTACTTCCGCATCACGGTGCCGACCGCCCGGCCGCGGATCGCCGAGCTGGTCGAGGCCGGCCGGCTGATCCCGGTAACCGTCGAGGGCTGGCGCGAGCCCGGCTACCTCGACCCCGGCGCGCCCGCGCCGCGCGAGCTCGCCGCCCAGGGCCTGTTGTCGCCGTTCGACTCGCTGGTCTGGGACCGCCGCCGCACCGAGCGGATCTTCGGGTTCTCGTACCGCATCGAGATCTACACCCCGGCGGACCAGCGCAAGCATGGCTACTACGTGCTGCCGTTCCTGCTCGGCGACGCGCTGGTCGCCCGGGTCGACGTCAAGGCCGAGCGCGCCGACCGTGCGCTCGCCGTCCACGCGGCCTATGCCGAGCCCGGCGCGCCCGCCGCCACCGCGACCGCGCTGGCCGCCGAGCTCACCGCGTTCGCCCGCTGGCTCGGGCTCGAGCGCGTCGTCGCCGGCCGCCGCGGTGACCTGGCGCGCCCGCTGGCCCGCGCGCTGCGCGCCACGCCCGGCCGCGCCGGATGAACAGCCGGTATACGGAACACGACCCGGGAGCTGTGCGGCGTGCCCCCCGCGGAGGTCTCATGAATTCGCCGCCGATCGCACCGCAGCGTGGCCCGCGTTGCATTTGCTGCACCGCGCGACGAGCGCCCATGCCACAGCATCCGGCCATGATCGCGACCCGTGCTCGCCCCGTGCTCATCGCTCGGCCAGACCCGGCGCAGCATCACAAAGGCTTTGTGGCGATCTCGGTATTCCTCTTATGCTAGGGGGAGTATGGACACTACGCAGTTCCTTGTCCGTCGTGACCGCCTGACCGAGCACGAGATCGAGATCGCGCCGCGCGGCCCACTGGCGCCCGGTGACGCCGAGCTCCGGGTCGATCTGTTCGGCTTCACCACGAACAACGTGAGCTATGCGCTGCGCGGCGACACCATGTCGTACTGGAAGTTCTTTCCCGCGGCGCGGCCGGGCTGGGGCCGGATCCCGGTGTGGGGCTTCGGCACGGTGGTTCGCACGGCGGCCGAGGGCGTATCGGTCGGCGAGCGGTTCTACGGCTACTTCCCGATGGCATCGCACCTGGTCGTCCAGCCCCGGCGCATCGACGCGGCCGGGTTCTTCGACGGGGCGCTGCATCGCCGCGAGCTCAGCCCCGTGTACAACCACTACCTCCGCACCACCCGCGATCCGAGCTACCACCCCGACACCGAGTCGCAGCAGGTCGTGCTGCGGCCGCTGTTCGGGACCTCGTTCTTCGTCGCCGACTACCTGCGCGAGTACGGGTTCTTCGACGCGGAGGTCGCCGTGGTGTCGAGCGCGTCGAGCAAGCTCGCCTGCGGCATCGCGTTCGCGCTGGCCGCGGAGGCCCGGCGCGACCGCCGCAAGATCATCGGCCTGACCTCGGAGCGCAACGCCGCGCACGTCCAGCGGCTCGGCCTGTTCGACCAGGTCGCGCTGTACTCCGAGGTCGCCACGCTGTCGAGCACGCGCCGCGCGGTGTTCGTCGACATCGCCGGCAGCTCGGCGGTGCGGTCCGCGATCCACCACCACCTGGGAAACGCCCTCCGGCACTCGATCGTCGTCGGCGCGACCCACCAGGATCTCGCGGGCTCCGCCGCCGGCCTGCCCGGTCCCGAGCCGGTGCCGTTCTTCGTCCCGATCTGGATCAAGCAGCGCAACCGGCAGTGGACCCCGGAGGGCGTGCGGCGCAAGCTCGGCGAGGCCTGGCGCGGCTTCCTGCCCCAGATGATGGACCCGGCGCGCGGCTGGATGACGATCGTGCCCGGCTCCGGCACGGAGGCGGTGGCGCGGGTCTATCGCGAGGTGTTCGCCGGGCGAGCGCGCCCCGACCAGGCCCACGTGCTGTCGCTGTCGCGCGACGGCACGCCGGCCTGACCGCTCACTCGGCGACCAGCTGCTCCACCACGGCGAGGTCCTGATCGCGGACCTCGCCGGCGCGCGCGCAGCGCAGCCGGTTGGCCGGGCTGACGAACAGGTGGATCGGGATCGCGCCGTCACCGAGGTGCAGGCTCTTGAGCCAGGCGGTGCGCTGGTCGGTGCCGGCGACGCGGATCGATGCCGGCGCGTCGGGGTGATCCTTGCGGAACCCGGCGACATCGGCGTCGGCATCGTCGATCGACACGAAGGTCAGCTCGACGCGCTTGCCGGCGGCCGCGAGCTGGTCGCGCGCCGCCGCGAGCCGCGGCATCTCCGCGACGCACGGCTTGCACCACGTCGCCCAGACGTTGACCCAGCGCCAGCCGGGGGTCGCGGCCGGGACGGCGGCGCCGCCGGCGAGCTCGGGCCAGTGGAACACCGCGCCGGTGGCGTCGCTGGCGTGGACGTCGCAGAACGCCTCGGGGCTCGCGGTCTGCCCGGTGTGGACCTTGGCGCCGTTGGTGCGCGACGGCGCCTCGCCGGCCGCGCGCTCGGTCTTGCCGTCGCACGCGACCGCCGCCACCGCGAGCAGCGCGGCCGCGACGAGGAACCGGGACACCGCGGTCACAGCTGACAGTCGATCCATGCGACGAACGCGCTCCGGTTGAGTTGATCGACGCTGCACGCCGCGCTCGAGCTGCGCTTCCAGGCGCAGAACTCGGCCTCGAGCTGGGCGTACTCCTCGCCGAGCCACAGCATGCCGACCTCCTTGTCGAGATCGGGGTCCTTGAACTGCTGGCGCAGGTGGCTCATCACGACCTCGGCGCGCTGCCGCGACAGCTCACGATTGTGCTCCTCGCTGCCCTCGGGCGAGGCCCGCGCCACGACGAAGAACCAGCTCGCGCCGCGCTGGTCCGCGAACACCTGGTCGACCAGGCTCAGGTCCGCCGCGTCGAGATCGGCCTTGTCCTGATCGAACTGGACGATGCCGCCGCGGTCCTTCATCGGCTTGAACAGCGCGTTGAAGTCGTGGCCGGTCATCGTCGCCACGCTCCGGGCCTGCACCGGCTGGCAGCCGCGCGCCGCGTTGCCGCCGACCAGGCCGCAGCTCATCAGCACGCGGCGCAGGATCCGCTTGAGCTCGGGGCTGCAGTACGCGACGTCGGCGGCCGAGGCCACCGGCGCGAGCTCGCCCGGCGCCGCCGCCATCTCGGTGAGCCGGGTGTCCGCCGATCGGATCCACGCGCCGGTCAGCGCCGCCGGTACGGCGAGCAGCACGGCGACCAGGACGAGCCGGGCGACGATCACCGCGCGCCTCCCGCCGGCCGCGGCGTCCGCGGCCCCGGCTTCTCGAGCGGCACCGTCGCGAGCGTGCCGTGCGCGTGGCGGTCGAGCATGCGCGCCAGCGTGTACTCGAGGCCCAGATCGACGTCCTCGTCGCACAGCTTGACCTTGTCGACGAACAGCTGCGGGGTCAGCACGCGGATGTTGTTGGCGACGATCCAGCGCAGCGACTTGTTGAGCCGCGACCGGGCCTCGGGCGAGCCGATGCACGCCGCGAGCTCGGGGAACCGCTGCTTGACGATCCGCGCCGCCGCCGCGGGATCGGCGCGGGTCTCGTCGCGGATCCGGTCCTGGACCTCGAACGCCCAGGCGATCACGTCGGGCGCCTTGTCGCCCGCGCACAGCACCGCCTCGCTCACCGTGCACGCACCCGGGTGGGTCGCCTCGGTCACCATCCAGTTGCAGGTGTTGTCGAGCGGGAACAGCACCGCCTTGCGCTCGAGCCGCGCGGACAGCCCCGAGCCGGCGAGCCGCTGCTCGAACGCCCGGCACGCCGGGCACAGCGGATCGAGCACCTCGATCGCCGGCGCACTGCCCGCCGGCGCACCGCCGCGCTCCATCCGCAGCATGATGCCGTACGGGTCGTCGGCGTGTGGCAGCCCCTCGCAGGTGCCGATGAATCGCGCGTGATCCGGCGCCCAGGCCAGGTACAGCGCCACCGGCGTCGCGACGAACGCGACGCCGACGACGAACGCCGCGACCAGGAAGCCCGCCGGGGTCGCGCCGGCCGGGCTGACCGCGATCAGCCGCGCGCCGGACTCGGTCTTGGCGCGGCCGACGAAGGCCGGCTCGCCGCCGTCCCGGCCGTCTCGCGCGTCTCGGCGGTGCGCTCGTGGCTCGCGGCCGCCGCCGCCCGCCCGGACCGCGCTCCGCCACAGCCCCAGGCCGCCGACCAGGCACAGTGCGCTCGCGACGTAGATCCCGACGCACAGCTTGCACGTGGTGCCCAGGCGGGTCAGCGAGATCACCAGCATCGCCAGCGAGGTCACCGCCGGCAGCACCGTGGCGAGCGCGAGGAACCCGGTCGCGCGCGGGTCATCCTTGCGCCGGGTCAGCCCGAGATCGAGCGCGTAGAACACCAGGAACGCGAACACCGACATCGCCGGCAGCGCGATCGGTATGCCGCCCCACACCCGGCCGCGCAGGACCGACGAGTACGGGCTCATCATCGCGACCTGGCAGCCCGACTCGCCGGTGTGGCTGACGCCCGGGAGGAACGAGCAATGCAGGTTGTGGACCTGGCGGTCGAGGTGCTGGACGAAGTCGTAGGTCGACACCGCCGCGAACACCAGGCCGACGGCGGCGCCGAGCAGCACCAGGACCAGCCATGGCCGGGGTCTCATCCGAGCGATCTTAACCCACCGCCGGAGCGCGCGCGGAATTTCGCTGCGATCGCGCCGCGGCTATACTCTTGCGAACATGTGCGAGCTGCTCGGGATGGAGTGCAACGTCCCGACCGACATCACGTTCTCGTTCGCCGCCCTGAGCGCGCGCGGCGGACGCCGGGGACCGCACGCCCACGGCTGGGGGCTGGCGCTGTACGAGGGCAACGTCGCGCACGTGTTCCGCGAGCCGGCGCCGGCCTGCATGTCGCCGCTGGCGAGCTTCGTCCGCGAGCATCCGATCAAGACGCTGCTCGCGATCGCCCACGTCCGCAAGAAGACCCGCGGCAAGGTCTCGCTCGCCAACACCCATCCGTTCGTCCGCGAGCTGTGGGGCAGGAACTTCGTGTTCGCGCACAACGGCACGATCAAGGACGGCCACGACCTGCCGCTCGGCGGGTTCCGGCCGATGGGCCAGACCGACAGCGAGCACGCGTTCTGCGCGCTGCTCTCGGCGCTGCAGCACGACTTCCCCGACGGGCCGCCCGGGCGCGACGAGCTCGCGGCGGCGATCGCCGCGTACGCCGGCCGGATCGGCAGGCACGGCACGTTCAACATGCTGCTCGGCGACGGCGATCAGCTGTTCGCGCGCTGCGCGACCAAGCTGCACCACCTGATCCGCAAGGCGCCGTTCCGCCGCGCGACCCTCGCCGACGAGGACCTCAGCGTCGACTTCGCCGAGCTGACCACGCCGCGCGACCGGGTCGCCGTGATCGCGACCGCGCCGCTGACCCGCGACGAGACCTGGACCCCGGGTGAGCCCGGCACCCTGTGGGTGTTCCGCCGCGGCAAGCTCACCGACACCCTCGCGTCGTGACGGCGCGGCCGGGAGTCGCCGTCCGCCCGCAAGGGGTGGCGTTCCGGGCGCGCGCGTTGCAAGGTAGCGCCGTCCATGGCCGACAACCTGTACGAGACGCTCGGCGTCAAGCGCGACGCGAGCGCCGATGAGATCCGCAAGGCGTACCGCAAGCTCGCCAAGAAGCACCACCCCGACGTCAACCCCGGCAACAAGGCCGCCGAGGACCGGTTCAAGGCGGTGTCGTCGGCGTACGAGGTCCTGTCGGATCCCAAGAAGCGCGCCGACTACGACGAGTTCGGCGACGCGGCGCTGCAGGGCGGGTTCGATCCGAACAAGGCGCGCGACTACGCCCGCTGGCAAGATCGCCGGACCCAGCGCGGCGGCTTCGAGGGCAGCGGCCCGGTCGAGTTCGATTTCGCCGAGCTGTTCAATCGCCGGCGCGGCCCGAGCCGCGGCCAGGACGTCCACGCGACCTTCGAGATGGACCTGCGCCAGGCGGTCGAGGGCGCCGAGGTCTCGATCGACGTCCCCGACCAGGGCACCGTCCGGGTCCGGATCCCGCCCGGCGCCGACACCGGCTCGGTGATCCGGCTCGCCGGCAAGGGCTCGCCCGGCCCGCGCGGCGGTCCGCCCGGCGACCTGGTGATCGAGACCGCGGTCCGGCCGCATCCCGTGCTGCGCCGCGACGGCCTCGATCTGTACCTCACGCTGCCGGTGACCCTCGACGAGGCCTACAACGGCGCGAGCGTCGACGTGCCGACGTTCGACGGCACGGTCGTGCTGAAGATCCCGCCCAGATCCCAGAACCACGCGCGGCTGCGACTGCGCGGCAAGGGCATCGAGCGCAAGTCGACGCGCGGCGATCTGTTCGTCGAGCTCGACGTCCGCTTGCCGGATCGCCACGACGACGCGCTCGCCGCGGCGCTCAAGGCCAGCGCCGCGCTCTACACGCGGCCGGTCCGCGAGGGGCTGACGCTATGACCGCGCGGTTCACGTACCGCCACCTGACCGAGCTGGTCGGCGGCGACGACGAGCTGATCGCCTGGCTGGTCGACGAGGGCGTGATCGAGGTCGGGGACGACGCGCGCGCGCTGGTCGACGTCGACAGCGTGCTCGCGGCCCGCACGCTGCGCGAGCTCGACGTCGACTGGTCGGGGATCGCGCTGATCCTGCGGCTGCGCCGCGAGCTTGCCGAGGCCCGGCACCAGATCGCCCGGCTGACCGCCGAGCTCGAGGCCCGGCACGAGGCCGACGGCGGCGCCGGTCGCGGCCGCTGATCGGCGCGGCCGCGGTGTCAGCCGGCCGTCACGTCCGCCGCCTCGCGCGGCTGGTCGCGACCGAGCGCCGCGCTCGCCCGCTCGACGATCTGCGCCGCGGTGTCGTTGACCTCGGCGGCGACCACGCCGAAGCCGAGCCGGACCGCGCCGTCGCACGCCCGCGACTCGGTCGCATGCGCACGGCAGCGCTCGGCGACGATCTGTGCGCCCTCGAGCGAGGTCCCCGGCATCACGATCGCCAGCCCGTCGGCCGCGATCCGGAAGCAGCCGTCGATCATCCGGGTGTGCTGCTTGAGGATCGTCGCGACCCGGCACAGCATCTCGTCGCCCGCCGCCTGGCCGAGCCGGTCGATCGCGGTCTCGAGACCCTCGAGCTCGATCAGGCCCAGGCTGAACGAGTGGCCAAACCGCCGGTTGCGGTTGAGCTCGGCCTCGAGCCGCTGCTCGAACGCCCGGCGGTTGCCCAGGTTGGTCAGCGCGTCCTGCAGCCCGTCGTAGCGCGGCCGGGGATAGGTGTACGCGCGGTGCAGCGCGATCGCGACGATCTGCGCGAGCACGCGCAGGGTCTCGACGTCCTCGTCGCCGAACGCCGACGTCCCCCGCGCGACCACGCCGAGCGCGCCGACCGCGGTCTCGCCATAGAGCAGCGGCACGTAGGCCAGCGATGCCGCCGTGCCGCTCGCGCATAGCTCGGCCGCCGCCTCCGGCTCGGTCGCCGCGTCGTCGATCCGCAGCGCGCGGCGCTCGGCGACGCACCGCCCGGCGAGGCTGTGCGCCCGCGGCACCCGGCGCCCGGCCTCGGCCGCGAGCAGCGGCGGCTCGGCGCCGACCACCGCGCGGTAGACGATCTCGTCGCCCTCGGCGAGCGCGACCACCGCCGCCGCCGCCGACAGCAGCGAGGCCGCACGCTCGGCGGCGATGTGCATCACCTCCTCGGCGGTCATCGCCGCCGCGGCGATCGCGTTCTGGAGCTCGATGATCGCGAGCAGTCGCGGCTGGCCCGGCGTCGCGCTTGCCATCGCCGACCATCATACAAGTCGGCGGCCGATCTGCTGGCCGCCGTGCGCCGGTCTTCGTGCGGTCCGGCTCGGTGGGATCCTGCGTGGTCGCAGTCACAAATGTTGCCGGGACGACGCCGCCCCGCGGCAGGAGCAGCCACAGCGCCTCCTGCGACGCCGGGTACCGGTAGATGTGGGGCGACGTGGTGCTCGCGGGTCCGGCCCGGGCGAGTCGTGCTAAGACGACCCGGTGAGCGGCCGCGTACGGATCGGCACGTGCTCCGGCCCGGCGGACGCTGCGCTGATTCGCTCGGTGTTCGCCGCCCGCGGCCTCCACGTCGTGATCGGCGCCGAGCACCATGGCGGCATGTTCGCCGGGCTCGGCGCGTTCCTCTCGCTCGACATCTGGGTCGCGGCCGAGGACGCCGAGGACGCCGCCGAGCTGCTCCAGGACCTCCGCGAGTCCGACGCGAGCGAGCCGTCTCCGGACGGCGACGACGGCGACGCCGCCGACGCGGGCGATACCGCCGACGAAGACGCCGCCGATCCCGCCGACCATGCCCGGGCCGAGGCCGACGACCCGGCCGCCGCGGCCGCCGCGCTCTCGATCGAGCAGCGCAGCCTGCTTCGCCGCAACACGGCGTACGTCCTCTTGCTCGGCGGGGTGTTCGGCTTCGGCACAG
>DASWRS010000388.1:0-2536 GCA_036403075.1 Kofleriaceae bacterium
CGCCGCCGGCGTGCTCGAACATCGGCAGGATCCAGATCAGCAGCAGGCCGACCAGCATCAGGCCGAGCAGGAAGGTCAGGCCGAAGATCCCCCAGCGCCGGCCGGTGGTCAGGTGCGCGCTGCGCGACAGCGCCGCGAACGTGCCGAGCCGCTCCGCGACCGCCGCCGGGGTCGCCACGAACCAGATGCACAGCACCACGGCGCTGATAACGCCGCCGATCGCGGGCACGAACTGCAGGAGATTGGTGAGCACCGCGACGAAGACCGCCGGGAGAATCCCGCGCACACCGAACCGGATGCTGGCGAGCATCGAGACCTTGACGCCGTTCATGCCCTGGACCACGCGGTAGGTGAGCAGCGGGGCGAGCAAGGTCGAGATGCCGGTCAGCACGTACACCGGGCGCAGGAAGTACGCGTTCTGCACGGCCTCGACGCTGTCGGCGCTCTGCGCGTCGTAGGCCAGGAGCCAGACCACGACCGGGGCGTACAGCACGGCCGCGAGCAGCGTGAACGGGATGAAGTTCTTGAACCAGGCCTTGAAGCTCAGCCCGAGTGCGCGAAAGATCTTGAATTGCTGCATCGATCCCACCCGTTCCTTCCTGGAGGTGGCGACAGCGTACAGGAAGTCGCGGCCGGCCGTGCAAGGTTCGTGGACCTCACCACGCATGGTCGTCGAGGCGGACCAGCCGCACCGGCGCGGCCAGCCCGAGCTCGACGCGGCGCCGGCGATCGAGCAGCTCGCCGCCGGCCTCGATCGGTGAATCGGCATCGAGCTCGATCGCGACGCGCTCGCACAGGAAGTCGTGGACGTGATCGGAGAAGTACTCCCCGCGGAACGCCGCGGGAGCGCTGCGCAGGATCTCGAGCAGCCCGGCGTCGCCGCAGCGCAGGTGAAACCGATCGCGGCGCGCGCCGGCGAACGCGAACATCTTGAGCCCGAAGCCGAAGAAGGGGATTGTCGCGCCGGCGATCAGCGTGCACGCGCCTTGCCACAACGTACCGCCGGTGGCGACCTCGCGCCCGGTTGGCCCGGTCCGCGCCATCTCGATCGCGGGCGCCCCGAGGTTGGTGACCACGGCGCGGGTCCGCGCGCCGCGCGCGAACCTCGGCAGCGAGCGCAGCGCGACCGACAGCGCGTAGCGCGCCGTGCCGCCGACCAGCCGGCGGCCGCCGGGCACGCGATCGATCAGCCGGCCGACGCGGTGGTGATCCTCGAGCAGCTGGGCGTCGACGCCCAGGCCGACGAACGGCGCGCGCACGCCGAGCGCCTCGATCAGCGGCATGCTGCGCCACACGCCATCGCCGCGGACCAGGCGCGCGAGGTCACCGGCCGGATCGCCGCCCGCGCCGACCGCGTCGGCGATCGCGTTGCCCGAGCCCAGCCGCAGGATGCCGATCGCCGGCTCGGGTCGCCCGGCGCCGCGGCAGGCCTCGGCGACCAGCGCCAGGCCCATCACGACCGTGCCGTCGCCGCCACCGAGCACGATCAGATCGAGGCCGCGGCGGACCTCGTCGTGGATCACCGCGCGGGCGTGGTCGAGCGAGCTCGTGAACCGGACGCCTCCCGGGACCGCCCGGTCGAGCTCGGCGCGCACCCTGGCCTGCACGCGCCGCGCATTGCCGTTGACGATCGCGACGGCTCTCACGCCGGCCACGATATCGCGCCGCCACCGCAGGCCGCTAATATCCGCCTGTGGAGCCGCTCGAACCGCCGCCGCAGCTGCCACCAGCCCCGGTCCCGCGGCGCTGGCTCCGGCGGCTCGCGCGCGCCGCCGAGGTCGCCGGGGTCGTGGCCGCGCTCGCCGTGCTCGGCCTGCGCTGCTCGGTGCCCGACACCGCGCCGCTCGCCACCGAGAACCCGACCTCGACCGCGTTCATCGACCTGCGGCGCGCCGATGCCGAGGCGGCCGGGCGGCCGTTCGCGCTGCACTGGCAATGGCGCCCGCTGGGAGCGATCTCGCGCTACCTGCGCGCCGCCGTGATCTACGCCGAGGACTACAACTTCTACCGCCACGACGGCATCGACTGGCGCGCGGTCGAGCATGCCGTGTCCGCCGACTGGAACAAGGGTGCGATGTCGGTCGGCGGCAGCACGATCACCCAGCAGCTCGCCAAGAACCTGTACCTGTCGCCGCGCCGCAGCCTAGTCCGCAAGCTGCGCGAGCTGCTGATCGCGTTCGCGCTCGAGGATCACCTGACCAAGCAGCGCATCCTCGAGCTCTACCTCAACATCGTCGAGTGGGGCGACGGCGTGTTCGGCGCCGAAGCCGCCGCGCGGCGCTGGTTCCACCACCCGGCGCACAGCCTGACCCCGGCCGAGGCGGTCCGGCTCGCGATCGCGCTGCCCAACCCGACCGCGCGCGCACCCGACGTGCGCGACGCCGAGCTCACCCGGAAGGCGGTGCGGCTGCTCCGCCTGCTGCGCATGCAGGGCCTGATCGACGCCGGGCAGGAGCGCACCGCGCTCGACGAGGTCGGCGCGCCCGACGAGCGCGTGCTGCCCGACCGCGCGACCGCCACCCGGCCGCCGCCTCCG
>DASWRS010000389.1:0-29516 GCA_036403075.1 Kofleriaceae bacterium
GCGGTGCGTGGCACCGTTGCCGATGTCGCCGACCACGCTGCCGCGGTGCCGGGTCATCGTGGGGAGCCGGCGGCGCCGGACAGCCTGGCCAGCGCCTCGGCGCACAGCGCCGTCGTGAGCTCCTCGGAGCCGTAGTAGGTCGGCAGGAAGTCGCAGAAGAATGTGCGAGCCGGCCAGCGCCCGTCGGGCAGCTGGCGAGCGAGCAGCCAGTGCGCGGCCGCGTCGAGGCTCGGGCCGCGATGGCCGCTGTCGAATAGCGCGGTGACCGCGAACGCGGTGTCGAGCTCGTGCCCGAAGCTCCCGTCCGCGCGCTGCTGGGCGAGCAAGACCTTCGCCACGAGGGGAGCCAGGCGCACGAGCGCCGGCGCCGGCCCATGCTGGAAGGCGCGCATCAGCATGTAGATGACCGGCGGATCGGACAGCGCGTAGGTGCTCAGCCGCGAGAGCTGCCGGCGCTCGGAGAACTCGACGAGGTAGCGGGCCAGCGGCTCGCACGGACGCCCGGTCATGGCCAGGTAGAGCAAGATGTTGGCGTTCACGCCGGCGTCGAACCGGCGCGGATGGTTGAACCTGGGCTCGATCCAGGTGCCGTGGCCGCCGGTCGGGAACGCGCACGGCTGGAGCAGGCGGTCCACGGTGGAGTCGGTGGGGTGATCGCATTGCCGCAGCGCCACGAGCGCACAGCAGGTGTCATCGAAGTCAGGCGGCGGGTTCGGTGTTCGCCGGCCGAAGAACCGCCACAACCCGCCGGGGTCGCCCTGATCCAGGATCGCTCGCGCCGCCCTGCGCATGGCGTGGGCACGCGCCGGATCGGGCGGCGCCTGGGCCAGGACGTGAACGATGTAGGTCGTGAGGTAGATGGAATCCACGGGCGCCGCGCCGGCGAGATCCGGATCGGACGAGGCGAGCGTCGGGAACAGGCCGCTCTCGAGCTGGCCCCGGACGGCCGACGCCAGCGCTCGCTCGATCGCCGGAGGGATCAGCGTGGGATCGATCTCGACCATGGTGGCTCCTTCGAGGCATCGGGGAACGGCGCGGTCACGGCCGCTTCTTGCGCGGTGCGCGCGCCCACACGATCACGGACCAGATCAGCCGCGCGATCATGATCAGGAAGAACGCGAGGAAGAACATCGACGTCGCAAACTCGCGAACCAGGGGCCAGTCGGGCCCGGGCGGCGCCGAGACCAGCCGCGCCGCCAGCGCGGAGCCGACGTCGAGGCAGCGCAGGGCCTGTCGCCCGACGCCGGGCAGCAGCCGCCACAGAAACCACGCCCAGAAGCTGAAGCTCGCCGCCGCGTAGACCACGAGCGCCGCGTGGACCGAGCGACTCCACGGCAGCGCCTGGATCGATCGGCCGCGCGCCAGCGCGACGAGGTGGCGGACGATGCGCACCGGCTGCCGCGCGAGGTTGGTGACGCCGAGTGCGTCGGCCACGACCCAGTAGCCATCGAACTTGAGGATCGGGTTGAGCGAGAACAGGCAACTCCCGGCGATCAGGACCAGCGTGCCGCACAGCGGCTCCCAGCCGGTCAGCGCATACGCCGCGGCGCAACCGACGCCGAAGATCATCTGGAAGTACACGCCGCCGAGATCGACCACGACGCGCTGCCAGCGCTTGAGCTCCCACGCGCCGGTGACGTCGCTGTAGAACGACGGATAGATGAAGTAGATCGTGAGGCCGATGTCGCTCGGCTTGACGCCGTGCCGGGCACACGCGCTGGCGTGGCCCAGCTCGTGCGCCACCAGCGACACGAGGAACAGGCCGTAGCTCGGCCAGAAGTGGGTCCAGAAGTTCGTGGTCGCGACGTGCGCCACGAACCGTGCGCCCAGCGCGGCGGTGATCGCGATGGCGCAGAGCGTGACGATCGCGACGGCGGGATGCAGCGCGGCCGAGCACGCGTTCGCGATCCTCGCCACCACCGGACCGGGGACGAGCCGGCGGCGGAACCAGAAGCCGCCCCGGAGCTGGCCGGCATGACGGTCGACCTCCGCGATGCGGGACATCAACCGGCGATAGACGGCCTCGAGCTCCGCCGAGGACACCCGCTGGCCGGACTCACGGCGCATCGACCGGGCGAGCTGCTCGAACGACACGCCGTCGCCGACCTGGCGCAGGAACTGATGGGTGCTCGGGCTGACCCGCAGGTAGCTGCCTCGGGGCCCGATCAGCATGAGCACCGGCCGATCCTCCGAGGTGTCGACGATCAGGCGCTCGTCGAGGCCGCGCAGCTGGGTCACGGACATGCGCCGCTCTCGACGGGCGCGAGGTCTCGCCGCGTCACGGGGGCCCGGGTCCGCGCCAGGCGCTCGATCAGCAGCGCCGCGGTGTCGGGACCGTCGAGCTTGGCGAACGCGCGCTCGAGGGCCTGGGCGCGGCGCGCCAGCTCGCCGCCGTGAAGCAGCGCCTCGACCGCGCGGGCGACGCCGTGCTCGGTGGCCTCGGTGATCGGCAGGACGAGGGCCGCGCCGGCGCGTGCGACGAGCTCGGCGACGTCGGGCTGCTCGCTGCCGCCGGGGATCATCAGGCTGGGCAGGCCGTGGCACAGCGCACCGAGCGCGGCCGTGGTGTTGCCGCCGGTGATCACCGCCCGCGCGTGGGGGAGCACGGCGCCCTGGCACAGGTGGTCGCGGACGTAGAAGTTCGGCGGAGCCACGGGCGTGGCGCGATCCATCCGGCCGATCGCGGCGGCGACGCGGAACGGCCCGCCGCCGAGCGCGCTCACCACCGCGGGCCAGAAGCTCGGATGATCGAACGAGCGACCGTGGTGCACGTAGATCAACGGCTCCCCCGACGCCGCCGCGTCGCGGGTCCACGCGCGCAGCTCCTCGCTGGCGGGCGGCTCCCAGGAGCAGGCTCCGACCAGGTGGGCCTGGCGAGGGAGGCGGTCGAGGTCGGTCACGAGCTCGGGGACGCTCTGCAGCAGGAACAGATCGCCCAGCAGGGGAGACGCCGCCGGCGTCGCGGGGGTCGCCTCGAGGTGCAAGAGCGCGCGGGCATCGTCGAGGTGGCGCATCATCGCGTCATGGCGCCAGGCCAGCCGCTGCTCTGCCTCGGTGACGGCGGGCGCCGTGGACACCGGCCACAGGTGCGCGGCCATGCCGAGGACCGCGACCGGCACGCCGAGCCGCTGGCGAACGAGCAGGGGGCCCAGGGCGAGCGGGTGGCTGACGAGCACGTCGGGGGCGAACCGGCGAAGCGCATACTCGATGTGCTTGACCTGCATCACGACGTTCAGCGGATCGAACCAGCGCTCGATGCCGAAGCTCGCTCCGTCGCTCGCGCCCCGCGGGATGCGCTCGAGATCGACCTGGGCCAGGGTCTCGGTGAAGGCCTGGCCGGTCGCGAACGCGACGCTGTGGCCCCGGCGCTGCAACGCGCGGGCGACCGCGATCGCCGGATAGACGAAGCCGTGGGACGCGATCGGGCAGAGCAGGACCCTCATCGCGCGCGCGCCTGCTGGACGTTGCGGTCGATGATCCGCAGGAGGTCTCGCTGCGTGTCCAGGAGCTTGGCCCGCGTCACGTCGACCAGGCGGTACCAGGGCAGCTCGGGCACCAGCCGCTTGAGCTGGTCCGAGGCGTCGAGCGCGGCGAGCGCGAGGTCGAGGACGTAGCTCGCGTGGCCACCGTAGTAGAGCTCGCGGCCGACGTGATCGATCGCGCCGGCGACCTCGTCCTTGCCGGGCCGCTCGGACAGGACGCGGACCAGGAGCAGCGATGGCATCCCGTGCTCGAGGTCGTCGCGCCAGTCCTTGAGATCGTCCCACATCTGACAGGCGATGTTGAACTGGTCGAGCGCGCGCATGACCGGCTCGAGGCGGCCGTCGTCGCGCGCGAGCTCGGCGAGCCCGGCGACGATGGCGCGCGACAGCCCGCTCTTGCCGACCGCGACGCGGAGCGCCACGTCCTCGCGGTAGTCTCGCCACGGCCGCGCCCCGGAGGCCACGGCGAGCTCGTCCATGCAGGCCGCGGCGTAGTCCGAGAGGTAGCCGCGGAGCCGGTCCCACAGCGCGGCGTCGGGCGGGAACACGGTGTGCAGCGCGCGGTAAGCCTCGAACTGCAAGGCCATGATTCGCAACGTGGACGCGGCCGACTCGTGCGCGACGAGGCCGCGGTCGGCGAGCGGATCATGGATGAAGATCGAGCTCGCGAACAGCCGGCCGAACAGCGCGAGCGGGCGAACCGCAGGCAGGCTCAGCGACGGAAACGCCGGCAGGAAGAAATACGGGAGCTCGTACCACACCGACTGCCGCCACAACCGCAGCGGGATCGCCTCCGGCCAGCCGCTCTGGAGGTTGGCCTCCGCGGCCGCCGCGAGCTCGATCTCGCCTTGAATGTGTAATGGAAACATGTGACCTGGGTCGTGGTCGTGAGTGGCCCGCCAGCAGAACGGAGACCCGCGCTGCTGGCCAGGCGAGTGATTGCCGTGAAGATGCGAGTCAGTTACCCGATTTGCTCCACCCCATCTTGCCCGCAGGTGAGGTTGGGGCAGTTGATGTCGACGCCGCAGATCCAGCCGAACGGATCGGGCGACGTCGACGCCAGCTCGATCCGGTGCTCGAGCTCCTCGATGTCCAGATCGTCCGCGTTCAGGCTCTCGATCTCGCTGGAGGATACGGGGTCGATCTTCGCTTCCGTCTTTGCTTCGTTGTCGCTCATCAATGTCTCCTTGCTGTTCGTGAATGCACTTCGACTTCGCCCTGCCCCAGAAACCCCTGGAGCAGGGTATGTGAACGTGATCATCGCGACGCGGCTCGACGCGGCTCGACGCGGCTCGGGCTTACAGGTCGCAGACCCGGTCGGTGTCTCTGGCCGGCACCGCGCCGGAGACATGCTCCGCGTAGGCCAGCGCCGCGCTGTGGCGGAAGCGCTTGGCGAAGCCGTCGCAATGATTCGAGTGGATGGTCCCGGTCTTGCCTTCCGCCAGCACGGCGCAGCCGCCGCCGCAGTAGGACGCGAAGCGGCATCTCCGGCAGACCGGGTTCGAGGTCACGCTCCGGCCTCGCCAGGCCTCCAGCACGGCGCGGTTCATGAGCACCTCGCCGGCCTCCGTGATCGACCCGATGCGAATGCTCGGATCCCCGGTGCGCTCCCAGCACGCGTAGATATCGCCGAACGGGTCGAGGATGTACATGCTCGTGTGCGCGCCGCAGAAGTCCGACTTGAAGCTCGGGGCCGGGTCGGAGCGCTGGTCGAAGATCCGGCGCACGCGCTCGACGAGCCCGTCGTCGGGCCCGCCGATCGGACGCACCGTCGGGTGGGTGTCCTGCAGCGCCGCGAGCGCCCGGTTGAGCTCCCAGGAGTTGAACGTCGTCTTGGCGCTGGTCTGGTCATTCGAGGCATGCACCGGCGCCACGTAGGTCGAGAACCCGGCGCGACCGATCCAGCCTCGCGCCCGGAACTCCTCGCCGATCTCGGGAAGCAGGTGGATGTTGCTGCGATCGATGTTCATCCGGACGCTCATCTTCACGCCGAGGCTCAGCGCCAGATCGATGTTCCGGGCGATGCGCTCGAACGACCCGCTGCCGTCCGCGTAGATCCGGCGCTGGTCGTGCATCGCCGGTGGCCCGTCGATGGTGAGCTGTAAATAGCTGATCTTCTCGGGCCCGAGGAGGTCCTCGTAGACGTCGAGATCGGTGCCATTGGTGACGGCGGAGAGCTTGGCCTTGCCCATGCCGAGGAGCCGGTCGATGATGTAGCCGATCACCGGGCGACTCTGCGCCAGCAGAGGCTCACCGCCGAAGAACGTGATGTTGCGGGTGAGCTCGGCGTCCGCCGGGATCCCGTGCGCGGCCTCGATGCCTCGCATCCCCTTGAGCAGGCGATCCACCATCTCGGGCTGCATCGTGCGGAGCAGGTGGCGGTACGACGGATCGGTCCGCATATGATCCTGAAAACAATACGGACAGCGCAGGTTGCACTCGTAGGTCGGGATCAGGATGTAGTTCGGCGCCCGGTGGACCGCGCGGAGGTGGCGGCCGGCCGCTGCCTTCGTGAAGAACGACTCCTCTTCTTCCACCGACATCTGGGTCAGATACCCGCGCTTCTTCAGCTTCTGGATCGTGGCGTCCGAGGGCGTGACGACATGGCCGGCGGCGCCCGCGTGGCCCGGGGATCCCGAGGCTCCGGGGGCTCCGGGCTCCGGGCTCCAGCTGCCGTGGAGCGGCTTGTGCCGCTTGCCGCCGTCGAGCGCCCGTAGATAGGCGACGACCCGGCGAGACACCTTGTCATAGGCGCCGGTATAGCCGTGGATCAGCAGCATCTCGTCGTCGCTGTCCGGCAGATCGACCCAGATCGCGTAGCTGCTGGTCCGCAGCGCGCGCGGCTCGCTCGTGCGGATGGCCGCGTGATCGAACGCCGGGACGTCCGGCGGGAGAAACGCCAGGTCGGTCAGCGCGAGCGGTACTTCCCGACTCGCGGGAGCGCCTGCCTGGAGCACGGGAAGCCGGACCTTCGGGAGCTCGCTCATGACATCACTTCCTGGGCTGTTGACGGTGTGGACCGGAACTCCGCTTCACGAGGAGCTCATGAGTCGACAATACCAATCTCGATCTTTGCGACGCGATCTGTCAAGCGAATTGCGGATGCGGAATTACGTGTCAGCTCGGACTCGACGTGAGCGAGACCTGCGCGCTGTGGTGTTTTGTTGCGCCCCTGGAGTCGGCCGACCGGACGGCAGGCGGCGCCCACGCCGGACCCAACGCGGCACCCACGCGGCACCGGACGCGGCACCCAACGCCCTGGCAGTCACGCGCGCCGGCTGCTTGCGGGCGCGCGCGCGCCCAACTTGAAACATGTGAACCGGAAGCGGAATGCCGGGAGCGGGCCGGTGCACGAGGCGCGGACGTCACCGCGCGCTGGCCGCACCCGGCGCAGCCCAATGCGCATTCTCACCGCTCGCTGCGGCGGCGAACCACGGCGGGGAGCCAGGGCGAGCCACGGCGGCGAGCCACGGCCGGCGAACGCAGCGCCGGAGAGCCGGTTCGCGCGGCCGATAGATTCGGCCCGGCGCCGCGGCAGGGCCGGACAGGCCAAGACCCTCCTCGCTCGAGGCGAGCTTCGTGGTGGCGGTGCCGCGCTCGTTCCGCATTCCCGGCTCGCAGATGTGATTCGCGTTCGGCGGCGACCCGGGTGCGGATCGGCACGCGCGTGCTCACCGACGACCGGGTGCGGATCCACGAGGTCGCGATGTACATCGCCGTGGCGATCAAGTCGAACGTGCGCGAGCTCGAGGGCGCGCCGATCCGGCTGGCCGCGTACGCCTCGCTGTCCAAGCGACGCATCCCGGATCGCGCCGGGCGGCTCGATCGGCCTGCGGCGGCGCGATGCTCAGCCCGGGCCGGCGCCGGCCTGCGCGGCCCACTCGGCGCGCACCGCGTCGCGCAGCGCGGGCGAGCTCAGCAGCTCGATCGCGGTCCTGGCCATGACGCGGGCGGCGGTGAGCGCGGTCTCGGCCCCCCGTTCGCTCCCGGCGGCCGCGGCGAACCGGTGCTCGTGACAAAGCGCCTCGCCCTCGCCGATGATCGCGAGGTACGGGTGGATCGACGGCACGACGTGCGACACGTCGCCCATGTCGGTGCTGCCGGCGCCGGCGCCCGGGTCGGTCTCCCGCGCCGTGCGCCCGGTTGCGGCGAGGTGCTCGCCGAACACCCGCGCCAGGGTCAGGTTGTTGCGCATGTCCTTGTAGCCCTGCCGGGACTTGAGCTCGAGCGCGACGCCGCTGGCCATCGCCGCGCCGCGCGCGCAGCGCTCGACGATCGCCCGGACGCGCCCGAGCTCCTCGACGTCGCGCGCGCGGACGCTGAACTCGCACGCCGCGCGCTCGGGGATGATGTTGACCGCCTGGCCGCCGTTGGTGATGTAGCCGTGGACGCGCACGCCGTCCTTGAAGTGGACGCGCTGGCCGTCGATCAGCCGGAACGTGTCCATGCACGCGGTCAGCGCGCTCGCGCCGATGTGCGGCGCGGCCGCCGCGTGCGATGGCGTGCCGGTGAACTCGAACATCAGCCACATGCTGGCGAGCGCCGCGTGGGCCAGGAGGTCGCGATCGAGCGGGTGGAACATGATCGCCGCGTCGAGGCCTTCGAACGCGCCCGCGTCGATCAGCTTGATCTTGCCGCCGCCGCCTTCCTCCGCCGGGGTCCCGAGCAGCACGACCTCGCCGCCGATCTGGCCCACGACCCGCGCGGCCGCGAGGAACGCGCCGACCGCGCCGGCGGCGATCAGGTTGTGGCCGCAGGCGTGGCCGATCTCGGGCAGCGCGTCGTACTCGGCGAGGATCGCCACGCGCGGCCCACCCGCGGTCCCGGCGCGCGCGCGCAGCGAGGTCGGCATGCCGCCGAGCCCGCGCTCGACCTCGATGTCGCGCGATGCGACCAGCTCGCTGATCCAGCCCGCGGCCTTGACCTCCTCGAAGCGGAGCTCGGGGTGGGCGTGGAGGCTCGCCGACAGCGAGATCAGATCCTCGGCATCGGCGGAGACCGCAGCATCGATCGCTGCGCTGAGCTGCGGGGGGAGCGCCATGGCCCGCACGATTGACCATGCCCCGATTCTCGTCAATGCCCCGATCCGCCGGATCCGAACGCTCCCGAGCCAGAAACTGCAACACCCGGCGGAAAACATCGCGCTCTCCCGCGACCGGGTTTCCGGTCATGGTCCAGCGTGGGTCTGTTCATCCTCGTCCTCAGCTACAACCTCAACTACGCCAACCCCAACGTCGGCAAGACGCTCGACGCGATCGCCGCGGCGGACGCGGACGTCGTGCTGTTGCAGGAGGTCTCTCCGGCGTGGCGCGACGCGCTGGTCGCCCGGTTCTCGACCGCATATCCCCACCGCGCCTTCCACCTGTATGCGCGGATGGCGGGCGGGCTCGCGGTGCTGTCGCGGCTGCCGCTCGACAAGACCGAGATGTGGCCGCCGCCCGCCGGTACCGGGGCGTGGTTCCCGGCATCGCGGCTGATCGTGCGCGCGCCGTTCGGACCGCTCCAGGTGCTCAACGTCCACCTCCGGCCGGCGCTCGACGGCGGCAGCTGGGTGCGCGGCTTCATGACCACGCCCGAGGTTCGCCGCAAGGAGATCGAGGCGCACTGGCACCGGCTCGATCCGTCGCTCCCGACCTTGGTCGCCGGCGACTTCAACGAGGATCCGAGCGGCCGGGCGCTCGACTACCTGGCGGCTCAGGGCCTGACCCGCGTGCCGACGACCGGACCGACCACGTGGCACTACGAGACCACCGGCGGCAGCGGCACCTACGACCTGCTCAAGATGGACATCGATCACGTCGTGATCGATCACCGCCTGATCGCCCGCGACGCGCGGGTGCTCGACGCCGGGACGTCCGATCACCGGCCGGTCGTGACCCGGATCGGGCCGAGCGCCGGGGGCACGCCAGGCGGGTGATCGCCGCGGTGACGATCGGGGCCCCGTCCGCCCGACGAGGCTTTCAGGCGAGGTTACTGTAGACGTTCTGGACGTCGTCGTCGCTGTCGAGCGCGGCGACCAGCTGCATGACCTCGTCGGCCTGTGCGTCGGGGAGCTCGGTCTGGGTCTGGGCGACGTACTCGGACTCGGTCGAGATCACGGTGAGCTTCTTGCTCTCGATCGCGGCCTGCATCGCGCCGAAATCGCCGAACGCGCAGCGCACGAGCAGCTGCTTGTCGCCCTTGTCGCTCTCGCCGTCGTCGAGCGCGATCAGCCCGTGGTCGATCAGCTCGAGCTCGAGCTCGTCGCGATCGACGCCGTCGGGGCTGAGCCGGAACACGCCGTGGCGCTGGAACATGAACGCGACGCTGCCGGTCGTGCCCATGTTGCCGCCGTGGGCCTTGAAGTGGTGGCGAACGTTGGCAACGGTGCGGGTGACGTTGTCGGTCGCGGCCTCGACCAGGAGCGCGATGCCGTGCGGCGCGTAGCCCTCGTAGAGGATGATGTCGTAGCTGGTCGCGCCCTGGCCGCTGGCCTTCTTGATCGCGGTCTCGATCCGCTCCTTGGGCATGTTGGCGGCGCGCGCATTCTGCAGCGCGCGGCGCAGCGCCGGGTTGCCATCGGGGCTCGCCCCGCCGCTCTTGACGGCGATCGCGATGTCCTTGCCGATCTTGGCGAACTGCTTCCCCACGCGATCCATGCGCGCGAAGATGGTGCTCTTGCGTTTTTCGAAGGCGCGTCCCACGCCCGGAACCTACCAGGGGTGCGCGGCCCGAGCAGCTTTCGCGCAGCCTTCGCGCAGCCTTCGGCAGACCCTCAGCCGCGTCGGCCGGGAGGGGCCGGGGTGCCCGGACGGGTCAGGACCATCTGGTAGAGCTGCTGGCTGCGCGACCGGAACGCCGCGGCCGAGGCCATGAGGTAGTACTTCCAGCGCCGGTAGAACGCGTCGCCGTAGCGGGCGCGGAGCTTGGGCCAGGCGGCGTCGAAGTTGTGCCACCACGCCAGCAGCGTGCGGTCGTAGTCCTCGCCGATGTTGTGGACGTCCTCGATCACGAACAGGCCCTCGGTCGCGGTCGCGAGCCGGGCGAGGGTGGGCAGGACGGCGTTGGGGAAGATGTACTTGTCGAACCACGGCTCGATGTGCGAGCGCGGCGTGTTGCCGGCGATGGTGTGGACGAACGCCACGCCGCCGGGGGCGAGCAGGCGATCGACGAGCTCCATGTAGCCGCGGTAGTTCTTCCAGCCGACGTGCTCCATGAGGCCGATCGAGACCACCGCGTCGTAGGTCCCGGTGGCGTTGCGGTAGTCGTCGAGCCGGATGTCGATCGGCAGGTGCGGGTAGTGGTCGTTGGCCCAGCGGACCTGCTCCTGGGACACGGTGAAGCCGGTGACCGTGACCTTGTAGCGCTCGGCGGCGAACGCGGCGAAGCCGCCCCAGCCGCAGCCCAGGTCGAGCACGCGCATCCCGGGCTTGAGCCCGACCTTGCGGCACACCAGATCGAGCTTGGCGTCCTGGGCCTCGTCGAGCGTGGTCGCGCCGGGCCAGTAAGCGCAGGTGTAGAGCAGCCGGCCGCCGAGCATCGCCTCGTAGAGGTCGTTGCCGATGTCGTAGTGGTGCTGGCCGTTGTCGAACGACCGGGTCAGCGACTGGAGATTCAGGATCCGGGCGCGGACCGCCTGGGCGACCAGGAGCCAGTTCTCGCGCAGGGTCTGGGCGAGCCGGACGCGCAGCACGCGATCGATGAACTGATCGAGCGCCGGGGTGTCCCACCAGCCCTCGACATAGCCCTCGCCGGCGGCGAGCGTGCCGTCGCGGAGCAGGCGGGTCCAGATCCGCTCGTCGTGGACCTGGAGGTCCCACGGGCGGTCGCCGCCGACCTTGATGTCGGCCTCGGCGAGCAGGTCGCGAAACAGGTCCTGGGCGCGGCGGGGATCCAGGCTCGAGAGCAGCTTCCGGGTGGTCGTCGTGGTCGTCGTGGTGGCCATGGTCATGCTCCGGTGCCGAGGAGGAGGTCGAGGAGGCGAGGCGCGGGCAGCTTGGCGCCCGAGAACATCCAGGCGAAACCGCGCGCGACGGTGACGGACGCGAGGCTGGCCCCGGGGTCTCCGGCGGCGGGCGCGGGTGTGGCGGACGGTGCCGCGATCGGATCGCCGGCCGGGGCCGCGCCATTCGATGCGCCGTGGGCCGGGCCGTTCGATCCGCCGTTCGCTGCCCCGTTCGCTGCCCGCGACGCCGGGCTGCCGACGAAGCGCTCGGCGAGGCCGGCGAGCCCGGTCAGCCGGCTGAGGCGGCCGCGAACCTTCTGCACCTTGGCCATCGCGGCATGGACGCGGCGGTAGTCGGCCAGGACCGGGTCGCGGCGCAGGCGGGTGGGGTAGCTGGCCGGCTCGCCGGCGAGGATCGCCTCGGCGGCGTGGCGACCCGAGACCGTGGCGGGCAGGATGCCCTCGGCGGTGATCGGGTGGGCCAGGCCGAGCGAGTCGCCGACCAGGAACGCGTTGTCGCGGTAGGCGGCGTCGAGGTGGATCGGATCGAACAGGAAGTACGAGTGGCCCTTGATGTGGGCCAGCGGCTCCTCGGCGTCGCCCGGCAGGTGGCCGGCGGCGCGCAGGTGATCGTGGGTGTGGCGCCAGGCGCCGCGCGCGGCGGTGGCGTCGAGCGTGCCGCAGCCGACGTTGATCCAGTCGGACTTGGGGACGTTCCAGCCGTAGCCGCCGACGTCGTCGAACAGCACGAGCTCGGGCTCGCCGTCCTTGCCCAGGCGGGTGCGCGCCACCGAGATCGCGTCGAGCTGGAGCTCGAGCTCCTGGACGCCGACGGCGCGGCGCGGCCGGGCCGGGGCGAGCAGCCGCGCCACGGGACAATGCGTGCCGCCGGCACCGACCAGGTAGCGCGCGCGGTACGGGCCGACCGACCACAGGCCGTCGGCGTCGCGCGAGATCGTCTTGACCGCGGTGCCGAGGTGGAGCTCGGCGCCGCTGGTGTGCAGCAAGAAGTCGTCGAGCTCGTAGCGCCGGATGAACCAGCCGTGGCACGGGATCGCGTGGTCCTTGCCGCGGTAGTGGACGTGGCAGGTGTGCCATTCCCAGAGACCGCGGGGGTACGATGCGGGCGAGAGCTCGAGGACGTCCCAGATCGCGGGCGACAGCCAGCCGGCGCACAGCTTGACCCGCGGGAACTCGGCGCGATCGAGGATCGCGACGCGCGCGCCTCCGGCGGTGAGGACGCGGGCGCACGTGCTACCGGCGGGGCCGCCTCCAACGATCACGACATCGTAGTCCGTAGAGATCGGCGCTGGCATCGGCTCGGGCACGGTAACTCCGTTTGTGCACCTGGCGTGCCACGACTTGGTCACACTGCGCCAGCGGCATCGAGCGATTTCTTCGCGACAGCGGGCCGTAGCCGTCTCCTTGGCGGTCGGGCCGCGATGCGCCCGAGGAGATTCAGATGCCACGTCACATGTTTGTTGGATTGCTGATGCTGGTCGGGTTGATGGCTGCGGGCTGCGGGGGAGGACAGGGCGGGATCACGCCGCGCAGCGCCTGCGAGGATGCACAGGCCAACCTGTGTGAGCGGCTGTACACCTGTTACACGCCGGCCGAGCTGGCCGCGCTGGGGTTTCCGTCGAACGAGGCCGCGTGCGTGACCATGCTCCAGGCAGCCGAGGGCTGCGCGCAGCAGACCGCTGCCAACGCCTGCACCGGCAACGAGCGCTATCACGCCGATCAGGCGAACGTGTGCGTCGACCAGATCAACGGTCTCGAGTGCAGCCAGGTCCGCGATCCGGACCTGGAGCTCACCGTCGCGGCGCCGGCGTGCGGCCGGGTCTGCGTGGCCGACTAGCGCCGAAAATGCCGGCGGGGCGCTCGCGGCGCCCCGGCTCGGGTCGATCGCCTGCGGCTTACAGCTCGCAGCGCGTCGCGCCGACGTCGCTGCCGTCCTTGATCAGGCCATCAGCGGTGCCGGCCGAGGTCCCGGCGGTGCCGGCCGAGTCGTTGACGCCGTCGCAGTCGATCAGCGTGTCGGCGGCCGCGGGGCTGTCGACCGCGTCGATCAGGTCGTCGCCGTCGCCGCCGACCAGGGTGTCGGCGCCCGCGCCGCCGACCAGCAGGTCGTTGCCGGCGCCGCCGTATATCAGGTCGTTACCGGCGTCGCCGTACAGCGCGTCGTTGCCGGCCGCGCCTTCGATCGTGTCGTTGCCGGCGCCGCCGTGGATGATGTTGGCGCTCGCGTTGCCGCGCAGGAAGTCGTTGCCGGTGCCGCCGGTCAGGTTCTCGATGTCCGAGGCGATCGAGTCGTTCTCGCCGGTGGCGCCGTTCTGGCCGGCGACCCACAGCTTGGTCGAGTCGAGCGAGACCTTGACTGCGACCGAGCGATCCGCATAGGACACGGTGTCGATGCCCGCGCCGCCGACCAGGGTGTCGTCGCCCAGGCCGCCCTGCAGCACGTCGTTGCCGTTGCCGCCGTCGATCGCGTCGTTGTGCGAGCTGCCGATCAGGGTGTCGTCGCCGTCGTTGCCCTTGAGCGTGCACTTGACCGTCGGCACCGTGGCCGCGTCGGAGCACACAGCCCAGGTCGCCGAGATCGTATCGTTGCCCTTGCCGCCGAGCACGATCTCGACGTCGTCGTTGACCGTGTCACCCTCGGCGCTGGCGCCGTCGTCGGCGATGCAGACCGAGCACGACGGCACGCCGGCGGCCCCGATGCAGGTCGCCTCGGTGGCGTCGCAGGTCGCGTATGCGGTGGTCTGCGTCGCCGTGCAGACCGCGACCGCGGCGGTCTGGGTGCTGGTGCACACCGCCAGCGCGGTGGTCTGGGTCGTGGTGCAGGCCGCCAGCGCGGTGGTCTGCGTGGTGGTGCAGGTCGCGAGCGAGCCGGTCTGCGTGGTGGTGCAGGTCGCGAGCGCGGTGGTCTGCGTGGTGGCGCAGGCCGCGAGGTCGCTGACGTGCGTCGCGTCGCACGCGTCGGTGCACGTCGTGTCGCCCAGGGTGCACGCCGCGGTGCACGTCGTCTGGGCAGTGTCGGCGGCGGTGTCGCACGCGGTCTTGGCGGTGTTGGCGGTGCCATCGCACGTGGTCTTGGCGGTGTTGGCGGTGCCGTCGCATGTGGTCTTCGCCGTGCCGGCGGTGGTGGTGCAGGCCGTGTTCGCCGTGTCGGCCGTGGTGTGGCACGTGGTGTCCGCGGCGATGCAGCCGCCCGGGTCGAGCGAGCAGGTGGTGCAGACCGTCACGTTGACCGCGGTCGTCCGCGCGCTGTAGTCGACCGTGTCGACGCCCTTGCCGCCGACGATGTTGTCGGCGCCGATCGTCGCGGTCTGGATGAACTTGTCGTCACCGTCGCCGCCGTCGAGCAGGTTCGTGCCCTTGCCGCCGGTCAGGGTATCGGCGTCCGGGCCGCCGTAGGCCGAGAACGCGATCGTGACGTCGAGCGCCGTGCCGGTGGTGCCGTTACCGCCGTCCGCCGAGATGATGTCGGCGCCGACGCCGGTCGAGACCTTGATGTCGGTGATGCCGGTCATCCGGACGTCGGGCGAGGTGTCGCCGTTGACGTTGATCCAGCTCGCCGCCAGGACGCCGGTGGCGTACGTGCTGCCGAGGTAGATCTTGTCGGCGCCGCTCGAGCCGCGGACGACGAGCGACGAGCCGGCGCCGAGCGCCAGCGTGATGCCGGGCGTGACCACCGAGGCGGCGGTCGAGCCGACCGCGAACGGCCCGTTGATGTAGTCGAGGAACACCTTCTCGACGCCGGTGTGCGCGCTGTCCTCGGTGACGGCGATCTTGTACGTCGACGGCACGGCGCACTCGCCCGACGTGCTGGTCAGGCCGTCGGCGATCACGCTGCCGTCGGCGGCGCGCAAGCTCAGGTACAGCGTCTCGCCGCCACGGACCTGGAGCGTCATCGTGGTGGTGCCCGCGTTGATCGTGCAGGGGTTGGCGAGCAGCGGGAAGGTCTCCTCGCCGATGCCGTCGTAGCCGTCCGGATCGATCGTCCAGGGATCGCCGCCGCCGCAGCCGGCGACAAGCCCACCTGCGATCAGCGCTAGCGCGAGCTTGCGCTGATGCCGTTGGTTTGTATTCGCACTCTGTGACTTCGACATACCTGGTTCCTGTTCCTTTTGCGTGAAGAGCTGAGAGCTGAAGCTTCTGCGTGGTGTCTTGCGCAGTGGACTCGACCAGCTCCGGACCTTGTTGAGCAGAAGGTCGCGAGCCGGCCCGCCGCGCGCATGGCGTGCCACCGCCAGCCGGGCTACGGCCGGGAGGCCGACAGCGTGTAGTTACCGTGCTTGGTCTGCGAAAAACCGTCGACCGCGATCACGAACAGCCCCGCGCCGGCGGGAATGTTCGCACTCACCGTCGACTGGAACGAGCACGTGTCGTCATCGCACATCACGGCATCGCTGCCGGGGAGCTGCAACGACAGGATCGTATCGAAGTCAGTGCCGGTGCAGGTCGAGGCCTGGAACACACCGCCCGCGTCGGCCGGGCAGGTCGCCCACCAGTAGGCGTTCTCCGCTCCACCGCCGTCGCACGCGTACAGTCCGCCGAAGCCGCTGGTCGTGCCGGTCGGGGTGCTCGCGCCCTGCGCCAGGCGCGCCACGCTGCCGGTGCCGACCTCGGCGTGCTGGAAGTGGATCGTCGCCGGGCCGGTGCCCGCGTACACGAGATAGTGAGTGCCCGGATCGAGCAGCGCCATGACCTGGGACTGCGCCGTGCCACAGGCGCCGGCGCTGCACACCGCGTCGCCCGAGGTCGTCGCGGTGCGCGCGGTCGTGCACGAGCTCGCGAAGAACAGCGCGGTCGCCGCCGCCGCGCCGAACGTGTCGGCGTAGACCAGCTCGCGCCGGGTCAGGGTGAACTTGTAGAACACGTCGGCGACGCCGGCCGTGCCGCACGGCGCGGTCAGGTCCGCGCTCGCCCCGGTCATGATCGCGGCGATATCGGCGTGCGGGTTCGCGAGGTTGATCGCCGTCGCGGACGTGCACTGATCGTTGGGGGCGAGCTGGAGCGGCCCGTCGATCGAGGCGTCCGCGGTGCCGTGTCCGTCCTGGCCGGGGCCATCGATCGCGCCGGCATCATGGTCTCCCGCACCTCCGCCTCCTCCGCAGCCCGCGATCCACAGCACCGTCAGAAACGCCTTGGTTCGGTCCATGCGGCGGTGGTCAGCAAGCACGATACCAACGCCGGAGCGAGTCGTTTCACGTGCTTCGCCGCGCCGGCGCGCCGCGGCCGTCAAACCGCCGTTCGGCCGCGCGGCCGAGGTTGACGGCGCCGCGGGTAGCATCCGAAGCTCGCTTACGGCTTCTTCAGCGTGGTCAGGACCTCGTCGATCAGGCCGTAGTCCCGGGCGTCGTTCGCCGACATGAAGTTGTCGCGCTCGGTGTCGAGCTTGATCTTGTCGACCGGCTGGCCGGTGTGCCGGGCGTAGAGCCCGTTCAGTGTGTCGCGCGCGTTCAGGATCTCTCGCGCGTGGATCTCGATGTCGGTGGTCTGGCCCTGAAACCCAGCGAGCGGCTGGTGGATCATCACGCGCGCGTGGGGCAGCGCGTAACGCTTGCCCTTGGCTCCGGCGGCGAGCAGGAAGCTGCCCATCGACGCCGCCTGGCCCATGCAGAACGTCGCGACGTCGCAGTGCAGCCACTGCATCGTGTCGTAGATCGCGAGGCCGGCCGAGACGTGGCCGCCGGGCGAGTTGACGTACAGCATGATGTCCCGGCCCGAGTCCTCGGAGTCGAGGAACAGGAGCTGCGCGATCACGACGTTGGCGACGCCGTCGTCGATCTCGGTGCCCAGGAACACGATGCGATCCTTGAGCAGGCGAGAGTACAGGTCCCAGCCGCGCTCGCCGCGGTGGGTCTGCTCGATCACGGTCGGGATCAGCGCCATCGGTCCGGCGCTTCTGATATCTTTGGAATATCGAGCGGCCATATCACGGCTTCTCCGGTCCGGCGAGCCAGGCGACCAGCGCCGCGCGCGAGAACCGCCACGCGTTGCCGAGCCTCCGGCCGGGGAGCGTTCCGGCCTCGGCGAGCTCGATCACCACGGCCTCGGCGATCTGGAGGAACTGGCCCGCCTGCTCGGCGTTCATCACCTCCGGCGGATCCGGATCATAGGCCTGGAACGAGTACGAGCCCAGCGTCGGGCCGGGTTCGCCGAGCTCGACCGTCACCCGGCGCGGCTGGCTCAGCGCACCGAGCGCGCTCAGCCCGAGACGGGTGTCCGGATCGACGTACTTCGAGACCAGGCCGGCGACCAGGTCCTTCTTGTGCACGCCGAGGGCCTCGGCGGCGCGATGCAGCTTGTCGACCGCGTTGGCCGGGAGCCGGACGTAGAGCGCGGTCTCCGGCGGTGTCTTCTTCGGCATATCCATAATATATTTGCTAGATATCCGACTGTCAAGCCCGCCGCGGCGCCGCGCGCGGACCGCGCGCCTGCGTCGACACGGGCGCGAACGGCAGGACGTGTGGCGGCTCGTCGCAGGCGTCGCCACGAGCGAGTCATGGCGCGCGACCAGATCAGATCCGGGCCGGCAACGGGGCCGGAGCACAGCCGCTGGGGCAAGTCGGCCCGAGGACATCGGCCCAGAACACGAAGATCTTGCCCGCGGGCACCCCCAGGCACGTCTCGCAGTAGCCGCCGAAAAACCCGCGCCTCTCGTGATCGTGCAGGATCTGTCGATTGCCCGGAGAGTCGACGCAGAACGACCCGATGGCCGCCTCGAAGCCGGGTCCGAAATCGTACTCGTAGGTCGCGCTGCAACCGAGCTGCTGCTGCAGCACGCCCGATGGCTCGCCGAAGATCGTGATCGAGCAGCCCGGCCGCTCGACACAACCCCCGGGCAGGCCCGCCGCGCGGCTGGCTTTCGGCGGGTCGGCGGGACGGTCTCCGGGCCGGCTCGGCAGATCGGCAGACCCCGACGGGACCGCGCCGAGATCGGCCGCGAGCTGGCACGCGGTGATCAGCGACATGCCGGCGACCACGACCCCGTACGCCACCCGGTTCGAGACCACACCACGCTGCAACGATATCCACGTCATTCATCCACCTCGTTGAAGTCTGATAGCACGCACATCACGTCACACGGCGGGATGCAGGACAGCGATCCTCCTGCCGTGCGTCATCGGCGAGATCGCCATGCGCTCGCGCCACCGGAGGCGTTCCATGGCTGTCGCGGCGAACCGGTCCGGGGCTCCGGCGGGCAGTCGCGCCGGGAACGTCGCGGCGAAGCTCGTTCGGTCGACGGAATTCCGCGGGTAAGTACGTACTTTGCCGCCGGCGGTACGCTCCGCCCGCTCGGCGCGGCATGGTATCCGTGATGGGCAAGGTAGTGGCTGCAGATCGCTTCGGGCTGGTCGGCAAGCTGCTGGAGAACAAGTATCGGGTCGATGCCGCCGTGGCCGAGGGCGGGTTCGGCATCGTCTACGCCGGCTTCCACCTCCTGCTGGCGAAGCCCCTTGCGATCAAGATCCTCAAGCGGCCGCCCGCGGCCGACACCGTCGGGTGGAGCGAGAGGGTCGGGCGGTTCCTCGAAGAGGGCCGGCTGATGGCCAGGCTTCGCCACCCGGCGGTGGTCGGCGTGATCGACGCGGGACTCACGGCGACCGACCGCGATCCCGAGGGCGTCGCGTGGATCGTGATGGAGTGGCTCGAGGGCGAGACGCTCGCGGACGATCTCGCGCGGCGTCGGGAGCGCGGCGAGCACGGCCGATCGCGTGCCGAGGTCTTCGCGCTGCTGCGCCCGGCGATCGAGGCGATGGCCGAGGCCCACGAGGCGGGCATCGTCCACCGCGACCTGAAGCCGAGCAACCTCATGCTGGTCCCGGGGAAGCACGGGACGTCGGTGCGGATTCTCGACTTCGGGATCGCCAAGGTCGTCCAGGTCGACGCCGCCGCGCCGAGCACCACGCAAACCGATGCACCGTATCGCGCGTTCTCCCTCGCGTATGCGGCCCCCGAGCAGCTGTCCGGCGCGCGCACCGGGCCATGGACCGACGTCCACGCTCTCGGTGTGGTGCTCACCGAGGCGCTGTGCGGCGATCACGCGGACGCCCAGGACGATGTCGACGCGCATTACCGCGCGGCGTTCGCCCCGAACCGCCCCACGCCGGCGAGCCTCGGTGTGGAGGTCGGTGCCTGGGAGCCGATTCTGTTGCGCGCACAGGCCGTGGATCCGCGCGATCGCTACGCCTCGGCCGGCGAGCTGCTGGCGGCGCTGGACGAGGTGGAACAGGTCCCGCCGCGCCGCCGCGCCGCCGCGCCGGGCGATCGTCGGCCCGGTGCCCGGTCGCCCGCACCCGGGCCGACGCGCGTCATGCGGTCGCCTGCGCGCACGCCGCGCATCTGGTTCCGCGTCGGCCTGGCAACCGCCGCGGTCGCGCTGCTCGTCGTTGCCTGGCAACTCGTGGCCGCGCGCGGGGACCACCCGGCCGACGCAACTCCGATCCCGCCCCGGTGCACGAGCAACGCGGCCTGCAGCCGACCGGGCGCCCCGGCGATCTGTCGCCCGGAGGCAGGTTGCGTCGCGCTGCGCTCCGCGGACTGCGAGCCGCTCGCCGATGTCCGCGCGCTGAACAGCGATGCGACGATCTGGATCGGAGCCATGTTCCCGCGGACCGGCCCCGACGCGACGACCTTCGGCGTGTACGAGGCCAACGCGGTCGAGCTCGCGCGACGCGACTTCTCGCAGATCATGAGCGGATCGAGCACGCCGGGCGCGCTGGCGCGGGCGCGGCCCTTCGGCGTGGTCCTGTGCGACGACGCGGTCGATCCGCACCGCGCGGCGACCCACCTCGTGGAGCACGTCGGGGTTCCGGCGGTGATCGGGTTCTACTCCAGCGTCGAGGCGATCGATCTGGCGACCTCGCTGTTCCTGCCCAAGCGGGTGCTCGCGATCGCGTCGCTCAACACGAACCCGCTGGTCACCAGCGTGCCACAGCCCGCGGGCGTGCCGCGCCTGGTGTGGCGCACGACCTACAACAGCGCGGATGCCGCCGCCGCGCTCTCGGCGTTCGTCGCCCGCGAGCTCGAGCGACCGCTGCGAGACGCGAGCGGCGATCGCGGGGGGATCCGGGTCGCGCTCCTGCGCCCGCGCAACGCGGCCGGCGCCGCGCTGAGCGATGCGTTCTTCAAGACGTTGCGGTTCAACGGCAAGTCCGTGCTCGACAACGGCTCCGCCTACCGCGAGCTGACGTTCGAGGCGGAAGCGCCGAAGTCGAGCCCGGAGTACGTGGAGCTCCGCCGCGAGCTGCTGGCGTTCACGCCGCACATCGTGCTCTACGCAGGCAACGCCGCCATCATCGAGGCGCTGTTCGCCCCGCTCGAGGACCAGTGGCCGCGCGCGGTGGCACACCGGCCGCGCTACGTCAGCATCGCGCAGTTCCCTCGCGAGCTGCTCGACTTCGTCGGGGCGAGCCGCGCCCGACGTGGCCGGTTCTTCGGCATCACGCCGGTGGCGTCGACTCCCGCCAACGCCCGGCTGGTCACGCACTACAACGAGGTGTTTCCCACCAAGATCACGCGCACGTTCAGCCCGAACGCGTCCTACGACGCGTTCTACCTGCTCGCCTACGCCAGCTATGCGATCCCGCCGGACGAGGCGGTGACGGGCGAACGCCTCGCCCGTGCGATCGGCAAGCTGGTCCCACCCGGACGGCCGATCGAGGTCGGGATCGCGGGCATCTTCGACGCATACGCGGCGCTCAGCAAGAACGAGTCGATCGATCTGACCGGGGCGACCGGCAACCTGGACTTCGATCTCGCCGCCGGCGAGGCCGCCTTCGATCAGGCGATCCTCTGCGTCGGGGTCGACGATCACGGCAAGGCGTCCGAAGGCATCGAGTCCGGGCTGGTGTACTCCGCGACCTGGAAGCAGCTCGCCGGCGCGATGCGCTGCCCGTGACCGGCAGGGTTGCGCGCTCAGGCCGGGATCGCGACCGGGGTCACCGCGCCTTCGAACTGCGTCGCGCCGACCGCCAGGTACAGCACGCCGCCGGTCACCGACAGGTCCCAGCGGTTGATCCGGTCGAGCGTCGCCGCGACGCCGTCGAGCAGCTCGGGCGGCAGCGCGCGCAGCACCAGCTCGTCGGCCCGGTGCACCCCGCGCTCGGCGATCGCCGCCGCCAGCTGGTCGACGTTCTTCCACGCGTAGATCGCCACGCGCGGCGCCAGCTTGGTCGCCTTGTGCAGCCGGTCGGGCGACGGCGAGCCGACCTCGATCCAGGCCTGGAGGTCGCCGCGCAGATCGCGCTGCACGATCGCCGGCTCGTCGTCGTCGGACACGCCGCCGCGGCTGAACTCGACGCCGTCGCCGTGCTCGAGCGCGCGGGCGATCACCCGGGCGACCAGGTGGCGCTCGCTCTCCGACGGATGCTGCGCGACCCGCCAGTCGAGCTGCTCGTAGACCTCGCGATCGGCGTCGGCGAGGCCGATCTCGAACTTGCGTAACGTCGCGGGCAGCGCCATGCCGGCATGGTACGCCGCCGGCGTGAACGGCGCGAAGCTGATCGCCACCCCGCGCGGGGTATTCCAGAATACCGTCCGACATGGCGCCGTGCGAGGACAGCTCCGCGTCACGAGCTGATAGCGGGCTTCACGGTGCGCCGCCGAGGCGCGGGTGGTAGCCAGTGGCGAACACCCATCCAGGAGTTGTGCATGCGAAGACGGAGACCGGTTCGGTTCCTGCTCGGCCTGCTCGCGATGCTGTTGCCCCTGGGGCAGGCAGCGGCCGACGTCGCGCCACCTGCCAGCGTGGTCTCGCAGTTCGAGACGCACTGGGGCGCGTCGCTCGCGCGCGACTGCGGCTTCAGCCGCCAGCTGCCGGGGAACCAGAGCCTGTGGCTGTTCTGCGACACGGCGATCTACGACTTCACCGGCACGCTGACCGGCTTCATCGGCGGAACGACCGCCGCGGAGGGCAGCTTCTCGCCCGGCCTGGTCCCGAACCAGCTGGTCGAGGTGCCGACGCCGCCGGGTGCGCTCGCGGGGCGCTCGTCGTTCATCGGCCCGGCGCGGTTCCTGCCCAACCCGACCAACCTGACGCGCGCGAACGGCACGGCGTGCACGCCGTCGTCGGCGGGCTATCCCGCGGCGTGGGCCAGCGGCGTGGCGCAGGAGCCGGGCGGATCCTCGCGGCTGTTGATCACGTACATGGAGGTCTGTGTCGACAACGGCGGGATCCTCGTCGAGGGCTTCGGCCTGCTCGAGTACGACTCGGCGACCAACACGGTGGTCAGCGGTCCAACCGAGGTGTTCCGGGCCCCGGCAGGGACGCAGCTCCCGGCCCAGCAGCAGCTCGGCTCGCCGATCTTCAGCGGCGGTAGCCTGTTCCTGTTCTCCAGCGTGTGCGACTCGAGCGCGTTCGGTGCCTGCGGCCGCGGCCGCATCTTCCTGTCGAAGGTGGCGGCCACGCCCTCGGCCTGGCAACGCGGCCAGAGCTACGCGTACTGGATCTCGAGCTCGCCGAACTGGACGACGAGCTTCCAGCTCGCGCAGTCGGTGATCTCCGGCGCGACGCCGATCGCGATCACCGTGGACAGCTACCCCGGAAAGGGGCTCGCGCTCGTCGAGGAGACGTCGATCGCGGGCAGCTTCCGGGTCTGGAAGGCACCCGCCGGCACGTTCGTCGGCTCCTGGACGCTCGGGCCGACGCGCAGCAGCTTGCCGGGCTGCGACGCCGCCAGCGGCCTCAACCTGTGTCGCGCGCTCACCGGCCACCCCGAGATCAGCACGACCACCACACTCTTGATGTCGTACTTCAATCCAGCGAGCAATCACGTCGCGGTGGTCGGGATCGCCTGGTAACCGCGCCGCGGTCGGCGCGGCCGGCAGCCTGGCCGGCGTCCCGACGATCCAGGCGATCACCGAGATCGCCAATCGCATCATCGACTGCTATCTACAAAGGACCTTCGAAGCGCATCAACCGCGGGCGGCCTCGTCGCGTAGCCGCTGGTACAGAGGAGTCAGGTCGCTCTGATCGAGAGCTTGCTCGAGCAGAGCGAGCAGCTCGCCAATTTGATCATGATGCAGCGACGATCCGCGGCTGGCGAGCAGCTCTCGAACATCCTCCAGGTCCTTGGGACGCGCGGCGAGCAGCTTGGTGACGATCAGGTTCTCCGGCGACAGCACCGGAACGCGGCGATTCCCGATCGGGTGTAGCTGTACCTCATCGAGGAACCGCTGTTCCAGGCCGGGCCCGGCGATGACGAGATCGATCGGGAGCTTGGTCGCGCGGTGGACCATCGGGATCACGCGCGTGGCGGCGATGAACTCATCGTCGGAGAACCGGGCCGAGAAGCCCGCCTTCTCGAGCTTGGCGATCAGCGCGCGCGGGGGGAGCTCGGCGAGATCGATCGTCAGATCGAGGTCGGCCGTGGCGCGAGGAAACCCGTGCAAGTTCACCGCCTGGGCGCCGAACACGTACCACCGGAGGCCGAGCTTCTCGGCGACGTCAGCGAACGCGACGAGCGCGTCCACGGGCGCGGGGCGCTTTGCCGGGCGCGGTCGTCGGGGCCGTGCGGGCGAGCGCGGCCGCGACCCGCCGGTGCGTCTGGAGGTCTTCTTCACGGTCGTGCTCGGTCGGCCATGTTGCGTCGCGGTGTTGTAACCCGGCTCTCAGCTGGCCGGTGATCGCGAGGGCCTCGGCGAGGCCGCCGCGGTCCAGGCGCGCCCGCCAGTAGACGCGCTTGCTCGCGCGCAGCGCCCGCCAGTCGCGAGCAACGTAGGCTCGCACCGAGGCCGGGTCGATCGCGCGGGACATGGGGGGATGATACGCCTACAGCTTGGCCGCGGCCGCGTCGGCGGCCTTGGCCCAGGGGCCGCCGGGGTAGAGCCTGGTGTACTGCTGGTAGGCGCGCTTGGCGTCGGCGGCTTTGCCGGCGAGCTCGAGGGTCTTGGCCAGGTTGTAGGCGGCGGCGCGCCGGGCGGACTGCGAGGTCAGGGCGTGCTCGAAGGCGGCCCTGGCCTTGTCGTAGGTCCGGGCCTCGGCCAGGGCGATGCCGCGGATCAGGTCGATGTCGGCCGAGGTGACGTCGTCGCGGGCCTCGACCTTGGCGAGCATGGCGCTGGCGTTGTCGAGCTGGTTGGCCGCAAGGTAGGCGGCGGCGAGGTTGAGCCGCGCCTTGCTGTAGGTCTCGTCGAGCGACAGCGCCTCCTTGAACGCGGCGATCGCCTCGCGGAGCTGGGGCGGCAGGCGGGCCTTGTCGCCGCCGCGGGTCTGGCCGGATTCCTCGCCGCGCGCGAGGCCGACGTAGGCGACGGCCGAGGCGCGCTCGAGCGAGAACCGGGTCTGCCAGCGGGCGAGCGGCGAATCGGCGCTCATCGCGAGCACGCCGAGCTTGGTGTAGGCGATGCCGAGGTCGTTGTCGGCTTCCTTGAGCGACGGCAGCATCGCGTGGTAGCGCTTGAAGTCCTCGATCGCCTCGTCGTAGGCGGAGACCGCCTGCTTCATGTCGCTGGCCTCGAGCTTGGCGCCCTTGTCCATCGCGGCGACGCCGAGCCGGAACGACACGAAGGCGTAGCGCACGTCGTTGGTCCAGTACTCGGTCAGGTAGGCGACGCGCTCGTCGAACGTCGGGTGATCGAGGTGCTGCGGGATCTCGAGCTCCTTGCCCATGATCTCCATGAACTCGATGCCGCCGCGCGGGTGGAAGCCGGCGAGGAACGCCATGACCATGCCCTCGCGGTCGGCGTCCATCTCCTGGAGCCGGGTGATGTGGGTCAGGACCGAGGGATCGAGCGGGCTCGACGCATCCTTGATCGCGGCCTGGAACACCGCCGAGTTGACGTTGTGGCGCCGGAGCACGTGCTGGAGCTCGTGGCCCAGGATGTGCCCGAGCGCGTCGTTGCCGGCGTCGATCGGCCGGCCGGGCTGCTTCTTCTTCATCAGATCGATCAGGCCGCGGGTGACGTAGACGTGGCCGTCGGGCAGCGCGAACGCGTTGACCATGCCGGTGGTCAGGAGCGAGACCCGGAACTGCTGCTTGACCGCGCTGGCGTCGAGCAGCTTGTGGACGATGTCCTCGATCACGGCCTTCTCGGGCGCCGCGTCGTCGATGCCGCCGAGCTCCTGCTCCATGAGGCCGACCGCCGCCTTGTAGCGATCGCTCGAGAACACGTCGCCGCCGACCCGGCCCTCGAGCATGCTCTGGACCACGCGCGGGTGGTTGGGCCTGACCTTGGCGAGCTCGCCGAGCGCGCGGTCGCCGGCGGCGCCGTAGGGATCGGCGTCGAGCGCGGCGACGAAGTGCTCGGCCGCGGCGTCGGTCTTGCCGTCGAGCTTGTCGAGGATGCCGAGCTCGACGTGGGCGACCGCGGAGCGGCGATCGAGCGCGAGCGCCTTGTCGAGCGCGGCGCGGGCCTCGCTCGGCTTGTCGGCGGCGCGGAGCAGGACCGCCGCCTGGATCCAGGCCGCCGGCAGCGACGGCGCGGCGGCGAGCTCGGCGAGCGCCTTGCCCGGATCGTAGGCGTCGGACGCCTTGACCGACGAGTACACCAGGCCGAGCTGGTAGTGGCAGTCCTCGCGGCCGGGGTCGAGCTGGAGGCACTTCGCGAAGCCGCGGCGCGCGACGGCCATGTGCTCGTTGATCAGGCCGATCTCGGGGCTGTCGAACGCGGCGGCGTAGGCCGCCTTGGCGTCATAGACCGCGACGTCGATCGGCTGGCCCGACAGCTTGATCACCGCGCGCTCGGCGAGCTTGTACATCGCGCCCTGGTGCCGGGTGTAGGCCATGATCTTGCGCGCGGCGTCGAGCGCGTCGGCCTTGGCGGCCGCGTCGCCGGCATCGAGCCGGGCCTGGGCGCGGTCGAACAGCAGCGCGTAGGCGCCGACGCTCTCGGGATCGAGCGCGATCACCCGGGCGATCGACGCCTTCATCGCCGCGTCGTCCTTGAGCTCGGCCTGGAGCTGGGCGAGCAGGAGCCAGGCGTCGGGGTTGGCCGGCGCCTTCTTCGTGAGGCGGGTCAGGACGTCGAGCGCGAGCTTGGGCTTCTTGTCGCTGCGGTACAGCGAGGCGAGCGCGAGGCTCGCGGGGGTGTTCGCCGGATCGAGCGCGAGCACCGCCTTGTACTCGCGGATCGCGCCGGGCAGATCGCCGGCCTTGCGCAGGTAGAACTGCGCGGTCCAGATGTGGCGCTCGATCTCGAGCTGCTTCTTGTCGAGCTTGCCGGCGTGCGGCGTCAGCGGCGGCCCGGGCGGGCCCGGGTGGCGAGGCGCGGCGGTGGCGGTGCCCGCGAGGGTGACCACGGCGAGCGCGGCCAGCGTGGCGATGACGAGACTGCGTGACTTCATCATGGTGTCCTCGGGGGTCCTCAGGGGTCCTCGGCGCACGGGGCTCACCGGATCGGAGTGTTGTCACCGGCCGGCAGGAAGCTGGCCCAGTAGTACGGATGGGCGTACTTCGGTTTGCCCTGGATCTCGAGCTGGACGTCGCGCAGCGCCGAGCTCCGCGGCTTGCCGGCGGCCAGCCGGGCGTAGTAGCCCGCCATGAGGTCGCGGGTCGCGTCGTCGTCGACCTGCCACAGCGACATCACCAGGCTCTCGGCGCCGGCGATCACCAGCGCGCGGCGCAGGCCGTAGACGCCGTCACCGTTGGTGACCTTGCCGACGCCGGTCTCGCACGCCGAGAGCACGACCAGCTGGGTGCCCCACAGATCGAGGCCGGTCGCCTCCATCGCCGTGAGGATGCCGTCGTCCTCGCCCGAGACCAGCTGGTTGGCGCCGGCGAACGCCAGCCCCGAGCGCAGCAGCGGGTTCTCGCGGGCCTCGGTCGACAGCGTCGGTCCGGCGGGCGCCGCGCGGGCCTCGGCGGCCGGAGCCGCCGGATCGACGGGCGGCGCATCGGGCAGGAAGAACCCGTGGGTCGCCAGGTGCAAGACGCGGGGGCCGTGCACGCTCTTGAGCGCGGTCTCGGTGGCCCGCGCGCCGCGGAACACCTCGGCGCCGCGCATCCGCTTGCCGACCTCGTCGGCCTCTTGCGCGGTGCCGGGCAGCCGCTTCCAGCGCTGCAGCGTCAGGTCGGCCGAGCGGCGGCCGCGTGTGGTCGGCGCCTGCCCGGTGGCCGCGGGAGCCGCCGGCGCCGCGGCGTCGAAGCTCGGATCGGCGAAGATCACGCCGCCGCCCTGGGCCTTGGTCTTGATCGCCAGGCGGAGCAGGTCGCGGCCCGAGGTCAGGTAGGTGAACGTGTAGCGCTTGACCAGGAGCTCGCCGCGATCGTCGACCAGCGCCGAGAACGGCACGACGTTGAGCGCGCCGTCGGGGGCGATCAGGACGTTGGTCGCGCCGCCGAGCGCCGGGACGACCTTGGCCAGGGTCAGCGCGAACAGCGCGTGGCCGAGCTCCGCGGCGCGATCGTTGTCCGGATCGGACACCGCCTTGCGGAACTGCTCGACCGCGTCGTCGATCGCGGCCGCGGGCCCGAGGTCGATCAGCTGCGGATCTCCGGTCTTGCCGGCGACGAACGCGGCGTAGCGGCGCGGCGGCAGCACCGGGTTGGCCGCGTACGGCGCCTTGGGATCGCCGGGCTGGAAGTTGACGATCTCGATCAGCCGCCCGTCGCGGGGGATCGCCTTCTGCACCGCCGCGAGCACGATCGGCTGGCTCGCCGCGCGGTACGCGGCGCTCTTCTGGCCGACGAGGATCTCGAGCTTCTGGACCTGATCCTCGAGCGCCGCGATCTCCTTGGCGAAGTCGGCCTCGCCGGTCGCCGACGGCCCGGCGACGGTCAGCTTGGCGAGCTGTGCGCGCGCGCTGGCGAGATCGTCGAGCAGCTGCTTGTCCTCGGGCGACAGCCGGGCGCGGATCGTCGTCAGGCTGGACGCGGCGGCGTCGAGCACGCGGCCCTTGCGGCGGAGCAGCGTGGTCAGCCCGAGCCGCGCCGCCGAGCCGCTCCGGGCCGCGTAGGTCAGCTCGAAGTTGATCGCGGTGTCGAGCTGGTAGCTGTTGCGCGCGAAGTACACCGCGTGGTCGGCCTCGGTGCCGGTGCGCAGCACGAGCTGGAGGTCGCGCTCGGCGATCTCGAGGCCGTCGGCGAGCAGCTGCTCGGCCGCCGCGATCCGGCCGCTCGCCATGTAGACGTAGGCCGTGCTGAGCTCGGCCATGCCGTACAGCGGGTGATGACGGCCGTAGGTCTTCTCGAGGCTGGCGCGGTACTCGGCGAGCAGGCGCTCGGCCCGGGGGTAGTCACCGACCTCGCGGGCGACATCGGCGATGATCGCGTTGAACGTCGCGCCGCTCTGCGGCGAGATCTTGGTCAGCGCGACCTGTGCGTTCTCGAGCAGCGCGAGCGCCTCCCGCGGCCGGCCCTGGGCGCGACGGACCTCGGCGAGCGTGCTCGCCCACGCCGAGAACCCGCCGCGCTTCTCGTCGAGCGCGATCACCTTCTCGAACAGCTTCGCGGCGCGCTCAAGGTCGCCGCTCTGGCGGTAGGTGAACGCGAGCTGGCCGATCAGCCCGGGCAGCTGGTAGTCGTCGGGCTTGTCGCGCTCGAGCCGCGCGATCTCGGACTCGTAGAGCGCGATCGCCTTCTTGACCAGCGGCTGGGCGAGGTCGTCGCGGCCGCCATAATGATAGAGCGAGACGATCATCCACATCGTGCTGCCGCGCAGCATGATCGGCGTGTCGGCCTTGTCGCTGATCGCGAGCGCGCGGTCGAACAGCGCCACCGCCCGCGCGCGCTGGTTGGCCTGCCAGTAGGCGCTCGCCAGGGTCTGGACCGCGCCGAGCAGCTGGCTGTCGTCCTTGACCAGCTTCTCCTGGATCTGGAGGCTCTGCTCGTAGACCTGCTGGGCCGAGGCGTACTGGTTGCGCGCGGTGAGCAAGGTGCCGTACTGCGACAACTGGCTCGCGTACGCCATGCTGGTCTCGCCATCGAGCTTCCGGGTCAGCGCCAGCGCGCGCGACACGATCGCCTCGAGCTCGTCGTAGCGGTTGGCGGCCCAGTACGGCCCGATCAGGAACGCCAGCGCGGTCAAGGTCTCGCGCGACTCGGCGCCGTGCAGCCGCTCGGCGGTCGCGAGCAGCTCCTGATCGAGCGTCATCTGGCCGCGGTAGTCGCCGATCCCGCCGAGCAGGCCGGCCAGGGTCTGCTTCCGGCGCTGGGCCTCGA